>NZ_CAXAQI010000030.1:0-22991 GCF_963970695.1 Pseudomonas sp. EL_65y_Pfl1_R83 | reverse complement strand
GACGACAGGGACTTCAGACTAACAATGCAAACCTGCGTCGCTGCGCTCCGACTGCCTGGCCGGATGAGCGTGGAAAGGGTGGCCGGATGTTGGTGGACTGGGTGGCCGGATGGCGTGGAATGCGCACGCTGGGCTGGTCGCTTCGCCACTCTGATTTACCGAACCAGCCGAGAGAACTCTTCGACGGCCTCGTGAGCCGGGTGCTTCACTGCCATTCAGGCTTGCAAGCGTTACGTCCGTTGCTGCTCCTTGAGAACCTTCCAGGTCGAGAGTGGTGGAAAGCAGCACTCGCTGCTGAGGCAACCGAGGACGACTGGCAGACCCTTGGCCTAGCGGTATTGAAAACCTTTGACCACCAGTCCCAAGAAGCAACGGATGTGCGCTGGTTAAGCGTGCTCTTCAAGCTAGGGCTAGGGGAAATCTTCGTCATGGAGGAAATGAGGGAGCGGATTCAAGAAATTATTGAATATCCACACCGGGGAGATATGAGATCAGTCCGCCCCTCCATCAGATCCATGGAAATGGCTGTAATCAGCCTTAAACCGGATCAAGAACCTAACCTTTGGCCGGAGTTATTTTGGGCTTACACACTGGAACGTACCCATTGCCTCCCAGCTCCGTTGGAGGCCAGAGGCGGATCTGCCCATGACCCAAAAATCTTGGGCAAGACGATCAATGATGTCCGCGAAGGTTTACTGGCTCACTGGTTCACGAGCTTGAGCACCACCGGCCTGAATCAGAAACATGATGGCATTTTTGGGTTCGGGTTCTTCGCTCTCGCCTGCTTGGCCGAAATGAGCATGGGCCCGTTGAGTTCAGCGATTACCGGCAGGCTACTGCTTCGATCTCTTACTGAGTGCAGGATCTCGCTGGCTTACCTAGTACGCTGTGGGAACGACGAGATGTGGAAAAAATTCCGCTCCTATGGCGCAGGCCAAGCCAAGCTGGCTCTGCTCAAGCACGAGGAGATGGCCGGCCAAAAGCCTCGGTTTGTGACCCAAAAGGCTCTGGAGACCTTGGCTAACGAAGACTACTTCCAAGAGTACGTGGAGATTGATCTGGGCCATTGGGCCGGTAAAGATCTTCGCAGGCTAGCAGAGGAGTCAGGCACGAAGGATGACTACGACAGGTACTACGGTTGGGCCTCGGGCTTCGTCCATGGTCAATGGGGTGCAATAAGGGACAGTAACTTTACTCACTGCCTGAACCCTCTGCACCGCTTCCATCGCATCCCACTGCCATACCACCGGATGCTAGAACCTACCGTTGCTGATGCGCTGCACTTGGTAAATGCCATCCTTGATGATGTGAGCACTGCGTATCCAGTATTTGATACGCGCTTCGAGATCGAAGGTGTACCAGGGGATGACGAGAACAATGCACAGGCCACTAGGGAGTCCACATAGGCTAAGGCTTGAGAGTAACAGGACTGATCTGCAGGCTCATAATGATCCCGAAAAGGTACATTAAGCCTGTAAATCTGGCTTTGTGACCTTTTTCGGGCACATTAAATGACCCCTTCAATTTCGAGCATTGTTTAGTCATTGTTTGAACAGCTCATCCAGTGGAACAAACGCAGCGCCGGTCTCTGCCGCAGTTCTGACCTTGCGCTCAATCACTTCCGCAATGGGTATCCGTCGTCCCAGTGCTTTGTAGATACCGGAGAACTGCTATGCGAGTCCCAGTCTATCCAGACGATCTGATCCGAAATCGTGATTTCAAAAGCCTGGCAAAGCAGTTGCAAGATCAATGGTATGGCTCGGCCTCAATTTCGCTTGCGGGTGCTCAAAAAGCTCTCGCCCAGGGCTTGGGCTACAAGAGCTTCTACGATCTCAGCGAGACCTCAAAGGTCTGCCAACCTGGTGAACCTGTGCCGCCAGAAGCCGATATCAGGCAGGCAATTGGTTCAGCCATCAAAGCTATCCTGCAGCCCGGAGATGAGCTGAATCTGGAACGGCTTGTAAACGATCTTCCTCTGACAAACCTTGTAGCCTTCAAACGCGTGCAGGTTTCTCACGGTGCTGGTCAAAGCCTGTTATCCCTGCTTTGAGCCCGCCCCCTATCGGGGTGCGGCTGTCGTAAACCAAACCCTGGCTTCGCCAAGTTTTGGCCCTGCGGGCTTCTATCCTCAGGCCTTTGGCCCAGAGGGCCGGCGCGCTCCGCTTACGGTCATGACCTATGAGCGTCAAGCGTTAGTCATCATCGTCATCCTGACTACCATGGTGCGAGGTACATCCACAGTCTTCAATGGCTCCGCCGTAGTAGTTGTCTTCGCCATCCTCCACCTCCCACATACTGGTGGTGCAATAACAATGTTGGCACTGATAGTGATACGTTGACATATAGATTGATTCCTAGCTGGCAATGGCTGAGTTAGTCGTTGTTGTGCGAGTAGTCATCGAAATAATCCTCTTCATAGTAAGGATCGTACTGGGCGAATACCGCTGATACGGATTGCGCATCCCGCTGACTCAACCCAAGTCTCGAGTTCAACGCTATTTTCTGCTTGGCTGCGGAATCATAGTTGTCATAAGCGTATTGGGTTGCTTGCCCTTCACGACTGCCTTCCTGAACGAGCATCAGCCTGTAAATGTGCCGCTCGTTTGGAAGCTCGGTGCAGTAGTAGCAGTGCCTTTTTGGTAAAACCTGACCGGTCAGCTCACGCAAAAATGAGCTTGTAACGCACTCATTGTTGGAAGTCGTGGATTGCTCATGCAGAGAGTAGAAGGCGAGGGTTTCCGGCTCACCTGGATAGCCTGCGCGAAGCAGGTAACGTGGACTTAGCCACCAGAGCCAAATGGTGACATCTCCGTCCGCTATCGTGACCTTCACAGGGGGAAGCGCTGTGGAATGCTTTCTTCGTATGGGGAGGTTGAAAGCTGGCCAGTCTTCGATAGATTCGGCTGGGTCTGGCAACGAAAACTTTGAAGTCGCTCCTGAAAACCGATGCTCTCCACCGCTGGCAATCCTTTGAGCTAGTTTTTCGGCGACTTGCACCATGTTCCAGGCGTTGCTGCGATCATGGATCAAGTGATGGGAAGTCGCACACCCCGGCGCGCTAACAACGGCAAAACCGAGACCAGAGTCTCCCCAGTTATCAATGGCCGAATCGGGTAATTTCGGTGCTTTGGCGCTCATCACGTTCCAGTCACGGAACCCACAGGCGCGCGATATAGCTGTCAGCCATTTCCCGAGCGGTACAGTATTGAAGATGTGAGCGTGAGAGTGTTTTACGTAGTGTGCTAATTCTTTGGCTTCGGCAACGCTGAGAGCAGGCATACCTTTCTCCATGATGAGCACATGTAAGAACGGGGCCTCCCCTTGCCATTCAGTGCTCAGTTAGGAGCGCAGCAAAGAATTGTTCAACAGAGATTTACCGTGCCCAAGATGGGCGGGAGGGGATGGTTCTCTAGACCTTACGTGGATGCTACCCATCGTTGATTGCTTTCGCAATATTATATTTTCAGTTCTTTAAACTGGGGAGAGCATCCGAATGGCACCAGGTAAGGTGCGGCTTCAACCAATTCAATTTGCCTCATTCGAATTCGGCTGCGGGTTCAGGCCGCGTGAGCGATGATCAACTGCGGCATCTCAAGGAGTTAGTTTGTGACTATCAGTTCCCTCGCTGAGCGGTTGCGGGAGGCTCAGCACGTCGTGGTCTTTACTGGCGCTGGTGCATCAGCAGAAAGCGGCATCCCAACATTCCGAGATGCGCTGAGTGGACTTTGGGATAAGTTTGATCCTGCACATTTGGCAACCCCTGAGGCATTTCGTGCAGACCCGAGCCTGTCTTGGGGGTGGTACGAGTGGCGCCGGCTGAAGGTTATCCAGGCGCAGCCAAACGGGGCACATCTCGCTATCGCTGAGCTTGCCAAGCATGTGCCTAAGCTGACCGTAGTGACTCAAAATGTTGATGACCTTCATGAGCGAGCCGGCAGCCAGGATGTGATTCATCTGCATGGCAGCCTGCACTCGCCTCGGTGCATCGATTGTGGACGAGCGCATACCTTGCCTCTCCCTTCTGACGCCCTGCCTGAGGGTGGATGTCGGATTGAGCCGCCGCGATGCACCGTATGTAACGGGTATGTTCGGCCTGGTGTGGTCTGGTTCGGGGAAATGCTGCCGGAAGGCTCTTGGAGCGTAGGGCTCGCTGCTGCAGAAAGGTGTGATGTATTTCTGTCGATTGGTACGTCCGGGATTGTTTACCCAGCTGCAGAGCTCCCACTACGAGCGTTGGGACAGGGGGCAACTGTCGTACACGTCAACCCTGTGCGCTTCGATGTCAGCAGCCAAGAGCACTTTCTTGAAGGCCCTGCTTCGGTGATGATGCAGACCCTGCTACACGAAGCTTTTAGCGACCATCCTGTCTCGTAGTCGATGGTGGTTCACATTACTTCAGTTTTCGGGCTTGCCCCCTGCGGGGTACGGCTGCCGTGAACCAAAACCCAGAGGAGCCGGATTTTGGCCCTTGCGGGCTTCCATCCTCAACCCGTCGGCCCAAAGGGGAAAGCACCGTGCCCTTGGACGACGCACCCTAAATCTCGGCAATTATAGGTTTATATCTCCGTAGCCTAGTGTGGATCCGAGTAACTCACCAGAGTTCTAGTGTAGGCAGTGTCAGAGAGGGGCGGCAAATAAGAACTTATAGAAAAACTCTCTGGGGTCACTTATTTTCATAATTAGTGTTCCGTCGAGAAGTTCAGCTTTGCACTTTTTGACAATTTCATAAACATCATCCCTGAACATCTTTGTATTTATTTTTGTGACGTATTTGGCCAGGTTGTCGTGATAAATTCCGTCCCATTCAATCTCCGGAGGAGTGATAGTTTTATCTGATGACTCGGCTGACAAGCGGAAAACAACCTTGGCGCTCCCATGCTTGCTAATGTTTACAAGGCTTCCGTCGTGATACAAGCCATTTCTAAGCGAATATATCTTTTCTATTTCTTCTTTTGTGAAATCTCCAAAAGTGGCTAGAGCAACTTTAACTCCTGCCTGGAAGTCAGAAGTGCTTAGATGGCTGCTATATGCTCCACCGATTTGATCCAATATTGAAAAACATGAAAGAAGAGGTGTGTATATTCTGGTTCTCGCATTATTGAAGGATGCATTGGCCGTCTCCATCAAATCGTACAAGCTGGAAGATACTGCTGTATTTGATAGACGCTTTTTTGCAGTTATCATGTTCAAGTGGAGATAGGCTAGTTCTGAAACCTCTAGACCCTCCAGCGATTTTTTTGAAAAGTAGTCATCGACTTCAAAGCCGTCTTTTCCTTTAAGATCAGTGATTGGCATGTTGTCTCCATTTGACTCATAATTAACGGTGTGGTTTGAGAATTTAATTAGGGTACATTAATGTTGTCATTAGGAAATACTGTGTGCCAGTCAGAGCCGTGTTTGGTTTAAGCCGCTCTCGAAATCGAGAATATCTTGCAGCTCAGCCGACTAGGCGTCGGCATGAGTGCACATGTCAGTCATCTGCAAATGCCTCGAGCGCACCGAGCAGCTTGGCTAGCTCAGCAAGGTTGGCAGTGACGATGTCATATTCTCCTCGACTGCTCAGCCGATACACATCGCGCGCTTTTTTAACGCGCTCGAGAAGAGGGACGACGATGCCTGATGCCCGCTCTAGGAAGTCGTTGATGTCCGCACGTGTCTGGGGAATTTTGTAACCCTTCGCCGCACTTGTGATGATGACGTCCGCATCGCGGAGTTTGGCAATGCCACTGGAGCGGATTCTCTGACCGTTGACCTCTCCCAGTCCGCTATCTTTTAGATGGGCCATAATCTCCGTAGTAAGCACGTAATCCTTGGTGACGAATTCGCTCTGGAATCTCAAGAACCTCAAGATGCTTAGCTGCAGTCGCTCATCTTCATCGGGGTGCTTACCAACGCGCTCGCTAAAGCGGTCGGCCTGGCGGACAGCTTCTTGGTGTACCTGGTAGTCTGCATACCCAGATTCATCCGTCGGCGGTGGCAGAAGAGACTGGTACTTGGATGGCCACTCAAGCATTCCAAGAGTCAGGCTGCGTAGGATCTTTTTGTAGGCAAGAACTGCTTCTTCCGATGCTTTCTCTTCGTAGATCTGAGCGACTGAGCCAGCAAAAAAATCTGCAACCTGAACCAAAACATTGTCCTTACTGGCCATCGTCTGGAAGGCATCCTTATCGCCGAATAGGTCGTCGACGAACCGTTCTGCAACGTAGCTTTTGAGGCTCTCCTGAAATTCCTGGCCACCATGCTCGTCTACGATCATCTGGAGGTCAGGGTATGCGCGGAACAAACGTTCATAGAGCAACCCGTTCACGTACTTTATGAACGAGGTCTTGATACGGAGGCCGCCGTCTTTGTGAATTCGGGACTTATCAACGACGGTGAAATACAGCTTGAATGGCAGCTCGGCTAGCTCGTTGAGGATCCGACCACGGCGATCTGAATCCTTGGGCTTCAGATTGCTAGATTTGATCTCGCCTGTTTGAAAATGACGCTTGCGGAGTGCTTCAGCTTGGGCATAAGCAGCTTCCAGGTCTTTCTCTGCCACCAGAATGGAGCACACGATGAAGAAGCCCGAGCTTCCTCCCTTTGACGTATCAAGGTCGGAATTCCCGGACTCATCCACGAAGGCATATGTTCTGTCCATGAGCTCGCTCCATCAACAACGTACTGAGCGCGGTGGGTCGCCTAATGGCAAGGTGGCGAACTTAGTTCGTCGCAGTGGTAGTGCCTGGAGCAGGGCCTTCGCTGAACGTGTAGTTGATGACCACGTCATTTCGGATCAAGACGTCGAGAGTTTTCTGCGTGCCCGTAGTCGTCACCTTCATGGTGACCACGTAGCTTTGGGCATGGGCTGAGCCATTGGTGTAGGTGTAGACCCACTTCTCGTCAGTCTCGCTGACAGCGCTTTTGGCGTAGGGCTCACCAAATAGGGATTTCAATTCCGACGTCGTGGTTTTGCCTTTGGTGATGCTCGCTACACTTACTGACGGAAAGTCTCGGCCTGCGGTGTAGTGCGACGTAGCGCAACCGCCAAGTGCGACACACATCCCCATGACTGCGATGAGCTTTTTCATATCCTTCCTTGATCGTAGAAAGCTCCAAATCTAGCTGGCATCGAGGCCAAAAGCCATCACTAGGTGAGTCATCTGCTTTCGTGCTCGCTCAGGAACGAGAGCTGCCAGCTATAGCCTTTCATTTCTATATCCTCAGCGAGCACCAATCATTTGGTAGGACAGAAGCCCGGCAGTGGTCATCGCTAACGAGCCTGCAACGTGCAACGAAATTGAGCCAAGCGCCCAGACCAATCTGCCTTCCTGAATCAAGACAACCGTCTCGGCTGAAAATGTGGAAAAGGTGGTAAGCCCACCACAGAAGCCCGTGATGATTAGGAGACGCCACTCTGGGCTTAGTGTCGGAGATGCGGCCAAGAAGGCGATGGCCAAGCCGATGATGTAACCCCCAACCATGTTCGCGACCACAGTGCCTGGAGGAATCGTTGGGAACAGAGCATTCAGCTTCATCCCCAAGAGCCAACGCAACCAAGCTCCAAGTGAAGCGCCAACGGCGATGACGATTAATGAATTCAGCATGGCGAGCACACCTCATCAGACCTGAATGGAATAACAGGCGGAGGGCAGGTGCAGAGAAGAAATCGAGACTCGAAGGGTAAGATCATATCCTGTCCTAAATTGGAGGACAGGGAGGCACACCTACGCACCCTGTCCAGGGTTCACGTAGGCATCATCAGCACGAAGGCGGTTAAAGGAGGAATGCCATCTCCTGATCTGATCCTATAGCATCTGCGTCAATAGCATCTGCGTCAATAGCATCAAGAGCCATGCATGCGAGCGATCTTAAGGCGCCTTTGGCGAGGCAAGATGCTTGATCAGTGATCAAGGTACGGGCCTACCCTTTGCGCAACTAGGTCAGTTGGCGCGTCTACATCGATTTAACCGATACGACCTCAACATACTTGTATTTCTTCCTAGCCGCCTTCACAGCCTCTTGCTCAGCCAGCAATGAGCTCAACGTGTCGGCATCATGGATCAACTCGATCATTTTCCCCTCAAACTCGTTCCCAACCCGAAGCTTGACCCTGAGCCTGGGCGTAAAAGCTTTTGCCGCTTTCTTCTTGGCTGCTGGAGCAACTACCGGTTTCGCGGGCACAACTTCTTCCACAGGCTCCTTTACTAGAGGTGCAGACAGCTGCTCTTCGGGCTGAGGCGTACCGAAAAGGGCACGATGCATTTCTTCTTCGGTTAATTCAGAGTTCATAGAACATCTCAAAGGGGCGGCACTTCGCTCGACAAATTCTATACGACATTGCTGACTGCTATCTCTGGGGAGCGTGCGTAGACGTCAAATCCCCAGTTCTATTTCAACACGATAGCCTCGCATGGCTCGTGAAAGCTGCTCCTTCGGCAATCGTGTAATGAGCCCATCAACTAAATTGCTAGCGTGACGAGCGTATAATGTGACAGTGCCTGCATCAGGCGTTCGACCTGGCACGATGGCACCTACCCGCAGCTGGGCAATTTTCAGTATCCTCAAGACGTCCTGACTCACCTCATTGGTGGACAGGTGTTCAACCAATGGTCTGGGTGGAGGGGCGGCGCGGCTCCACATTTCTATGACCGCTTGGAGGAGTCCGTCTGAGCCAAGATGTTCGAGGGCCATTTCCCATAGCTGACCTTCCTGCGCCATATCCAGGCGAGCCCTAGCCATTGTGGAGTTCTACCAACATGATGGTCTTTCTTGATTGCGAATTTACCCATCTATCAGCAGCAGCGAAGCTGATATCACTCGCACTGGTAGCTGAGGATGGGCGCGAATTCTACGTGGAATTGCTCGATACTTGGGAAGAAGAAGACTGCAGTGATTTCGTGAAGGAGATCGTACTGCAGCAGCTCTGGGGAGGTGAGTACGCCATGCCGACCATCGAGGCCAGGTCGGCGCTCCTCCGGTTCTTGGCAACCTACGACGAAGAGCTCGAGATTGTCACTGACGCACCTGCCTACGACTGGGAGCTGTTTTGCGAGCTCGCCTATTACGATGGGAAATGGCCCAAGAACGTCAGAAACTTTCCTACTGATGCCACAACCCTTACCGCGACGAATGATGGGGAAGAACTGCCTCACCATGCTCTGCTGGACGCCAGGATCATCGCAAGCATGTTCACAGCTAGAGCGTAACCATCTCACGCTCGATGGATTGCCTGAGGTGTTCAGGCATGTTGTTGCTCACGTGGAAGTCGACCGGCACACCCACCAAGGCCTGAAGCTCGTCTTCGAGGCCGGCGATGTCGAACAGGGAGATTTTGCCGACCATTGCTGGAGGGATGGTGGCGAGCAGATCAAGGTCACTCCCTTCGTGACCATCGCCTCGAGTGGCAGAGCCGAAGAGTTTGGGCTCGGTGAAGCCATAGGTTTCGATGAGGCGCCGAATCTCCCCTTCCTTTCCTCGTATCGCGTCAGTGGGCCTCATACCTTTCTCCTTGAGCCACAGGCGCTCATCGATGCCCTCGACGAATCAGCATTTTGGTGCCGGTCTTTCCGGAGCTCAAGCGGCTCGTTAGACTCGGTATAACGCCTTCGGCGACCACTATCTTGATCAGGGACGACAGCACTATGCCTTCTATGCGGCCCTCGCAGTACGCCATGCAGCAGCGCACCGACGGAGGGCCTTTCCTTCGGTTTGATCTCGAAGACACTGGGGCTTTGAGCGAGGAAGATCTCTCGGCCATCGAGTCAGATGAAAAGTACGAGTCCATCGGTGAAGAGATATATGGGATTTCTAGGGTCTATTACAGCGACGTCGCGTTGGCAGAGCATGAGCCAGGTTGGCACCTTCTGCTGGAGGTTGCACCGTCTTACCTGACCATTTATCCCATCAACCCTAGAGCCGAACACCCCGAGTACGGTCAGCCCCGATATCACGGAATCAGGTCGATCATCATTACAAGACCTGTTTATACACCGTACTCCCATCCAGCCACTCCTTACGAAGTAGACGAATTGCTCGATGGACTTCCGGAAGGGCTTTATACGGATTGGCGCTACGGCCTTGGCCTCAAGTACGAATACAGGTGCATCGTCCAGGCACTGAGCAGTCTAAAGAGGGTTGATACCATCGTGATACACGGTGGTACTGGTCACAACGATGCGAAACTCAAAGGCTACGAGTTTTACTTGGGCGTTGATCGTCTAGAGCAACTGCGGAAAAGCCTGGATCGGTTAACCCAGCGCCACCAGCGGGAGACAGCGTCTGACAAGAAGCTTGCCTGCTATACAAGCCTGCTTCATGAAGCTGCGCCTGAGCTCTATCCTCCACGCGCCAGGAAGCTGCCCCCTGACCTTCTCGCTAACTTGGTTTCTCTAGGATCCCTATCGCCTCGGCTTTCGCCTAAAGATCAACAGCAGGCAGCCAAGCTGACGGAGCAAAACGTTCCTGCGCTTGCTAAATCTGCGCCCAACTCACTGTTCAATCTCAAGGCAGAAATCGAGCTGGTTACACTCGGAGAACTCATTGAGATCTATCGAAAAATGATGGACAACAAGGTAAGCGAACCTCGATGGCAGCGGTTCTTAAGCGAACACCCATTCGTGCTCGATATGGCATTTGGGTATCCGGTGAAGAAGATTGCAGACCAGCCATACATTGGCGGTAAAGGATTCAGTGGCCGGGGCGGTCAGTTC
Organism: Pseudomonas sp. EL_65y_Pfl1_R83; assembly: GCF_963970695.1. Taxonomy (NCBI): domain Bacteria; kingdom Pseudomonadati; phylum Pseudomonadota; class Gammaproteobacteria; order Pseudomonadales; family Pseudomonadaceae; genus Pseudomonas; species Pseudomonas sp. EL_65y_Pfl1_R83. The sequence continues at coordinate 12,300 of NZ_CAXAQI010000030.1, read as the reverse complement.
TCGGATTTCCTGATGGCCGCCAGAGCAACCGGAAATCTTGCCCTCATCGAGATCAAGCATCCTCAGACTGAGCTGCTCGGTCAGTCATACCGGCAGACATTCGTGCCTTCCTATGAGCTAAGCGGTGCCGTCGGTCAGATCATTAGCCAACGCAGCGTGCTCCAACGGGAGGTCTTCGGTCTGTCCCAGGAGCTTGATCAGCGCGTTCACGCACACGCCATTGCGGCAATCGTCATCATTGGCCGAACTCCCAAGGATCTGGCTAAGCAGCGTGCCTTCGAGCAGTATCGAAGCGGCCTGAAGGATGTATTGGTGGTGACTTTTGATGAGCTCCAAGTACGACTAGAAAGCATCCACCAAGCCCTCAGGCCCAAGCCGCCGGTGGAGCCTGAGCCAATCAGCGAGGAAGATCTGCTATTCTGAGTCTAGGGCAATCAAAATTGCGCCCAGTGAGCGATGCGCACCACTAATGAATTTCTTCTGCCGGCCCATCCAGGGCTCGAAGCTGATAATCAGTGACGGCTTGAAAACGATGCTCAGCCATCAACCGCAGACGCTCCAACTCCATCCCCACGACCCCATCAGCTTTGGCCTGATGGTAGACCTTCAGCGCTTCCAGGGCCTCGGGGTACAAGGGGTGGTCGGGCGTGAGCACCTTGCTTAGATCTTTCGTCCCGGTATCTCCTCTTCGCCCTGATTAACTAAGTGGAGGAATCCCAAGGCGAACGTTCCCTAGCCCCATAGGGCCCTGACTGTCGGGATCACCCGGCCACGCCTCCAGGATGGTTCCATGCGGCGAGACCATGTACACGGCTTCCAGAGTGAGACCTTCGCCTTGCAGCATCGACGGCATCATTCTGATGATGGGCGGAGGAACCCAGAAATGATCGTGGGTCGCATATATCATGAGAATGACGTCGCCCCCATAACGTTTTTGATTTTTCTTCCTCACGAGTTTCTTAAAGAGCTCGGCCATTTCACTGCCGCTCCAAGCCCCGGTGGACTCTTTATAGTGTCCGACCTCTTGTATAGGGGCAAACTCGGCAAGCTCTAGCCACTTCACACCAAAGTCAGTTTCTACTGTGAAATCGAGATCGTTTTCCTTCTGAGGGAGCAGATTATCAAAGCGCCCAAACCGCTTAAAATGAGGCCGCATCCCTTGGTTATCTGTACAGAACATCTCAGCAAAGTGCTGTTCAATTTCGGGCTTCCCCGCAGGTAGCTCTTTCTCTACACATACAGCACCCTCAGGGCCGACCTGCAACGTTAATGCAGTGCCTCGAGGCTTCTTTCGCTCACGCTTAGGCTGATCCATTCTTCCTCCAATGCCTTTGTGAAATGTGCCCCTCACATGCTCGCTTGTGCGTGATCATAGATGATAACGGTGTATTCCCGATCCCTCGACAGCGGATCCTCTGCAGCCGTTGCCAAAACTCCGAGTTTAGCTCCACCATGGATTCAGATCGACTCACCTTTAGCCTGAATTTCGTGTTCCTCCCTACCCACCCGAGACATTGAACGGTCGATAAGCACAAGGTCACCTGATAAATCCCGGCACCGATCATGCTGTAGTCTTCGACCCTGTCGAGGTAAATGTGACGTGCTCGAATGTCGTCAGCAGCAAGCGAAGGAAAGCCGACAGGCACCTTAAAAGAGTAGAGAGGAAGGTCGGTTGTGCTAGGGTCAGTAGCGTTTTCTGATGGGTATCGTAGAGGTCGTAGTCCGCTCCAAGAGCGATGGGAAGGAGGAGCCACTTGCTCGATAAAGATGCAAGCGGAGCGCGCAGGTCATGGATGGCCGCAGGCTTGAGGATGAAAGCCCGCTAGGGCCAAGATCCGCCGTAGCGGAGCTTGGTTCACGACAGCTGCCCCCGAAACGGGACAAGCCCAAACAACAATGCGACGGCTATTGCAGACGACTAGGTGTTGAGATGTACCGATCACCTGCAATGCGCAGGAATTCACGCAAGCTTCGTCGCCCTACATCACGACGGAAGGTCGCAATGACGTACTTGGAGTTGACAGTGGTGATCACCCAAAAGCGGCCCTCCTTTTTCACGCTCTGAATGTCCGAAGTCCGGAGTAGTCGACCATCCGAGAATCGCGGATCTGATATCGCTACAAGGTGGCCAAATACAACGCCAACGGCGCTGCACGCATGGATATGCACATTCACTAGGTAAGCAGTGATCAAACCTTCGTAATCGTGGCTGACAGCCTTTGCGATACGAATGAGGTCAAAGTCCGAGTAACGCTTTACGTGCAGGTCGACCGCAACGGTGTGGATCTCTGACATGACTACGCTGCCCCAAAGGTGCAATGCACACCATTCACCACAGCACTACGCCGATACAGCTCTTTCAACCCAGTCAGTGAGCCAACATCGAGATCACGCTGATGTGTATTGACGTACACATCACCGCTCTCGACCTGAAGAACGCAGATCGGCACCTCTACCTGGTTGAATCCCATCGACAAAGACGTCAATTGCTCCATCTTCCAGCCCGAACCTTTGTTCATCCAGCCAGGTGTTACGACCTGGACTTCCTGGACAACGCAGCTCTCATTCTGAGCAATGAGTAGCTCTACAAGACGGGGCTCATCGCTGACCATCTCCTCATAGGCCACGAATCGCTCTTCATGCCGGCGTTTGAGACAGACGTGATACCAATGCGTTGTGAGAGATCGTGACACCGCGTGAAAGTGCGCCAAGCCGTCGCCGAACATCCCTACTGGGCCGGCTTGGTCTTGCATGCTAATCCTGAACATCGTGTATCTCGTGTGGAGCAGGCCTGCTTAGCGCCTGCGATTAACATAAGCCGAATATTGTCTTGAGCGATGCGGTCATCTCACGCCCCTTGCCCACTAGGGCATACACCGTATTACGGGTCTCGAACAAGCAAACGCCGTCGAACGACTTGCACAGGGTCGAGCGTACCCAGCCCCCTGGAGGGAACCGGCCCTGGCTGTCGTAGGTGACGCAATGGGAATAGAGGAACATTGTCTGCAGGCCTATGGCGCGCACCCTGGCGAGCGATTCAGGAGGCTCGTCCACATGAAAGATCAGCCAACCCTCGACCAAACAGTACGGTTTCCGACCGAAACGATCCGCCACCAATGCCTCTATTTCGGCTTGAGGCAGCTCTGTTCCAAAGGACGATATCTCACCCTCGCGAAGCAACTCATGCTCCGAAGAATTACCCATAAATTGATGATCCTCATGGTGCGAACCCAAAAATCAGGCTCTACGAACACGCAAAATACCGGACAACAAACCAGAAATCCCATCTATATGATTATATGCATTTGTGTGGGATCTATCAAACGCGTCATACCGTCTCTTTTTGGGAGAGGTAGGTTGGATGTCCCTGCGGAAGGCTTATGCGGCGACGCTACAGTGGCTGAGGATTCGGAATGGCTTATCGCAAGCAGATCTCCAGCATCAAGCTGACCAGGCTCACATAAGCCGCTTGGAGGCTGCGACGACGACACCGACCATTGATCTGAGTGCGGATCTGGCTCATGCGCTGGGCCTAACGCCTCTGTCGCTGCTCACACTGGTGGCCGCAGCCGATGAGGGCAAGACAGCACGCTCTGTCTTGAATGAATCGATGATAGAACTCATGCGGTTAGGAGTTCTTGATGAAGCGCTGCCTGCCGAGCCGCAGAAGATCACCACACCACAGAGAATCGCAGCCGCAGAAAGGCTCGAGGCAGTACGCAAACTCAAGGCAGCAGGATTTTCCCAGGCAGAGGTCTGCCGGCAGTTGGAATTACCTAGAAGCACTGTTGGGCGATTGTGGCACGTTGACAGGTAAGCCGACCTCTTAAAGGCTTAGATTAGAGCTCTTGATTTCATCGGTGTGGGTTTTGACCACAACCGAAAAGATCGGTACGGTCGATTTGGCGATGCTCATTTGATCCGCATTTCTGATGTGGTCATGGTCGAGTGCGGGGGGAGGTTCTGCGTTATGACGAAGAAAATTAATGAACGGCTTTAGATTGCTGACAGCACCCGCAGTAAGGCAGTGAGCGGAGCGCGACTTCCAGGCCCTACTCGATGCCATAAGAGATCGTGCCTGCCCCCAACGAAGGAGATACAGACGAGGCTCGGAATGGTGATTAAACCCACTGAGGGATAGGCCCCTAACGGTTTACGGTCAATGACACTCAATCCCCTTGGTAGGTTATTGATGGCCTTGTCGCTGGCAATTAAACGCTGCCCTTCACCACCTCGGTTGCCCGAGCTACGGTTTCATTCGTAACACCTACCTAGCAGTGGCACAGAGAATTCGCACCTTGATGGGTAAACAGTGAGCACCCAGCGTTCACGATGATGATAATCTTCTTGTACGCCCCTAGCTGCAGAGGGACGGGGGGATAATTTTAAATAACTTACTGAATTAATACAGAAGTGCGGAAGCCCACCCCCGCGCCCAGTATACTTTCTACGAGGCCTCACATGGGTAGTCGAAATTACGCAACACGGATGTCATGTTTTTCGCTGATATCCGCTATAGAGTCTGACCTCAGAAATATAATTACTTTTCAACTAAAAGATGGATATGAAGGCGCGCTACCTGAAGATGTTGTTACTTCAGCAAGAGCTAGATATTTAGAGCACGAAAAGAATCCCGTCTCATCTGAAATCGAACTATCAGACCTCCTTGATTTTATCGACTTTTATGACCTAAGTAAGATATTAAACAAAATAAGTGAAAAGCAAGATGCATTTACGAAAGACGATATAAAGCATATAGCCGCGCAACTAGAAAAGCTTTCCAGATGCCGCAATCGCGTATGCCACTCGCGCCCGCTCGAGCCCAACGATTTTATAGATTTACTTGACTTCACTCAAGACCTCACAAGCAAAGGTTACAGGCAGGACTGGAAGAATATTAACGAAGCGCGAAAAAACCTCGACAACCCGGCTTTCGCATTATCGTTAAGTATTCCTGACTTTTGGCGCACCTCAAAGAAGTCTATATATAATAACCTTCCTCTTCCTGAGTTTGATGAAACCGGCTTTATGGGGAGAGACAAGGATAGGAAATCGATAAACAGGCTTCTAGCTTCGAATACCAAAGTAATTTCGATAGTTGGTGAGGGTGGAATAGGTAAAACAGCGCTCGCACAACGATGCCTATATGACATTCTAGAAATTTGTGAGGATGAAAACCAAGCCCCTCCTCTTTATGAGATTATAGTTTGGGTATCCCTAAAGACGAACAGGCTAACAGTCACCGGCGTAGAACAGATCCAGAACGCCATCAGTTCCAGTTCAGGTCTATTTCAAGATATAAGTAAAAATCTCGGTGGGGGGACGACGGAAACTTTGGAATCTGCGTTAACTGAAGTATCTGAATACATGACTGAATTCAGAACTTTATTGTGTATTGATAACCTTGAAACCATCTCATCTTCAGAGGTAAGAGAGTTTTTAGCGAACATCCCTAATAAATCTCGAGTTCTTATAACTACGAGAATGGGTTTGGGTGAGATTGAATATCGCTATAAGTTAGACAAATTGGATGACAAACCGTCAATTGAGCTCATGCGAAATATGTCGAGACTCCTCAATCTTGAGTCCCTCGCCACGAAGAAAAATGAAGCATTGAAGCAACTCTGCATGAGGCTTTACAACAACCCGCTCCTGATAAAATGGTACGTTCTAGCAGTAGCGGCTGGAAACAGTCCTGCCGATTTGATAAATAAAGAAGGTGTAAACTTCAAGGATGCACTGAGATTTTGTTTTGAGAATCTATATGATCGACTAGGCCCAATTGAAACGAAAGTGATATCTATTATCGCTTGCTTGCGAAAGCCTGTATCCGCAGTTGAGCTTCGCTTCTTCCTTGACGAAGAATCAGAGGCAGCCATTGAGGAAGCTTTAAATCAACTGTATAACTCGAGCATGCTAGAATCTGTACTGGATAATAACAACCAGGAAAGTCGCTTGTATGGACTTACTGGTGTTGCGGAAGAATACATCAACAGTATAAGGCCAGTTCCCGATGAGCTTTATCAGCTGGTGAAAAATAAGAGAAAGGAACTTTCTAGGATCCTAGAAGAGTCCAATTTAATACAGAATCATTATAATTACGACTTAAATGCAATAACATGGTCTAATCGCGACGAAAAAATTTGTGCAATTTATTTGAAGAAAGCTTTGGTTGAAGCTCGAAAAGGCAATACTCCAATTGCAGAGGAATATATAAAATCAGCCAAAAGCATAATGCCGGAATTTTCGGAGTGTTATCGAATACATAGTTATATCCTTAAGGATACTTCGCCATTTAAAGCTGAGGCGGAACTTGAGAAAGCAGTCGAGTACAATCCTCAATCCGCCATTGCTCGTTATGCATATGCACAATTCTTGATTCATGAAGATGATTTTGTTCGCGCTAAGGAACAAATAAACAAGGCGCTGTCGATTGACCCTTCCGACATTGCATTAAGAACCTGCAAGGCGTGGGTATTAACGCTGAATGGTGATTATTCCCTTGCAGCTAATCTTTATGAGGAGTTACTCCCAGAACAAAATGCCAGGCATAGAAAATTTAGAATTAGCACATATGACCAAGCATCGAACTGCTATAAACGCATGGCCGCACAATCCATCAGAGACGACGACTGGTCGTCAGCAAAAACAAATATCGGGCGTGCCGTCAGTATACTCTCAGGCGCTATTCACACTAAAGATTTTGATGACGGAACGGTAAATAAGTTATGCCAAATCTTACTGGAGTCTGAGGCATTTTATAAAAAGACAGCCGACACTAGCCTGTCTTTGGAAATTTTAAGTACCATTGATGATCGCTTTTCATATTTCAATGCTAAATCCTTGCAAACATTGAAAGCGGGGCTTGAAAAATATAAATCAATATGTGGGACTGAGAACGCATACAAAGCAGATGAAATTCTGCAAAGGATTTCTCCACCAAAGCCCAAGCTTACCGGAGCTCGAGTTGAAGGCACTGTGGTGCGGGTTGTGAGATCTAATACTGGGGTTTCTTACGGTTTTATATATAACTCGGAAAACCGAACTTTGTTTTTTCATCGAAAGGAACTCGACCCGAATAACATGCTGGATATAGATTACTTAAATGTAAAAGTTTCTTTTGTAGAAGGTGCATATGACAAAGGAAGCTGTGCCCTTTCAATACAGAAACTCTAGACATTTTGCCTGAAGGCTACAACCGTGACAATGTTCGCAAGCACTTAAATTAGTGGGTGCTAGAGTAGGCACCCGAGTGGCCCCATTACGAATATATCGTTGACCCGATCAGATTTGCAACCCACTACTTTTACTTGACTCGTGTTGACTTGGCGATTTACTCCCAAGTCAGCACGCGCATTAAATCAGTGTTGCAGTTAATACCAGCTGTTGACTTTTTACAGGTAAGCGAGCTTAGCCAGCTGATTATCGACGTCGATAACGCCCTCGTCGCAAAATGGGCGAGTGGTATCAGGATGGTGCATACCTACAAGAGACACCTTCACTACGCCCGACTTCCGATCAAAGTACGAAAAAGGTGCCCCCCCCCCCACAAGTTGTGCTTTCAGATTGCAGAAAACTAATACCAGCTTTCCCATTAATGTAATGCTCAAGCGAAACGCGTTTGAGATCAAAATCAAATAGCGGCTGGGTCACGGAAGCTTGCTGAGGCGGGCTAGACCTTGCTTGATGTGGCCCGCGTTCTCACCAATTGTGTAAAGCGCGCCACGGAGGTTGTCGCCGACTTCCGCATGCCCTTGGGCTTCAACCTGGAGGGTCAGCTCCATGAGCGCAGCCTCAAGGGCCAGCTGGTTTTGGTACATCCTTTCCAGCACATCTGATAGCGAGTATTCGGTCATGATGCACGTCTCTATTAGTCAAAAAACCAGCATAGCAGCGGAAAGGACGAAGGTAAGACGGGCAATTTAAGCCGTGGAAGACGGCGGGATGTTCCCCTCATTTATCAACGCTCCGTTCAAAAAACCCGAAGACGTGCCATCGAATGCTATACAGCCCGAACTCACCGCTATGTTTTATTTTTCGTCAAGGCGACCCGTTTTAACTAGGGCAGCGCCTTTGCCGTCCTCCTTAGTCATAAAGCTTTGTGCATTTTCAACGGAATAGAAAAATCCGAATATCATGACAAAGTAAATACCTATTACCAGCACGCATGCCTCTACGAAAGCTGACTTTCCGTATTTCAGCAGATAAGCGAAAGTCAGACGATTCTTACGCTTGAGGTCTTGCCCAGCCAAACTCTTAACATACGGATCAAGGCCGGGGGTTGCTCCAGCCCTAAACTCTATAAAGAAGTTTTTAATGTTGGCGTGGGCAGCCAGATAAAGTAACAAGAATATGAGGAAGCAAATCAACCCCATGGTGGCTGCGTCGCCATAGCGCTGTTTTGCTATGAGCGTATTGGCTTTTCCTGCGGATATGGCAACCAGCACCATAAGGAAAAACTGAATTGACGTATTGCGAAGAAACTCTAAAAAATGTTTCCTCCCCGAGTTCAAAATCCACATAAATAGCTCCTTGTAGCGATTGCGCCAATAACTTTGTGAAAGGTGAGGCATGCTCACGTTTAATTTTCATAAAACCTTAGAGGGGATTAAGACGACCCCAATCTATCGTAACGACAGGCTGAAATGAACATGCCCTACAAGGTTTTCAACAGTTGTTCGAGTGTCTGATGTTCCCAAGTGCTAAGCAGCGCAATGGGATCTGTGCCAAAGCGATCTCCCGAGTCTAAAGACCAGCGCCGCCCGTCAGGGCTTATGCACTCTTCGCAGTAGCCCAGCTCATAGCGGTCGTTATGAATAGACATTTGCCAACCCTCGACATTAACTTTGAAGCGTTCCGCATAAATTTCTTCCCATTCCCGCTCGCAGGCTCTGACCATAATTAGCCGCCCAAGAGCTACCTCCCTCAGCACTTGGCTGACCTCTCGCGCTGAGAGTGGAGCCTCTTTGGCAGCGCCAGCTAGCTGCGACGAACGAGCTGCCACTCTGGCCTCTTTCAACAATTGCTCAGCGTACATAGCCGGATCATCATCTGGCAGCGGGTAGCCTGCGGCGGCTAGAGCTTCGGCACGCTCTTCGATTAGAAGACGCTCGGGATCGCGAACCGTTTGGAAGGCTCTGCCTGGTACGCGTCGAGTTGTGTCCATTCCCGGCTCCCCAGAAGGCTGATGACTAAGAGCGACTAAATTACTTTTAGAACGATAACAGAACGCTTCGAATAGCGATGCCGAGCTCCGAATCATGAGGGTAGGATGCGTTGCGATCTATGCTTCACAGAGGCTCAGACACCAAGCAAGCGGAGCGCGCAGGCGTGAGGGATGCGAGCCCGCAGGGGCGAGACACGCCTTGGCGCGGCTCGATTCACGGCAGCCTGACGCCGCAGGCGGCATGCCATCAACGCCAACAAGAGGTAACTCAAATGCCCGACGATGAACTCCGCGAACTGGAGGCCAAGAGACGAAAGGCTTTGTGGATGCTTACGAACATATCTCCAGGCGATTCGAAGGCGTTTGATCCCTTATCCATTCTTGATGACCTTGAACTTCAAGAGCGAAAAGACTCCCCTCATGCTGACAAGGCACTTGAGCTCAACCAGCTTCGGGATTGTGTCACCGTGCAGTATCACCACTCCGGAATCGACATCATTTTGGAGCAGACTATCCCCCAGCCCTGGAGGGAGCGCTTCAATCAGGCGAGTATCGGGTCGACCAGATTGTTAGATGGGCCTTACGCTGCGGACTGGTATAAATTCCTGGCTTGTTGGGAATCAGAGATGCAGCACCTCGAGGCACACAGATCTGCCAGAAGTAAGCCCAAGCTGGATTGATGCAGACGGAGAAAAGACGTGGAACGAGACAGCGATGACACCGTGTATTGCGATATCCAAATGCATGTAGCCCAAGGCCGGGAGCTACTGGAAGTAGTGACTGCCCTGCGAGAGTCGAAAGCTCATCCAAGTCTCGACAGAGTTTTTGAACACATTCAGGACGAGCTCAGCACCTCAATCGACATCGTTGAGAACCCGCCGACCTGGGGGCCTTGGTTTCAGTAAACCTCACCACAGCCCGTAATGTTTCTTCCTGTATATCGCGGATAGCCCACCAGTGTGAAAGCTGCCGGTGCCGGCGACTACAACTCCTGCAAGCACCTCTCCTTCCGTCTCTCTAGGTACAATACGAGCGTGACGCCTGCACCGCTCGGGAGCTCATTTTCAGAAGATGCCTAATGAGTGCGCCTATCAAAATCAATCAGTAAAGGAATACAGTCTTGCATATTAAAAGTTTTGGTCTGTTGGGGCTTCGAACACTCTACCTCAATAACATCATGCAGACCAACTCCCTCAATCCGCGTGATGTTCCTCAAGTCAAAGCTTCAAAGGTTAATATTTTCGTCGGCCCCAACGGCGGCGGTAAGTCAACTGTGCTAGATATGGTGCGCGCACTCAAGGATGTTGAGATTATAAAAACGATTGCTCGTGAAAACATGCGATCCACTACCGTGGCGGCTTCCATCATCTACTTTGACAATGGAACTTGGGTAGCTTCAGTATTCAACAAGCTAGATATTGATGAATTTGGCACATACATAGCCGTTACCACACGAGATGACAGACACCTATTCAAGGGAAGCATTTACAGTAAATCGTCGAAACCGCCAAAAGAGCTTTTAAAGGTTTTAGATAAACTAGAGGCAATAATTAGTTTTCGCTCTTCACACGACGAGCGCGGAGTTTGTATTCATAAAATCATCAATGCGCTCAATAATGATGGCAAGCATCTAGTGGGACTCGCGCCGCACCCATTGCAGCCCGACCAAGTAGACTATAAAAGGCCTCCGAATGCAGATGACACCTACAAGTATGCCAACCCAATTAGCTTTCTTGATAAGAACACGTTTGGTGTCTATCTCAACGATGATTTAGGTCAGTACAACCATATCCCAATAAAGATGCTGCCGTCTGGATGGCGGGCGTTTGCTGGACTAATAGGATGGCTGAACTCTGCTAATGATGACCAGATATGTGTCATCGAAGAGCCTGAAGTCCACCTGCACCCAACGCTTCAGAGACTCATGATGGCTAGGGTTTCTGAAATCGTCACCCGCAAGAACCTTCAGCTTTTCATCTCTACGCACTCGTCTGTGCTTCTCGACATATCAAGCTGGTCTGTACCGGACACAAAGCTATTTGAAGTCAATGGTTACGCATTATCAGAATTAACATCACCTGCAAGGGCTCTGTCAGGGCTCGGCATAAAACCAAGTGATGTTTTCCAAGCCAACGGCGTGATATGGGTCGAAGGGGCGTCTGATCGTATCTACATTTTGCACTGGCTTTCGCTCTGGTGCTCGACGCATGGTAAATCCATGCCGATGGAAAATCTTGATTTCTCCTTCGTTTTTTACGGCGGCTCTATGCTCGGCCATTTCACATCAAATGCTACGCCAGGATTAATTGACATATTCAGTATAAACAGGAATTCCATAGTAGTTATGGATCGAGATCTAGACTTTCAGCGCGCAGCTGACGGCACTGATGAATGCATTAACCAAAACTGCGTCAAATATCAGGTTTGGGCTGACATTGCTGAACATGAGTCGAAGACGGGATATTGCTGGGTGACCGAGGGCTATACGATTGAAAGTTATTTGCCAGCAGCTTTTCGAGACAAGCATTATCGGATTTTCGGCGCTAGACTAAAGCAGATTACTACCTATTCAAAAGTCACAATCGCCGACAAGTTCGTAGCTGGGGGCAACACTTTCAGCCATAGCCATGACCCACAAACCGACTTGCCAACTCAGATTGAAAGGCTTTTCAACACTATTGAGGCATGGCAGTTGTAAACACAAGCATCGGCAAGCATCGCCTCGAGGCAATCAAAGGTCTGCATCCCAAGCATCCATCGCCTCGCTCACAGTAGCCAACCAGCGCAGATGATCGTTCTGTATGGCATTGGCGACGTGCTTGGCGGTGTTGGCTTCGATCCAAGATGGAAGACTATGCGCGCCGTCCGAGAACAGGCTTGCGGTCGCGACAGCGAATCGCCCCGTACTCGTAGACTGGAGGCACACGTAGCGCACTGAAGTGCCAGTCCGCAACCGACGCCAAGCCACCACCTCAATACAGTCCATGGTGCTCACAGAAGCCTCTATGTGCGGATTCCACGGCCATCCGGCCACCTATTCCATAAACATCCGGCCACTGATTCCAAGATGATCCGGCCACCCATTCCACGCTCATCCGGCCACCCTTAAGGCAGGCAGCAACGCAGGATTAATT
>NZ_CAXAQI010000029.1:0-31541 GCF_963970695.1 Pseudomonas sp. EL_65y_Pfl1_R83 | reverse complement strand
GGATATCAGCCATTTTTTGATGCACCGGTACAACTGGATTCGACCGCACCAATTTAATGGTGGGCTGCCACCGGCTCAGGCTGAGAAAAAACTTAACGTCGTGTCCGGGATCAGTTGACCACTACACCCTCACTTTTTACAGGTACTAAAAAACCCCTTAGACGTTAATCTGGGGGGGGCTTCTGGCCGGTAGCGACCCGTCTATAAGAAGCCCAAGGTCGATGGAATCCGCTGTCATCATTACAAACAGCTCCTGCCAAGGCATTCATTGATGTAACACCTCTTTGCCATGTAACACGCATATCGGCAAACCAGCTCCAGCTGTGTAACGACATATAAACCCTTTAAAATCAAATAGTTATATAATTATGTAACACGCGTAACACCCGTAACACGGTTTTATTAGGGTATCCCCGAGCCCCATAAAAATTGCTCCTCCAGCGAAGGTGTGGGTCATGCTCTTAGCTTTGGTTCGGTAGTGGGGACCCTGGAGCACTCTCGAAGGTACTGGGTCGGAAACCCGCGTGATCGTGTCAGCGGAAAGGTGCCCAGCTTAGTGAACAAGTGAACCGGGTGAACTGCTGTTCACCAGTGCATTTGCCCTATGAATCGGAAAGCCGCCGGGGACCCTGGGCATTTTGGATAGACACGGGGCATAGAACCCGCCGGATCTAGTTAGTGGCTGGGCTCCAAAGTTAGTTGACTGGTTGACCTAGTTGACCAGGCCAATCGCTCACTATCCTGAACGAAATCCATGACCGTTACAGATCCGGTAAGGATGTCCTTTTCTCTTCAAGATCCTTTCAATTTCAACGTTGAAATTTCAGTAAGCTGGTCCGGCTGCCGCTACCACGATCCCGCGGGTTTCATGCCCCGTGTAACGCGAAATCTCTCAGGGTCCCCAGCGTGATTTCCTGTCATCGAGAGGCGGAACCGACGAAATTCGCTTGTTAGGCCGGAACGCAAAGCGCCTGCCCACAACCGAGGATGCTGACTTTGGCGTTACACGCATGGGCAGCGTTACATCGGGTGTACGCTAAGTTTCTCAACTGTGTAACGGGCATGAAAGCCAATGAAACCGGGCGTTTGGTGACGGGCGTTACACCCGTAACACCGGTTACACCGGTTTTGGAGGGGGGCGGATATGTACTCTCAATACAGCCATTCAAAATTGGCCCTACACCACATTGTTGGCCTCTCGTGAATCAAGATGACCAGCGTGATTTCCGATCACCAGGTGGTGTGGAGAGCTGATATGCAACGCCACTGGTTGGAGGTAGATTGACTACCTGACAACACGGTGGGAGAGCATCATGGAAGACAACCCTTTGCTTGCGTCCTTACTCAAGCGCATGAATGAAAACCAACTGGCGCTGGGGGCAGCTATCGAGGAGCTATCAAACTGGGTTGAGCAAAGAGGATCCACAGAAGTGGCACAGAACATCCGAGGGGCACTAGAAATCCTGGATGGAAATGCAGGATTCATCACCCTTGCCCTCGCCTCACTGTCGGCAGAAGGTAGGACAAACAATTGACTACCTGGCCGAATGGCTACACATCACCTACCAACTGGTGGTGCTTTACCTAGCGGGAATACCACTACATCTGTAGGCAGAAGCAAGCAGCGTGTATGCCCACATGTATGCCCAACTGAAAACCTCAGAAAAAAACCCTTTAAATACATAGCGCTACAAGATCAGTTCAAATGACTGTGTACCACCAAGTACTAAAAACGGCTTACCGAAAGGTAGGCCGTTTTTTTATGCCTCGCGGAAAGTGCTGGGACCGCCTGACGCAGCACCTCAACGCCCAGCGCACTCGCCGAAGTGATTCAGAGGATCGGCTGGGTTTGCGTCCTCACCCGCTGATCTGCCAGGTCAATAGTCAGATCATGCCGGGGCAGACTGCCCAGCGTATCGTTCAAGTTCATGCGCAAAGGTTTATCGGGGTCCATTCCGTATTCAAGGTCAGCATTGACGCGCTTCTGCGTGAGACTCAGCCCAGCGCTGCTGGAAAAGCCGAGATTCATAGTGGGTATCGACATGCCGTGGGATTGCGTGGTGGTGTAGCTCAAGCTCATGTTTTTGACACGCAGGTTGGTACGATCACTCAGGGCACGCCGGATCAGCGGCTCGGTACTTTCACCGGCAAGATGGCTACGCTCTATTGCGCGCACTATCTGCGGCTTGAGCTCCATGCCGAGCTTCACTGAAGTGCCCTCACCCTGGCGCCACTGATCAAGCACCTGGGCAAACTGGGGGTCATCCTTCAACCACTGTTCAATGGCCGCCTTGTTGGCCGGCGCCACATCATCCAGCCACGCATGGCGCCCGTCGTCCCGTAACCCCACACGCGTGACGGAAGACTCGACCGACGTCAGTTGGCGCAGCCCGTTCTTCACCAGGTCCTGCTGGGTGATCAACTTATCCAGTGACTGGGTGATGGCGTGATAAGCGTCCGGCTTCGTTGCCATGGGCGGATGAGTCGTGAGAAACCGCTGCAAAGTGACCAACTGTTGATCGACGGTGTTCCCCGACAGGTCAATCGCAGCCAACTCCCGCCTGAAACTCGGCGAGTAAAGCGACACATTGCGTGTGAGGTGATCAATCTGCGGCTGAGTAACCGGTTGCGGATGCTTGAATGAAAAACTGAAAGCCTGCGACTCCCCACGATCAAACTTCACCATGACCGACAGTTCCGGCAACGAAGCCGCCGCCGCGCTGGGCCAGTCACTGTCGGCCCGGCCTAACCCCAACGCATTGATCGGCGCGGTGTTGGCGCCCACGCCAGCCTGCCTGAATAATTGAGCGCTGGTTGTCGTACCTTGGCGGGTACCTGTTGCGGTGTGCGTGGTCGACTGGCCCTTGTCCGCATGCGCGAGATTGAGGTTGCCCACCACGCCGACGCCAGCGCGAATCACTGAGTCCAACTCGGCGATGTTTTCTTGCGGGGTGTACATCAAGCGCAATTGGGCGAGTACGTCCAGGTTGACGTCACCACTGACCTTGGAACTCTTGCCTGTCGCGTGCTCCTCACCCAACGCGAGCAAGTCGTAGACGGTACCGTTCTCGCCGGTAAGGATCGCCATCATCGTGCCAAAGTCTGCCTCTTTCACATCAAAGGCGATGCTCGATCCGGTGTTTTTCGCCACCGCTGCAGTCAGTTCCGCAGCCACCCTCAAGGCCGGCCCCACGGCCTCCGGGCCTCGCCCCAGCGTCAGGCCCGAGGCCACCGAACCGGCCAGCCGCCGCATGTCGTCCGTACTGATCTCAACCCGCGCGCCTTTATCGGTACGGCTGATACTCACACCGTGAGTATGCGACTTGGAGGCTCCCAAGAAAAACTCCAGGGGGGCTATGGGTTTTACCCCCGTCACCATCAACCCCACGCTTTTACCTTGGGCCCGGCTCGGCGCGAGGGTCTGGCCACTGCCCAGTTGCTGTACCTGCTGCGTCATTGCCGCCTTGATTGAAGCATCGGTGGGCAACCCCAGCAGGCCCGAAAGATGCCAATGAAGCGCAGAGCCAGGTGTTCCAAGGTCCTTGGCCAACAGTTTGAAGTTGCCATACAACGATTCCGCCTGCTCGTAACTGGCAATACCTTGGCTGGCCAGTGTGTGGACAGGGCTGTCTTTAAACGCCTGCATCGTCTCGCGCAGGGAGGTTTCCAGGCGCTCCAGGCCGCTTGGGCTAACGCCTGACATATCGTCGAGCGCCCGTGCCAGATCCGCCAGTTGCTTGAGCGCGCTTGCATGATGAATCAGGTCGCCCTCGATGAGTGCCGAGGGGTGGTCAAGGTTGCGCTTGCGCTCGGGCGCCCAGGCGGGAAGCGCCAAGCCTTGGCCCTCAAGGTTGGCCAATAGCGCAGCGGTCGATTTTTGCGTCGAGGGGGAGACTCTTTTAAACACTTCATACAGTTGATGCAGCGTCGAACGGGGATCAATGGCCGCCCGGCTCAACGTGGGCCGAGCGTCAAACGCCACGCCATGCACGTCTGCCAGGCGATGTGCGCTTGAATGGCTACTGTGTTCTACGTCGGTCAGCGCTTGGCGGATCTGCTCGGCCAACGCCTGACGCGGCCCCGGCTTGCTCAGGGCTGCGAGCCGCACACCCAGGTCAGCAGGAACTGGCTTACTCTGCGCCAGCACCTTGAGCTGTTCATGCAGGCGTTTATCGTCAGCGTAGATCCCTTCCAGCCCCTTGCGGCCTTTGAAATGGTGCTGAATATCCTTACCCACCTGGCTAAGGCCTTCCAGTGGGTGGAAGTGCGCTTTGATCCCTTGGATAAAATTGCGCTTGAGCGGCAACCCCTCACGGAATTGCCCCATCACATTGCTGCTGACGGTCAGCGCGCCCCCGTTGAACTGTGCACGCATCGACGTATCAGCGAATGTATCGGCCAATGACGGTGCCTGGTTCATTGATTGCACCGGGCCCCACTTCATCGTGCTGGCGGTGGCGTTTTCCAGCCGGTGGAACTGCTTGTCCCACCCACCAACCAAGTACTTATCGGCGCCCATCCGCAAGGACTCCAAGGGCTGGCGATCCGGTAGATCAACCTTGCTCCAGCGTTGCGCATGCTCGGTTTTGCCCTGCCAGGCCTGGCGATCCAACCTGAACAAGTCGCCTTCTTGGCTGTGTGCATACAGATTTCCCGCGTGATCCAGGGCGAGTGTCTTTATGTCAATCAAGGGGGTCAATTCCAACGCCCTGGCGACGCCGTCCTGATGGACCTGCAGCTGGTTTTCCCGATTGACCGTCACAAAATTTCGGCCGTCCGCTACAGCGAATCCGGTCACGGGCTTTTGACTATCCCCGGCGAGCACCTCGCCAAGGGATACGTGTGGGCGCGGCGCGGGAAGTGCGGCCAAGTCGTGACTGGCGCCCTCAATCAACGGGTCGCACACTTTACTGATGGCAACCGCCTTCAATTGTCCCTCTTGCAGCACATACGCGCGACCATCCAACCCACACGCCAGATGTTCGATACCAGGCTGCCCAACGTTCTCCCAACGTTGGGCCGTCGCATCCCAGGTCAACAGGTGGCTTGCATCGAGTGCAATCTTGCCTCGTTGCCCGAGGTCCACTGCCGTCGACAGCGCTTGCAGGCTGGGCAGGGGCAAACCTTTCTCGATGTGTTTGACCAGCACATCGCTGAGGTTCCATTGCGGGCGGAGTGCGTGTGCGTCACTCAAGGGCACGCTGTGCACTTGAAGGCGTGCGTCGCGCACCTGAGCATTGAGTTGCCCGGCGTCATCATGAAAGAAGCCTTCCACATTGACGGCGCCCTTCAGCGCCCGCTCCAGCGCGTCGACCGTTTGCCTGACCATGGGCAGCTTGTCATCTCGTGTCATGCGCAGGTCGGCACGGACCAACTCACCGTCCGTGGTCGCCCCAAACAAGGTGTTTCCCGACACCCCGATACGCATGAGCTGCACCGGCAAACCTACCTCATCGACCGGACACACAGTGTGGGCGCCAGCCCCTTGAAGATGCACAACAGAAATATCCCGGTCCTGACTCAGCAGCACCGTGGTGCCCCCTTGGGCGCTGCTGTCTGCAAACCCTTCGGGCGTCTTCAGCAGCTGTCCTTCTTTGCTCAGGCCAATACGGGAGAATGCACGGGTATCTGCGTCTGGTTTCCAGGAAAGCGTGAGCGGCTCGAATCGAAACAGCCGTGCGCCATCCAGGCGAAACTGCTGGCTCTGCGCAGTTGTTTGAATGGCGCTGACGCGCCCCAAATGCGCGCGACCCGGGCCGTTACCGGCGCCATCGGCCGCATCGGGAAGGCTGCTTTTGAACACCGCTGCAACAGCGGGTGTGGACTGAATATGAAACAGGTACTGGCGTTCATCCTTCATCCGCAACGTATAGGTACCCGCTGCAGAAGAACCATCGGCCACATAGTGTTTATTCGGCTGGTTGAGGTGCTGGGCGATATCACGCCCCGCAAGCGTCGTATCAGCCTGCACCTTCCCGTTGATGAGTCGGGCATCGAACTGCATTGAGGTGGGTTGCAGTGTTTGATAGTGGAGCAACGACACTGGCGGCGGGCTTTTACGCGGAGGTACTTCCTGATGCCATTTCGTCGAGCAATTGGCAAGGGCGTGCTGTAATTTGAGAAGCGGATCTAATCCTGTGCGCATGGTAATGCTCCCAAACAAAATGAGTCACAGCTGTCTAGTGGGCACTCGCTATTTTTGGTTCCACCTATGCCTTATCACCACGGCACCTCCATGCGCTGGAAAAACCTTCCATCAGTATTTTGACGCTCGCTTGACCCACTGTTAGTGTCCGGCTCCCCCCTCAACGGAGTGCTCTCGATGAAACTGGATATCTTTCAAGTCGACGCTTTCAGCCAAACCGTCTTCGGCGGCAACCCGGCGGCGGTCTGCCCGCTGACCGAGTGGCTGAGCGATGAGCAACTGCAGAACATTGCAGCGCAAAACAATCTCTCCGAAACCGCCTACTTCGTCCCTCGTGAGGGGTTCTATGAGTTGCGTTGGTTTACCCCGCAAGTCGAAGTAGACCTGTGTGGCCATGCCACGCTCGCGGCGGCGTGGGTACTGACCCACCAGATGGCGGATGCGCCAGACGTGTTGCGCTTTGCTACCCGTAGCGGCGAGCTACGGGTCACGCGTCAGGGCGATGAACTGGCGATGGACTTCCCCGCCAAGCAACCTCAGCGCTGCGAACCGCCCGCGGGCATGTTGAGCGCGCTGGGAATTGAACAGGCCGAAGTGTTCTGCACCGATGACTACATCGTGTTGCTGGAAGACGAAGCCCAGATCGCCGCATTGATGCCGGATTTCGCACGCCTCAAGGGCCTGCCCAAGCGAGGGGTTGCGGTAACGGCCAAAAGTACGCCGTTTGATTTTATCTCCCGTTGGTTCGGCCCGAATGTGGGCGTGAATGAAGACCCGGTTACTGGATCGGCCCACACCTCATTGGCGCCTTTCTGGGCCGAACGCTTGGGCAAGTCGCAACTGACCGCAGAACAAGGCGGCAAGCGCCGTGGCCAATTGCGCTGTGAACTCAAGGGTGACCGCGTGATCATTTCCGGTCGTGCGGTGCTCTACCTGCAAGGCACGATTTATCTGTAAAAACGCAGTAACCAAGGACAACAGATCATTCTCAAAATGAACGGAGTTCAGCGCGTGTTTTCGATTTCCCGCCGTCAACTGTCAGTGGTTGCCGCAGCCCTCGCCCTGGCTGCCTGCCATACGCCTGTCAACGAACAGCCACCGGCACCGGAGCTGGGCTCAGGCTATCGCACCGACCTCACGACCCAACACGCCGAGCGTCATATGGCCGCCGCCGCCAACCCTCTGGCGGCCGAGGCCGGACGCGAAATGCTGCGCATGGGCGGTTCGGCGATTGATGCGGCGATTGCGATGCAAGCGGTATTGACCCTGGTGGAGCCGCAATCATCGGGCATCGGCGGGGGTGCATTCATCATGCTGTGGGACGGCAAAAATGTGCAGGCGTATGACGGCCGTGAAACCGCACCAGCCGGGGCAACCGAGCGCTTGTTCCTGAAGGCCGACGGCAAACCAATGGCGTTTCCCGAGGCGCAGATCGGTGGGCGCTCGGTCGGTACGCCAGGTGTCTTGCGTGCGCTCGAAATGGCACACGAAAAGACCGGCCACCTGCCGTGGGCAAAGCTGTTCGAACCGGCGATCCGGCTGTCGGAACAAGGCTTCGCGATTTCTCCGCGCCTGCACAGTTTGATCGCGGCCGATCGCTACATCGCGCAATCGCCAGACATGGCGGCGTACTTCCTGAACGCCGATGGCACACCGAAAGCCATCGGCAGCGTGTTGAAAAACCCGGCACTGGCAGACGTGTTCAAGCGCATCGCCAAGGAAGGGCCGGATGCGCTGTACCACGGGCCGATTGCCGATGAGATCGCCCGCAAAGTGCAGGGCAATCGTAATGCGGGCAGCCTGTCGCTGGCAGATCTGAAGGGCTACGCCGCCAAGGAACGCACGCCACTGTGTACTGACTACAGACAATGGAAGGTGTGTGGCATGCCGCCGCCGTCATCGGGTGGGATCGCTATCGCGCAAATCCTCGGCACCTTGCAGGCGCTGGAAGGCCGCGATCCTGGGCTGGCCATCGCAGCGATGCAACCGGTGAAAAGCCCATTGCACCCAGGCTTTGAGCCGACACCCGAAGCGGTGCACCTGCTGGCCGAAGCCGGTCGCCTGGCCTTTGCTGATCGCGCGCTCTATGTCGCCGACACCGATTTCGTCACTGTGCCAGTGGCGGGCCTTGTTGCACCGGACTACCTGGCCAAGCGCGCCACCTTGATCGGCGAGCGCAGCATGGGCATCGCCAAGCCAGGCTTGCCAGCAGGTATCCAGGTGGCTTACGCACCCGATCGCTCGCCGCTGCGCATCTCTACCTCGCAAGTGGTGGCAGTGGATGACCAGGGTGGCGCCGTGTCGATGACCACCACGGTGGAAGCGGCGTTTGGCTCGCATGTCATGGTCCAGGGCTTCTTGCTTAACAACCAGATGACCGACTTTTCGTTTATTCCCGAAGAGAATGGCCAGCCTGTTGCGAACCGTGTCGAGCCCGGCAAACGCCCGCGCTCGACCATGGCGCCGACGCTGGTGTTCGACCGCAAAAGCGGCGAGTTACTGGCCGCGGTCGGCTCGCCCGGCGGATCGCAGATCATCGAATACGTGAGCAAGTCCCTGGTGGCGATGCTCGACTGGAAACTCGACCCGCAAGCCGCCATCAGCCTGCCCAACTTTGGCAGCCGCAACGGTGCGACCGAGCTGGAAGCTGGTATGTTCAGTCCCGCATTGAAGCAGGCGCTCAAGGACAAGGGCCATGCAGTGAGCGAGATAGATATGACCAGCGGCATCCAGGCCATCGTTCGCACGCGGGATGCCCAGGGGAAGGTGTCACTGAGCGGCGGCGCCGACCCACGGCGTGAAGGCCAGGCGGTCGGCGACTGAACACTTCAATCAACGGAGAAAGCGCCCGTGCAGCAGGCAGAGGTGTTCATCTGCATGCAGCAGGCGTTCGACGAGAGCAGATCGAGGTGAGTAAGGTATGTACTTACTGCACCTCACCCACGTTTGCTAACTATCGCCGCAGGACGCATCACCCGGAGGAAGCGAAGACATTGATCTATTCGTGGATTGCTCCCTCGCCACACGCCGCTAGCCTCACCGACTGACCTTCAGCCCCTTACGCCCCGCATGCCGCTCCAGCGCCAGTTCAATCAACCGGCTCACCAGCTCGTTGTAGGTCATCCCCGCCGCCTGCCACAGCTTGGGGTACATGCTGATACGGGTGAAGCCGGGCAGTGAGTTGATTTCGTTGATCAACACTTCGCCGGCATCGGTGAGGAACACGTCGACCCGCGCCAGGCCGGAACAGCCCAGCACTTCAAACGCCTCAATGGCCAGCCCGCGAATGCGCTCGCTGGCTTCGTGGCTGATATCGGCCGGCACCACCACTTGGGCAGCCTGGTCGTCGATGTATTTGCTGTCGTAGGAATAGAAACCGTTGCTCACCACGATTTCGCCACAACCACTGGCGATGGGGTGTTCGTTGCCCAGCACGGCGCATTCGATTTCACGGCCTTGGACGGCGGATTCAACCAGCACTTTTTCATCGAAGCCCAGGGCCAATTCGATGGCAGCCTGGTATTCGGCCTGGTCGCCGACCTTGCTCACGCCTACCGAGGAGCCTTGATTGGCGGGTTTGACGAACATCGGCAAGCCGAGCTTGCTCACCGCCGCCTCAAAGGACGTACGCGCCGCATTGCTCCGTGTGAGAGTGATGAACGGGGTGACGGCAATGCCGGCATCGCGCAGCAGACGCTTGCTGATATCCTTGTCCATGCACACCGCCGAACCCAGTACGTCCGAGCCGACGAAAGGCAGGTCAGCCATGCGCAGCAGGCCTTGCAGGCAACCGTCTTCGCCGAGGGTGCCGTGGACGATAGGAAAGATCACATCGACATGTTCCAGCAGGCCGGCGCCAGAGGTTTCCACCAGTTGCTGGCTGGCCTTGCCGGGCACTACAGCCAGTTCGCGGTTGGACCGGTTCAGGGCGATCAGGGCCGGGTCTTCCTGGTTGAGCAAGAAGTTCGACGTGTCGTTGAGGTGCCAGTGGCCGGCCTTGTCGATGCCGATCAGCACCGGCTCGAAACGTGAGCGATCCAGCGCATCGACGATGTTGCGCGCCGATTGCAACGAGACTTCGTGCTCGGCCGAACGGCCACCAAAAATAATACCTACCCGCACCTTGCTCATGACCCTGCCTCACTGTTGAAAGTAAAGTTTCTTACCACGGGCGGTCAGCGATTCGCTACCAGATGTGCGCCAAACAACAAGTAGCAGCCCCCGGCAAAGCGGTCGAGCCACTTACGCGAGCGGCTGTAAACGTTAGCCATACGCTCGCTGGAAAACACCAAGGCCACGCAGGAATACCAACTGAACGACAAGGTCGCCATGATGATCACCGCCAGTGTCAACAGCATCGGTGATGGCGAAGGCGGCATGGTGGAGGCGAAGATGGTCGCCACAAACAGCGCTGCCTTCGGGTTGGACAGATTACCCAGCAGCCCCAGGCGCCAGGCAGAGAAAAGAGAACGAAGCGCCTCATCCGGCAGCACGTTCTGGCTCATGGTCGGTGCCGAGCGCTTGAAGAGTTTCAAGCCAAGATAAATCAGGTAGCAGCCGCCGATGATCTTGAACGCCATGTACAGCATTGGCGCGGCGGTAAACAGCGACTTGATGCCAAGGCCTCCCGCTAACCCCCACATGATGGTGCCCGTCGCCACACCGGCTGACGCCACCACACCATGGCGGCGCGAACAACTGGCGGCCAATTGCGCCGTGTTGAAAAAGTTAGGCCCCGGCGTCACCACCGCGACAGTCCAGAGCAACGCCAGCGACAACAACGGAGCAGCGTACGGCAGGTGGGTGAGCAGCATCGAATGATCCTTCTTCGCGGTGTGAATAAGACCCTACGGGTCGGCAGCCGCCTCTGGCATATGTACAAGCAAATCACCGGGCTGGCAATCCAGATAGGCGCAGATAGCATCCAGCGTCCCCAACCTGATGCCTTTGACCTTGCCTTGTTTAAGCAACGACAGGTTTTGTTCGGTAATCCCGATGGCGTCTGCTTCCACGGCGACACACTCGCACAATCGTTCAAGACCCGGCAGACAACCTTCCGCAGACTGGGTTAACGTGTTTCCACCTCTTTTTTGTGACCACTCACCATGGGCAAACCCTCCGTCACCCTCGATTGGCTGCACCGCGCCCCGCACGCCAACGGCCTGGACCGTATCGAGGCGTACTTTGCCGGCTTTGCCTTTGACCCGCATCGCCACGACACCTACGCGATCGGGCGCACGTTGACTGGCGTGCAAAGCTTTCACTATCGCGGTGCCATGATCCACAGCCTGCCTGGCACAACCATGGTGCTTCACCCGGATGAGACCCATGACGGTCACGCCGGCAGTGACGAAGGTTTCAAGTACCGGATGATTTACGTCGAGCCATCGCTGATCCAGCAGATCCTCGGCGGCAAGCCGTTGCCGTTTATCCCCAGTGGTTTATCCACAGACCCAAGGCTGTTCCGCGCCAGCGAAGTGTTGCTGCAAAACCTGGATAACCCCCTCGACCCGTTGCTGGAGCAGGACGCCCTATTCGATTTGGCCCATGCGTTGAGCAACGTCTCGGGCCGTATCGTCAGCCGCAAGACCTTCGATTACGTCGCCGCCGAGCGCGCCCGGGAGTTTATCCACAGCGCTTTGGGCCGCACCATCACCCTGGATGAAATGGCCGACCACGCCGGCCGGGATCGCTGGGCGCTATCGCGGGATTTTCGCTTGCTGTTCGGCACCAGCCCCTACCGCTACCTGACCATGCGTCGGCTGGACCTGGTGCGCAGCCTGTTGGCCCAGGGCCGGGCGCTGGTGGACGCGGCGTTGACCGCGGGGTTCACCGACCAGAGCCACATGACCCGGCAATTTCGCAGCACCTACGGCATGCCACCGTCGCGTTGGGTGAAGATGCTCGGGCGCTGAAACCCCCAACCTGAAATGCGATCAATGTGGGAGCTGATGGCGTTTGCCGAAGCGCTGGCAAACGCGCGCTGGCAAGGCTTAGAGCTGGCGCCCATCAATCGGCTGACCGATAGTGAGGAAATGCCCGCCCGCCACATGGTGCAACGTGCGCAGTTCATCATGCCCTTCGAAGTGCCACCGGCCGCCGCTGAACACGCGGTCGTCAGCATAGGCCGCGACGACTTCACCCAGGAAAAGATCGTAAGTCTGCTGGTTGCGAGGCTCAGGCAGCAGGCGGCATTCCAGCCACGCCACGCAGCCTTCCAGCAGCGGCGCTTCGGTGTGTTCACCCTTGAACGCTTGCAAACCGTAAGCTGCAAACTTGTCAGTCTCGGAGCCGGTGGTGTTGCCGACCGTCTGCACGAGATCCGCCTGAGCCGCGCAAGGCACCTGAAGCACAAAGGTGCCGGCGCCTTCCAGCAGTTGGCGGGTCCATGTTGCCTTGTCCAACACCACGGCGACTTTCGGCGGTTCAAAATCCAGCGGCATCGCCCAAGCGGCGGCCATTATATTGCGCTGGCCGTCGTGTGCGGCGCTCACCAGCACGGTCGGGCCGTGGTTAAGCAAACGGTAGGCCTTGGACAGCGGAACGGGGCGACGGTGGGTAGGGCTCATGGAGGGTCGACTCTTCATGCAAGAAAACGCTTACGATACCTGAAGCCCTACGCTCAACTCGACAGTGGGTTGGCGAACTGCCCCACTGCGCGGACCACTTCCTGCGCGCCATCCTGGATTTCCACGATCTGATCATTCTATTGCCGGTGATCCTGATGCTGGGCAGCACCTTGACCAAGGTCGCCCTGCCGGCCGAAAGCACCGTCGGCCTGACCCTGAAATGCCTCGGTGAACCGCTGATCGCCGCCGTGATCTGCATGGGAAGGGCCGCTGGCATGCCGCGTGCCGATAAGGGCGGGGTTGGCGGCGACGCAAAGCTCGTTGGTGGCGCTGGCGATTGTGTCTGTCGTCGGCCTGGCGGGTACGCTGCTGTTCTGGCACTTATTGACCTGATATCTAGGCGGCCAAGGTGTGGCGCCTACCAAACAGCGCCACACTCACCACCCCCACCGCGCCCATCACCACGCAGTAAACCACGCAAATCCACGGGCGGGTCGGCATCAACGCAATCAGCAATAACGGCGTGGTACTCGCCCACAGCGCATAAGCAATGTTGTAGGTAAAGGAAATCCCCGACACTCGCACCGGCGCCGGGAACAACCCGACCATCACCGATGGCACCGCGCCCACCACGCCACAACTCAGGCCCGCCACGGCATAGGCCGCGCCCAGCCAGGTGCCGCCGCTGATCAGGCTTGCGTACAGAACCGCAACCCCCACTGGCAGCAACAGGCTGTAGACCAGCACAGCACGCCAGGCGCCGATGCGGTCTACGAGCAAGCCAGCCAATACGCAGCCGATGTTCAAGAAAACGATGCCTAAGGCACTCAAGGCGAAGGTGTGGCTGGGGCTCATGCCGAAGGTTTTTTGCATCATGGTTGGGGTGATAACCACGAGGACGACCACGGCTGAGGTCAGGAGGCAGGTGAGGATCATCGCCGGCAGCAACACGGCGCGGTGGTCGCGCAATACAGTGCGCAGCGGCATCTCGGCGGCGGCCTGGCGGCGAGCCTGCATTTCGAGGAACACTGGGGTTTCGCTGAGCCAGCGGCGCAGCCATACGCCGATCACACCGAATACCCCGCCGAGCAGGAACGGGAAGCGCCAGGCGTAATCGAGGATTTCAGCCGGGGTGAAAACTTGCGCCAGCAATGTGGCAGTGAGTGCGCCAAGCAGGTAGCCGAAGGTCAGGCCGGCCTGCAGGAAACCCAGGGCGTAGCCACGATGATGGGGCGGCGCGTGTTCGGCAACGAAGGTCCAGGCGCTAGGGACTTCTCCGCCCACCGCCGCGCCTTGCAGCACGCGCAGCGCCAGCAGGATCAAAGGTGCGAAATAGCCGATTTGCGCGTAGGTCGGCATGATCCCGATCAACAGGCAAGGCAAGGCCATCATCAGGATGCTCAGGCTGAACACGCGCTTGCGTCCCAGGTGATCGGCGAAATGGGCCATCAGGATGCCGCCCAACGGTCGCGCAAGGTAACCCGTGACGAAGATGCCAAAGCTTTGCAGCAGGCGCAGCCACTCGGGCATTTCCGGAGGGAAGAACAGTTGGCTCAAGGTCAACGCAAAAAACACGAAGATGATGAAGTCGTAGATTTCCAGGGCACCGCCCAGGGCGGCCAGGCCCAGGGTTTTGTAGTCGGAGCGGGAAAAACGCTGCGCCTGTGAAGAAAAGGTAGCAGTCATATGAAGGCTCGGCAGACAAACAAAATGGCGTGCAGGTTATGAGCTGAGTCCAATGATGGCAATCACGACAGATATATTTGTTTTCCTCATGGATCGATGAAGATAACTGCATTCCCATATCAATGACCGTAGCGGAACATGCCGGAAAACTGCCTCCCACCTAATAACTACAAGAGGAATGCCCCGTGGCCGATGCTATCGAAGAAAGCCGCTACGCCCGATTTGCCCTGCGCTGTTCCAACTTCGCCGAACGCTGGTTTCCAGACTCCTGGGTGTTTGCCGCCCTCGCCGTGATCATTGTCGCCGTAGCGACCCTGGGCATGGGCGCCGCGCCGACCGACGCGGCCAAAGCCTTTGGTGACGGGTTCTGGAGCCTCATCCCCTTTACGATGCAGATGGCCTTTGTAGTGATCGGAGGTTATGTAGTGGCCAGCTCGCCGCCTGCGGTAAAGCTGATCGACCGCCTGGCGCGTATCCCCAAGAACGGTCGCTCGGCCGTGGCCTGGGTGGCGTTGATCTCGATGGTCGCCTCGTTGTTGAACTGGGGCTTGTCCCTGGTGTTTGCTGGGTTGCTGGTGCGGGCGTTGGCGCGTCGTACCGATTTGCGCATGGATTATCGCGCGGCCGGTGCCGCGGCCTACTTGGGGCTCGGTGCCGTGTGGGCGTTGGGACTGTCGTCGTCGGCCGCGCAGTTGCAGGCCAACCCGGCGAGCCTACCGCCGTCGATTCTGTCGATTACCGGGGTGATCCCGTTTACGGATACCATCTTCCTGTGGCAATCCGGCGTGCTGTTGCTGGCGCTGATCGTGGTGTCGCTGATCATCGCCTACGCCACTGCGCCCGGTCCGAACAGCGCGCGCGATGCCAAGGCCTGCGGCGTCGACCCGGCGTTCAACCTGCCCAAGCTACAAGCACCGACCCGACCGGGCGAATGGCTGGAACACAGCCCATTGCTGACTATCCTGCTGGCGTTGCTGGCGGCCGGTTGGCTGTTCCATGAGTTCTCGACCAAGCCGGCGATCAGCGCCATCTCGGGGCTGAACACCTATAATTTCCTGTTCATCATGGTCGGCGCCCTGTTGCACTGGCGCCCGCGCAGCTTCCTCGATGCAGTGGCCCGTGCGGTGCCGACCACCACCGGTGTACTCATCCAGTTCCCGCTGTACGGCTCGATCGCGGCATTGATGACCGTGGTCAAGGGCGGCGACGGCCAGACGCTGGCACACCATATCTCGACCTTCTTCACCTCCATCGCCTCCCATGACACCTACGCGCTGCTGATGGGCGTGTACTCGGCGGTGCTGGGCTTCTTTATCCCGTCAGGCGGTGGCAAGTGGATCATCGAAGCGCCCTATGTGATGCAAGTAGCCAATGACCTGCAGTACCACTTGGGCTGGGCGGTGCAGATTTATAACGCCGCTGAAGCGTTGCCGAACCTGATCAACCCGTTCTACATGCTGCCGCTGCTGGGGGTATTGGGGTTGAAGGCGCGGGATTTGATCGGATTTTCGTTCGTACAGTTGCTGGTGCATACGCCACTGGTGTTGTTCCTGTTGTGGGCGTTGGGCACGACGTTGAAGTATTTGCCGCCGGTGATGCCTTAACGACAGCAGTCAGCTTGTCGATTGAAGCCTGTTTCTGATGAATCGCGTGGGGTTGTCTCACCCCACGCGATGGCAATACCTGACTCCTCCCGCCAACCTCTTTGATTAACCTGACTCGGATCCCCACTCACAAAACACCAAGGAAAATCCGATGACGCCCCTATCAAAATCGCTGGAAGCGTTGATCACTGATACTTATAAGGACGACAACGTTTCGGTCACGGAGTACCGCGCTTTGCGAGACGATGCCGACCGGCGCATGGCGACCGTTATCAAGGAGTTTGGCCTGCACAACAACGTCACAGCCTTCCAGAAGTCGATCGACGTGGCGATGCAGCTGTTGCAGACCACGGTTATCGATTCGAAAAAGGCCGCGCTGACCGACACGGGCGAGGCCATCGTCAAAGATGCGCTGACGGCACAGATGGAGTACTTGCGTGCCGGCAGCCAGTTGGCACTGCGCCTGTTGTGAGCCTCTGACTCAATAACTGTCTTCTTTCCGTCATATTGCATTGCTACCGTCCTGGCGAAACATCTTGCAACAACTCGCCAGGAATTCCCCGCTATGAGTGACGATCACGAAGACCGCTCTTCCCCCGATTCCGTAGCCCAACCGCCAGTAGACACCAGCCGCCGGCGCTTCCTGGGGGGGGCGGCGGTGTTGGGGGTTGGCGCCACCTTGAGTGCCTGCGGCAACACCAGCGAAGCGCCAGGCAAACCGGTGACGCGGCCGCTCACGCCGCAGGCGCTCGACAAAGCGCTGCGTGATCAGGTGAAAACCGTGGTGGTCATCTACGCAGAGAATCGCAGCTTCAACAATCTATTTGCCGACTTCCCCGGGGTGGAGAAACCGCTGTCGGCACTTTCTGCCGCCGACACACAACAACGCGACCGCGACGCCAGCGTACTGAGCACTCTGCCCCCGGTATGGGGCGGCGTATTGCAAGTCGGCCCGCAGACTGTGGACGGGGTGACGTACCCCAGCGAAGTGCAATTCCAGGAAAACCTGCCTAACGCGCCATTTGCCCTCAAGGGCCCCAACGCTGAAGACTTGCCCTTGAGCCTGGTCACCCGCGACTTGTGGCATGTGTTCTATCAAAACCAGATGCAGATCAACGGCGGCAAGAACGATAACTTCGTCGCCTGGGCGGACTCCGGCGGGCTGGTGATGGGCCATTACGCCCAGAGCCGTTATTCGCTGCGCCTGTGGGACGTGGCTAAGGAGTTTGTGCTCTGCGATAACTTCTTCCAGGGGGCTTTCGGTGGCTCGTTCCTCAACCACCAGTACCTGATCAGCGCCACCGCGCCGTTTTACCCGAATGCTGCTCAATCGGTAGCCAAGGCGCAGATCGCCACGCTGCAGAGTGAAGATCCCACCGACCCGCGCCTCAAGCCGCTGGACAAGTCCCCGGCCAGCGCCATGACTGGCCCCCCGCAGTTCGGCCCCAGCGCCCTGACCCCGGATGGCTACGGCGTGAACACCCTGGCCCCGCCCTACTGGCCAACCTGGATTCGCGACCCGGAAAATCCGGATTACTCCAAGCCCGACCTGCCCAACGTGCTGGTGCCGCAAACCCACGAACACATCGGCGACAAGCTGTCGAAAAAGAACGTCGACTGGGCGTGGTACGCCGGCGCGTGGCAAGCGACGTTGGACCAGTTCAGGGATTCGGGCGGGATTCCGAAAATTCCGAACTTCCAGTATCACCACCAGCCGTTCAACTACTTCAAAAAACAAGGCCCCGAGAACCGCGCCGAACGTGATAAACGCCTGCGCGACGGTGGCTTGGGTGATGAGTCGAGCACCAACAAGTTCTTCGCCGACGCCCAAGCCGGCAAGCTGCCCGCCGTGACCTTCTACAAGCCTCAGGGCAACCTGAACATGCACGCGGGCTATGCCGACGTGGCCTCGGGCGACCGCCACATCGTCCGCGCCTTGAAAGTCCTGCAAGACAGCCCGCAGTGGAAAAATATGGTGGTGGTGGTGACCGTCGACGAAAACGGCGGCTGGTGGGACCACGTGGCTCCGCCCAAAGGCGACCGCTGGGGCCCTGGCACGCGGGTTCCGGCGCTCGTGGTGTCACCGTTCGCGCGCAAAGGCACGGTGGACCATACGGTGTACGACACGGCATCGATCCTGCGGTTGATCACCCGAGTGTTCCAGCTGGAGACCCTGGACGGCCTGAAGCAACGTGATGACGCGATGATCGCCCGCGGCCAACAGCCGATGGGCGACTTGAGTAACGCGTTGCAACTCAACCTGTAGGTTTTCGTATCCAATAACGACACACCGGGTGATTTAGCACGCGGTTTTCCTGGTCAGCCGCTACTGTGTGGAGGTGGGCTTTCATCCCGCGCAGACGGGCTTTCGCTGACAAGGAAACAACCATGTTTAAACCGACCAGGCTGTCCTTCATCCTGGCCGCACTGATGGCGAGTGCGGTCGTACAGGCCGACATCGAGGTGCCGCTGGGGAGTACGCAGCGTGTAACCCAACTGTTCGCCTACCCGAATAACTGCAATGTGATCTGTTTTCGGCCATGGACGCTGGAGCAGACCGCCGAGCATTATCTGAGCCAGAGCCTGCAACGGGATGGGTACAGCCGCGCGAAAGTCAGCGTCAAGACCCATGACGGGCAGGTAGCAGCGACGTTCAGTGGCGTCCCTGACAGTTATGGCCTCCCCCTGACCACCCTGCTCAATACCGCCGACCTGGCCTATCAAGGCGCCAGCAAACTCAACAGTGACGGCAAGTGGGCCTACAACTGGTACCTGTTCCTGCCGCTGGGCATGGCCCTGGAAAATCGCAAAAGCATCGAGCTGCTGCACTTCCCGCCGGATTACTCGCTGACTCAAGCCCAGGACTATCTGGAATCGGCCACCACTGACCGTTGGGCCGCCCTGCTCGTCGACAATGGCATCCCGGCCACCGAAACACCGGCTTACCAGACCATCATCGACATCGCGCCCATCGCCGCGCCTTCCAACGCCGGCAAGGACCTGGAAGCCGTCTACAGCTACTTCACCGATTACCAGGTGCGCATGGTCCAGGAACTGAGCCTGCCCGCCAAAGGGGCATTGCCGATGGTGGCGTTTGGCGCGCCCGTGCGCAGCTGGATCAAGCAGCAATACGGGCAGACCGTGGGTGTTCTGGGCCTGGCGCAGATCAGCCCAAGGGCGGGCCAGACCGTGTCGGTGCTGGGCGCCAACCATCCGAGTTACATCTGGTATGCCGCAAGCCCTGACACCTACGAGGGCAACGAACAGAAAGCCGACGAGGCCGGCTTGAAGGTGATGGGCCAGGACTTGAGCGCCGCCTGCTGGCAGGCCGGAATGGGGCAGAAACCTGCGAGTGACCCGAATGTGATGCTTAAGGCGTGCATGAACACCTGGCAGGTCACGCGTAAGGAGCAGACGTGTGAGTTGTTTTACAGCTCGGTGCGCAACCTGCCATCGGAGCAGGCAAACGCAAAATGCGCCACGCCCGCCATCAAGGCACAGTTGAAGCAGCTGAAGAACGCTGCCCCACCCCCCGCTACTGCCGCCACGGCGCTATAAGCTGCACAAAAAACAACCGATTTCTACTGTCAACAATGCCAGTAGAAATCGGCGCCCTGTTCAGCGAGTCTTGAACCGTGTCCATCCGCTGCAAGACTGGTCGTCAGACACCACCTGTAGGTCGATGCAGCCTACCCGAGGAGAGTGATGAAAACTCTGACCATGGATAAGGCTAAAACCGTCGAGAGCGAATGCCTTTACCCCTTCAAGTCACACCTTGAGAAGGGCTACCCCTCTACCGCGCAGTTCGAAGTGGTGCACGCGGCTAATGGCCTGAGCGCAGGGATCAAGGCGCTTGTCGACTTCAATAGCCGCGTGTGCATCGCCAAGATCTCCGGCTACGCCGTGGGCGAGCAACGCCCCTGTACCGTGCAATTGTCGCCGCGCGTCCACCTGTACGACTGCTGGTTCAGCGGGCTGTTTTCACCCTCCAGCGACCCGAACGTATGTATCGACAAGCACTACCTGGAGGTCTGGTCCTTGCGTGAGATCCGTGCCGGTGAGCTGCTGACCATCGATCACGCCGAGACTAGACTTCACCCAACGGACGCAGACGATATTGCGGCGGCAGTTGCTCAAAGCCACTGATGGTCGTGTTCAAACTCTTCCAGCGACCATCCTTGATGCCGTAGATGCAACCATGGATCGACAGGCTCTGCCCACGGTGCCAAGCGTTTTGCACAATGCTGGTGTGACCGACGTTGGCCACTTGCTGGATCACATTCAGCTCGCACATACGGTCCACACGTTCTTCTTCGGTCGGCAACTCGGCCAGCACCTCACGGTTTTCGTAGTAGAGGTCGCGAATGGTGCGCAGCCAGCCGTCGATCAGGCCGAACTGCCGGTCCTGCATCGAAGCGCGCACGCCGCCACAGCCGTAGTGGCCAGTGACGAGGATGTGTTTGACCTTGAGCACGTCAACGGCGTACTGGATCACCGAGAGGCAATTGAGGTCGGTGTGCAGCACCACATTGGCCACGTTGCGGTGCACAAACAGATCACCGGGTAGCATGCCGACGATCTCGTTGGCCGGTACGCGTGCATCGGAGCAGCCGATCCACAGGTATTCCGGAGTTTGCTGGCGGGCGAGCTTGGCGAAGAATTCGGGATCTTCCTGTTTGATCGCGTCCGCCCAGCGTTCATTGTTATCAAGCAGGTCTTGTAGTTCGTTCATCAGGGAAAGCCTCAGGAATGATGCGCAGTTTTGTGACTGACAACCTCGCGTGCGGGTCACGCCTAGCGCAAATTAGCTTGAATCTTTGGGGCGCACAGCCTGTCCACACACTATAAGCCCCATAGTATGAGGATTGGCCATGACTGAATCACGACGTCCCTACGGCGCTACGCAGCCCGAACCGATTGATGATAACGAAGATCGCATGGGTTCGATGCGCGAGCTGGATTTTGACGAGCCCGATCAAACGGCTGAGATTGGCGATAAAATCCCGTCTCGCGAGCGCGAGCACCTGATGCCTGACGAACGGGTACGTGAAGCCGGGATGACCGGAGCCTCCACCGACGATCATGAGTCAACCGATGATGACATGAGCCCGCAAACACTGATCCGCGAGGATGGTGCGCGGGATGCTCGGGAGGAAGGTGAGGATAATCCGGCGGATTACGACTTGAGTATCGTGGCCGAGGATGAGATTGGCGGCGGGAATGGGTTGGATGAGGCCGAACTGGCCGACCTTGATCCGGTTGACGGCAATCGCTGAAAAAAACGCGGTTCAACATGTGGGAGCGGGCTTGCTCGCGAATGCGCAGTGTCAGTCGAACGATATCTTGACTGATACACCGCTTTCGCGAGCAAGCCCGCTCCACATTTGGATGTGTGGTTAATCCACCAAGGTGCAGGCCATGACAACCGCGTCTTCGCGTCCGCCGATGGCAGGGTAGTAATCCCGACGCCGACCGATCTCGTTGAAACCATAGCGCTCATACAAGCGAAATGCGCCGGTATTACTATCCCGCACTTCCAGGAAGCACTCCCGCGCATTAGCGGCATAGGCGCGGGACATCAAGTGCTCCAACAGCGCCAAACCCAGGCCACGGCCCTGGTTTTCCGGCTTGACGGTGATATTCAGCAAATGCGCCTCATCAAGGATGATCTGCACCACACCGTGCCCCACTTGCTGCTCACCTTCAAACATCAGCCAGATCTGATACTTGCCCAGCCCATCAAGAAAAATCCCGCGGGTCCAGGGGTGGCTGAACGCTGCGTATTCGATTTTCAGCACGGCGTCGAGGTCGGCCTCGGTCATCGGGCGGAAGGATAAAGCCTCACTCATCGGTTGTTTTCCAGCGCGCCATCAGCCGGCGCATGGCTTGCCAGACATCAGCCTTACGCTGTGGCTCTTCCATTAATAGTTCCAGGCCCGGCAGGGCCCACACCGAACCCAGGCCTTCGACCTGCAGTTCGCGGTACCAGGCTTCGGCGTTGGCTTCACCGGCAAACCGCACGGCGGGCAGGCCGATCAGCCAAAGGCACACACAGGGTTCGTCTTCCAGGCGTGCCGACACAAAGCCTTGCACAAAATCCCGCGCCGCTTCCGGCCCCTGGTCCATGGTGCCGCGCACGAGCAACGGCCAGCGCACCGGGTCGCCGACGATCTGCGGGCTGTCGGGCAGGCCGGCGGCGCGCAGCATGTCCTTGAGCAGCATGTAAGCCGGGTCGCGGGTCTGGAAGCGCTCGCCGGTCGGCAACTCGACCAGCAGCAGGCAACGCCCGGCGCGCAGCAATTGCAGGGCGAAGCGCGGTGGCGGCACCACCGCTGCCTTGGCCACCGGCGAGGCCTCTTCGGCGACCACGGCTTTGACTGCCGGCGATGGGCGCGGCACTTCGATCTTCGCCCGCTCGACCACGGGGCGCATCTCGGGCACAGGCTTGACCACCGCAACCGGCGCGGCCGCCTCCTCGCCCGAAGACTCGAACGCCTCATAGGGCTCAAGCGCCTGCAACAGCTCGGGCCGCGACGGGGCGGCAAACGGCAGTTCGGTGCGGGGCAGCCAATTGACCACCTGCATGGCGGTCAAGTAAGCGCGACGTCGGGACTCGATAAGCACAGCTCGGCCACTTGTGGATAACTAAAGAGCGGGGATTCTACCGCTGTTCGGTAACAATCGCCCACTGCACACTGACCGGCTGTGGATAAATCCCGCGTCCGATGCAGTACAATCGCGACTTTTAATCGCCAACCAGCCGGCCATTCCCATGATCGAACCCAAGCGCGTCCTGCGCGCCCTCGCCGAACACTGGGCCTTACTTGAGCCACTGTGCGAACACTTCGACCAAGGCACCTTGAGCCTGAGCGAACTGCGCGCGCAACTGGCCGCCCAACAACTGGACAGTACGCCCCAGGACATCACCAGCCTGCTGGACGTGTGGATTCGCCTGGATATCCTGGTGCCTGTCGCCAAGAGCCCGAACCGCTTCGAGCTCAACGCGCAGATCCACGACTTCCTGGCGTATCTTCGCAAGGAGCACCGGCTTGGCCTGTGCCTGGAAATTGAAGCCTACCTGCGCCACCTCGAGCGCCTGGCCGGGTATATCCAGGACGCCTTCGACATCCGTGATGGCCACGACCTCGCCCGCCAACTGCGCCTGCTGGATATGCGCGTGCGCGACGTGCTGAAAAAACTCGCCAACGACGAACAGGCCCTTGCTGCCGTGGCCGACCGCGCCAAGACCAGCGACCGGCAGATCCCGTTGCGCCAGCGTTACGCCGAAGTATTGGCGACCTGGGACGAATACGTCGAACCGATGATCCAACTGGTGAATGCCGACGGCGCCTTTGAACAAGGCGTGCGCAAGGTCGAGAATGTGCTGCTGCGCATGCTCACCGAGCAACAGCGCCTCGGCCACCTGGTAGACGACGACATGCTGCTGCGCACCCACGCGCGCATCCTCGAAATGCAGACCAGCGCCCAACTGACCTTGCGCCATGCCCGCGAACTGCTGCTGCCACTGCGAGAAGAAGCACGCCGGCACAATGCCGTGACCCGTGGCGCGGCGCTGGCCCTGTCGGCGATCCGCCGCAAAGGCCTGGACGCGGTACCGCAAGCAGCGATGCCGATGTTCACCCGGCCGCAAAGCACCTTCCTCGGCAGTGCCAGCCAAGTGGAAGCTTATGTGTATGCCCTGGCGAATTTCGAGCCGAAACCGGCGCGGTTTCCCAAGGCGCACAAATCCCACAAGGGCGAAGCCCAGCGCGCACCGCGTACGGTCAAGGAAATGCTCGAACGCTGCGAAGATGCGCTGCCGATGCCAGACTTGATGAACTGGCTGCTGGAGCAGGAACCGGACGGCGCGACCGACGAGTTGCTGTACTGGTTCTCGCGCCTCTCGCGTGAAAAACGTTTCAAGCGCGAGCGCCTGGAACGCCGCGATTACCACACACACGAGCACCAGGTCAGCCTGCGCTCATTCGCCCTGCTCCCGGCCGGCACCGACGCCGCCGAGCATCCTGCGAGTACCGCTTATGTAAGGACTTCGCATGCAACTTGATCTATCCGAACTGTCCCAGTTGGCGCCGATCTTTCGCGAGCTGTTCAAGGGTTACCACGTCAGCCGTCGCGACCCGGAGCTGTACGCACAACTGTCGAACTTCCAGGACCAGTACC
Source organism: Pseudomonas sp. EL_65y_Pfl1_R83 (assembly GCF_963970695.1). NCBI lineage: Bacteria > Pseudomonadati > Pseudomonadota > Gammaproteobacteria > Pseudomonadales > Pseudomonadaceae > Pseudomonas > Pseudomonas sp. EL_65y_Pfl1_R83. The sequence goes on along the minus strand of NZ_CAXAQI010000029.1, from coordinate 7,356 downwards.
GCACGCTGTTCAAGGCCCTGGGCTTTGAACTGGTGTGCGATACGCGGGGCTTCTACTACTTCGTGCCGGACACCGCCGTGGCTGCCGCGCAGGTAAACAAGACCGCGCAGCGCCTGGCGTTGTTCACCTTCATCATCGTCGAGCACCTGGCCGATCAGGGCCGCGACCCGATTGCCGTACTGGATGGCGGCAGCCTGGGCCGCGATGAGCTGCCGTCGTTGCTGGAGAAGTACCGCGACCTGTTTATCCAGGCCGAAGTGCAGACCCAGGAAGAGCTCGAAGAAAAAATCATGCGCCGCATGACCCAGCTGGGTTTTGCCAGCGAAGACAACGGCATTTACCGCTTCCTGCCGCCGATGCACCGTTTCCTGGATGTGTGCCTGTCGGTGCAGCAGGACCGCGACCTCGCTGCCAGCGTGCACAGCGTGTTGCCACTGCCGGCACCGGTGATCATCGACGAAGACAGCGATGAAAAACTGCTGAAGACCGATGACCCGCTGGACCTGAGTGACTTTTGCGACGAAAGCGAAGAAGACGCCCTGGCCCGCGCCATTGCCGAAGAACAGGAGACCGACGCATGAGCAAGGAACGCTACGGCATCCGCCGCTTCGCCCTATTGAACACCGCCGGTTACAGCCTGGGTGTGTTCCCGCTGGAAGAACCGCTGTCGGTTTACGGCGCAAACAACCTGGGTAAATCCGCGTCGATCAACGCCTTGCAGTTCCCGATCCTGGCACGCATGTCGGACATGAGTTTCGGCAAGTACACCCTGGAACAATCGCGGCGCTTCTACTTCGCTACCGACACCAGCTACATCCTCGTGGAAGTCTCCCTGCCCCACGGCCCGCATGTAATCGGCGTGGTCGGGCGCGGCCCGGGCGGTGGTTTCGGGCACCAGTTCTTTGCCTATGCCGGCAAGCTGGACCTGGCCCACTACCAGAAGAATGACACCTGCCTGCGTCAGAAAGAGCTGTTCACCAACCTTGAACGCGAAGGCCTCAAAGCCTATGAGCTGAAGCCGGATGAGCTGCGTCGTTTGTTGGTGGGTGGCCATACGTCGATCCCGCTGGACCTGACGCTGATTCCGCTGCGCTCTACCAGCGAACAGAGCCTCAAGACATTCCGCGCGCTGTTTATCAACCTGCTGCACATGCGCGAAATCACCGCAGCCAAGCTCAAGCAATTGTTCCTGGATGCCTTCGAACACAGCCTGCGTTCCGGCAGTGTAGATTACATCGCTGCGTGCGAAGAAGCCTTCCGTGACGTGCGACGCATGGAACAGGACTACAACGCGCTGGTTGCTGCCGGGCCATTGGTTGAAGCACTCGCCAATGGCGTACGGTTGCGTGACGTATTGCGCGGCAAGTTGCATCGCCTGTCGCCATTGCTGGATTCGTTGCTGGGCACTTGGTCCGACTACGCCAGTGCACGCAAGGAAGAGCTGACGATCCAGGCCGAGCATTACCGTAACGAGCAGGATGCCCTGCAGAACGACCAGCGCGGTGGCACCCAGGAGTTGATGCGACTGGAGCGTGAGATCAGCGGTATTCAGCGTTGGCTGGGAGAGCTGTCGGTGCTCAAGCATCGCTTTGCGTTGGTCGATGACGTCAAGGTGCTGGAGCAGCAACTGCTGGCGGCCAAGGATGCTCACGATGAGTTGGCGGGTGCCTTGGCGCAATCCCGACAGTTCAGCGCCGAGGACCTGGACGAGCGTCTGCGCGACTTGGAGAAACGCTTGAAGTCGGTCAAGCAGCAGTTGGATCACGCGGACAACAACAGCTACGCCAAGCTGCGCGAAGAATTCTCACAGCCAGATGTCGAGCGTCTGATGCGTCTGTTCAACAGTTCGTTGTTCAGCCTGCCGTTGGGCGCACATGGCATTACGCTGGACGAGGAAGGCCTGTGGGTTAAATCCCTGGAGCAGATCCTCGATGGTTTCAAAGGCGAGCGTTTTGAAGTGCCAGGGCTGTCCATCGACATCTCTCACATTGAACCGCCGGCATTGCAGGCCTTGGCGGATCGCGCGGCGTTGCGCGACCAGAAAGAGCGTCTGGAAAAAGAACTCAAGCAGCTGAAAACCCAGCAGGCTGTGGCGTCTGACCGCGCGGCGAGCAAAACCCAGACTGAAGCGCTGTACCAGCAGGTACTTGATGCGCAGAAAGCGCTGGAAGACTTCCGTCGCGCGCAGACCCTGAGCGCAGAAGAAGGCGAGAAACTGGAAAACCTCGCGCAGATGGAAGCGGCGCAGGATGAGTTGAAGCGTTCCAGTGATGCGTTTACCGAGCGCGTCCAGCAGTTGTCGGCCAAGCTGCAATTGGTCGGCCGTCAGATCGGCGACATGGAAGCCAAGCAGCGCACGCTGGATGACGCCTTGCGCCGTCGTCAGTTGCTGCCGGCAGACTTGCCGTTCGGCACGCCCTTCATGGACCCAGTCGACGATTCAATGGACAACCTGCTGCCGCTGCTCAATGACTATCAGGACAGCTGGCAAGGTTTGTTGCGCGCCGATGGCCAGATCGAAGCGCTGTATGCGCAGGTGCGCCTCAAGGGCGTGGCCAAGTTCGACAGCGAGGACGACGTTGAGCGTCGCCTGCAACTGCTGATCAACGCTTATGCACACCGTACCGATGAAGCCCTGACCCTGGGCAAGGCGCGCCGTGCAGCCGTCACCGATATCGCCCGGACCCTGCGCAATATCCGCAGCGACTACGACAGCCTTGAGCACCAGTTGGCGTTGTTCAACCGCGAGATCAACAAGCGCCAGGTGTCCAACCTGCAAAGCTTCCGCATCGTGCTGGCGCCGAACAAGGAAGCGCTCAAGCATATCGACCAGATCATCCACAGTGCCGGTCAGTATGAAGAAGGCGAGACGCTGTCGGTGTTCGACTTGAGCCAGAGCGCCGAGCAGGACAACAAGAACGAAGAAGCCAAGGAGTACCTCGCGCGCCTAGTGGCTGCCAACCATAACCAGTTGGGCCTCAAGGATTTGTTCGAGCTGGCGTTCGAGATCACCAAGGTAAACGGTCAGCCGGTGATTCATACCGATATCGATGGTGCGGCGTCCAACGGCACCACCATGACCATCAAGGCACTGACCAACATGTACCTGTTGCTGCACTTGATGGACCGCGACCAGGCAGGGCGTGTGCGCTTGCCGTACTACCTCGACGAGGCAGCGGACATCGATGAAAAGAACCAGGCCGCATTGCTGGAGACGAGCTTGCAGCTGGGCTTCGTGCCTATTTTGGCCAGTGTGAAGCCGCAGGTATCCGCCCAGGTGGCGATCGACCTGGAAGGCGGTAGCGGGCCGAACGGGATCTATATCGATGAGGCGGATTGGAAGTACATCCGTCGTCACGATGTGGTGAAGGCGACGTTGAACGTGCAGGCGGATGAGCCGGAGTTGGACGAGGTCTGACTTGAATAGCTGAAACGCAAAAGGCCGCGATCTTATGGATCGCGGCCTTTTTTATGGCTGGTTTTTTTTGTGTCGAATGGAAGGGCCTCGGTTACTTGCCGAGTGGAATTTTGGGCGCCCAGGTCAGCCACTCATCTTCAAACTTGTCGAACAGCGCGAAGGTTTGCTGTGGCCGCGCCGCGTTGCCCATGCGTTCGCCGTCTGGCGTGGCAAAGGCGATACCGCCAGCGATCAAGGTCTCCAGCGACTCAGTACGTACGGTGGCACCTTTGAACAGACCGAAGTCGAAGCCGAAGCCGCTGGTGTTCCAGAAACGACTGCCGCTGCGCACGAGGGCGGCGTACTTGGGCTCAATCAGGATATGGATGAGGACACGGTCGGCGGTCTGGCCCAGCTCATAGCCGGTGACTTTGCCCACGGTGACTTCGCGATAGGTGACCGGCACGCCTTCCTTCAGTGAACCACGGCGGGCGGCGCTGAGTGTCAGGCTCAGGCCCACTTCCTTATGAGCAGCCTCAGGCGGCTGCTCCAGGGCGACGAAGCTCTTTTGTGGCCCGCCATTTCTGGCTGCCGGTTGCACTTCGATGTATTGCCCAGTGACCAGGGTTTCCAGGTTAGAGGTTTTCATCAGGCCCAACTCAGGCTTGACCACCCAGAACTGACTGCCAACCCGTGCGATGCGGTCCGCTACCTGAGTGATACGCGCGCTGAGCAACACCGACTGCATGTCGGCGCTGAGGTCAATGCTTTCAATCTTGCCCACATCCAGGCCCTTGAAACGCACCGGTGTGCCAGGCCGCATGCCGTCGGCGCGGTCAACTCTGATGGTCACCAATGTGCCGTGCTGGTTGGCGGCCTCGCGGTCGGCGAACAGGCGGAAACGCGGGATGCGCTTTTTCAACGGCACGTTCGGCTGCGGCGTGTCGAAAGCGATACCGCCGGCCATCAAGCTGGCCAAGGATTCACTTTTCACCTGAATGCCTCCCGTAAGGCCACCCGTGAGGGTGACACCGCTGGCATTCCAGAATCGCGTCGAACCGTTAACCAGGTTTTCGTATTCCTTCTCGATATGAACGCCGATCACGAGTTGTTTTTTCTTGCGCGAAAATTGATAGCTCTGAACCGAACCGACCTTGACCTGCTTGTAAAGGATCGGACTGCCGACATCCAGCGAGCCCAGGGTATCGGTGAGCAGCACCATGTGCAGGCCGGGGGAACGAAGGTCCAGCGGCGGTGCCTTGGCACGGGCCTCATATTCACGCTGCGGCGGGGTGCCTTTGTCACCGGGCCGGATGGCGATGTAGTTACCTTTGACCAACGCCTCAAGCCCGGTGATACCGGCGAGAGAAATGGAAGGTTTGACCACCCAGAACTGGGTGTCCTGGACCAGGTAGTCTTCCGCCAGGGGGTCGAGTGTCAGCTCAGCATTGGCGCTGGACAGATCAGGGTTTATCTTCAAGGTCTTCAGACTGCCAACCTGGATGCCTTTGTACATCACAGGCGTGCGGCCGGCCTGCAGGCCTTCAAAGTCAGAGAGCTTGACCTTGACCTTGATACCGGCTGCGGCGGCGTCGAAATCTTCATACAAGCGGAACGGCAGGCTCGGGTCGGTTGGCGGACTGTCCTTGCGATTTTCTGGCGTAGCGAAGGCGATACCGCCAGCGACAATGCTCGAGAGGGATTCGCTGCGCACCTTCACGCCGGAGAGATTTGCGTCAATGCTGATGCCGCTGGCGTTCCAGAAACGCGTGTGTTTGCGCACCAGGTTGGCGTAGGTCGGCTCGATGTAGACCTTGATCTCAACGGTGCTCTGGTCCTCGGAGAGCAGGTAGCTTTTAACCTGGCCGACCTGGATCTGCTTGTAGAACACAGGGCTGCCACGGTCCAGTGAACCGAGGCGATCGGCCTTGATGGTCAGGTGCAGGCCGGGCTTGGCGTCAGACAAGGGCGGCTCTTCGGAGAGTGCCTTGAATTTGCGTGTGGGCTCACCGTCGCCAGGGCTGGCAGCAATGTAGTTACCCGAGACCAGGGTTTCGAGGCCGGTGATACCCGCCAAAGTAACGCTTGGCTTGACCAGCCAGAAACGGGTGTTGGTCTTGAGGTATTGCTCGACGTCCTTGTTCATCTCGATGGTGGCAATCACCCCGCGATTGCTGCCTTCGTCGTCAAGGGCCAGGGTTTTGACCTTGCCCACGGGCATGCCTTTGTAGACCACTTCTGTCTTATTGGCCTGGATCCCTTCACCGCTCTCAAAGCGCACCTGAATTTCGAGGCCTTGCTGGGAATAGGCACGCCATCCCAACCAGCCACCGATGATCAGGGCAATCAAAGGCAACACCCAGATAGCCGACCAATTTGAGGCCGGGCGGGTTTTAGCTTTAGGCAAATCACTCATTGTCGTCGTCCGACTCCGTGTTATCCCAAATCAGTCGGGGATCAAAGGTTACTGCGGCGAACATCGTCAAGATCACCACACTGGCGAACGCCGCAGCGCCGAGATTGGCCTCGACACTGGCAAGTCGCCCAAAGTTTACGACCGCCACCAGAATGGCGATCACGAAGATATCCAGCATGGACCAGCGGCCAATGAACTCGATAAAGCGGTACATAACAATGCGTTGTTGGGCAGACAGCGGCTGGTGGCGCTGCACTGAGAACAGTAGCAGCCCAATGCCCACCAACTTGAATGTGGGCACCAGAATACTGGCGATGAACACGACCGCCGCGATGGGGTACATGCCGTGTTGCATCAACTGAATCACGCCCGCCATGATAGTGCTGGGCTCGCCTTGCCCTAACGAGTTGACGGTCATGATGGGCAGCAGGTTGGCGGGGATATACAGTATCGCCGCCGTGATCAGCAACGCCCAGGTGCGTGTCAGGCTGTTCGGGCGTCGAGCATGAATTAGCGCACCGCAGCGGGTACAGAGCTGCTCGTCGGAGTCAGCGCTTTGTTTATTCAGTTCGTGGCATTCGGTACAAATCAGAATGCCCGCATCAATCGCCCGCATGATCGTCCTCTCCTGACAACGCTTGCCAGATCTGGTGGGGCGACATCACCACCTCAAGCAGCACCTGAACCATTAATAGGCTGACAAAGCAGACCAGACCAAGGCCGAGCGTGATGGAGGCCATGTCGGCGAGTTTTACAATCGCCACCAGCACGCCCATCAAGTAGACCTCCAACATTCCCCAATCTTTCATGTGATGGTAGATGCGGTACAACAGCAGCCCATAACTGCGGCCGATATTCCAGCGGACGCTGAGCAACACAGCCAGTTGGCAGAGCAATTTGAGCAACGGAATGGCCATGCTGCAAAGAAAAACAACGGCGGCGACGCCCTGCATACCGGTATCGAACAGACCGAGAACACCACTCCATACGGTGTCTTCCGAGGACTGCCCGAGTAGATTGAGCTGCATGATGGGCAAAAAGTTCGCAGGGATATACAGCAGCAGCGCGGCCAGTACCAGGGCGAGACTTCGCTCAACGACGTTGTGGCGATGAGCATAAAGCTCATAACCGCACCGTGGGCATTGGGCTTTTTCACCGACGGCCAGCACTGGCTTGCGCATCAGCAAGTCGCACTCATGGCATGCCACCAAGTCGTCCAGTGGTAAATCCGATACCTCAAGGGCATCAACCGGCTCGGGCATAAGTAGGGCTCGGACTCTAAAAAAGGTTAGGTGCCTATTCTAGTGGTCTGGTTCAGAAATAACTGTGCATATTTGTCTGGGGGCTCAGGGTGGGCCGGGCGACAGAGACGGGGCTGTTTGCAAGCCAGCGCATTGTCATGAGAGCCCCAAGCGAGCACCCTGTGTTCTTTAGAACCGCCCAAAACAAAACCCCTGTTTGCGTTAGCAAACAGGGGTTTCGGAATTTAATCTTGACGATGACCTACTCTCACATGGGGAAACCCCACACTACCATCGGCGAT
>NZ_CAXAQI010000028.1:0-45487 GCF_963970695.1 Pseudomonas sp. EL_65y_Pfl1_R83 | reverse complement strand
ATAAACACAGCCAGACCAGCCTCTATGTTTACGATGATGACGGCTACGAACCCCTTGCCCGCGTCGACGGCGTTGGTCCGTTGCAGAAGATTCGCTACTACCACAACGACCTGAACGGGTTGCCCGAACAACTGACCGAGGCCGATGGGCACAGCGTCTGGCAGGCGACTTATCGGGTGTGGGGCAACACGCTGGAGGAAGTGCGCGAGCCTTATTATATCGAGGAGCAAAACCTGCGGTTCCAAGGGCAGTACCTGGACCGGGAGACTGGGCTGCACTACAACACGCTCAGATTCTACGACGCTGAGATAGGACGGTTCACGACTCCGGATCCAATCGGGTTGGAAGGTGGGCTCAACTTCTATCAGTACGCGCCTAACCCATTCACGTGGATTGACCCTTGGGGTCTTAAGACCTGCTATCACAAGAGAACGAAGAGTGAGATCAAAAAGATACGCGCCAGCTTTGGAAAGAAAGGCGGAGCTAAAGAGAAATATCTGAAAAAAATGGCCAAAGATCCCAAGTCCATTCAAAAATATGGTCAGTCCGGGGTAGATAGAATGAAAAAAGGCCAAGTCCCTGAGGGCTTTGATGTACACCATAAAAAACCAATATTCAGAGGCGGTAATAACCGTCAAAGTAACCTGATTCTGATGGACAAGGCGCACCACAAAGCTAATAGCAAGGCTCTACACTGGTATCCAGAAGGGGAGAATCCATATGGACTCAATTAATGCGCGTTGCCAGGTTTGCAAAACGATTTTTGAGCTAGACGCGCAACAGCAGAAGTTCGTCGCTTCACTCATTGCAAAGGGTCAGCGCTTCATCATGGTCGAGTGCCCATCCTGTGGCTCATCTACCCAATACATCAAAGCTGAGGAGGCTGTCGAAGACTCCCGCCAAGTTGCAAACTATCGGTGTCCGATCACTCAATGCACTGGCTGGGTGGATTTGATAGATGAAAAAACCCGCCCGTTCTGGGGCTGTGGTGAGTGCGGTAGTCTTTGGTATGAGGAGAAAAATCTGCAGAAGGAAATTACTAGCATTGTTGCCTTGCATCCTTATAGAGCCCACAGCTACGAGCAACTGAACGGGAAATGGGTCCCCGCTGTTCTAAGTTCAGAACCTGAAAATTACGAGGCCCTCGTAGAGCAAGAGCCTGCCGACGATCATGATGCGTTGGTAAGGGGGTAAAAAGGCCAGCGCGAAACCTTCACCTACGACGTTGAAAGCCGTCTGATTGAAGTACGCAATGAACATGGCAGTCTGGCCAGGATGATCTACGACCCGTTGTGTCGGCGTATCTAAAAAAACCGAGCAGGGCAGCAATGGTGTGCGGAAAACGAATGGACCGGCTGAAATTTTGAAACCGAGCCAGGGTCGTCCAAGTAGGCAACCCACAAAAAATGGGCACCCGACCCAGTCGGCGTGCCCATTTTTCCTACCTCCCCGCCCCCTTCGAGACGGTAACGCCATTACGCGTTAACAGTGTCTTTCAGCGATTTGCCCGGCTTGAACGCAACGGTGTTGCTCGCCTTGATTTTCACCGGCTCACCGGTTTGCGGGTTTTTGCCGGTGCGGGCGCCGCGATGGCGTTGCAGGAAGGTGCCGAAGCCCACCAGGGTGACGCTGTCCTTGCGGTGCAGGGCGCCGGTGATTTCTTCGAGAATGGCGTTGAGTACGCGGTTGGCCTGTTCTTTGGTGAGATCCGCTTTTTCAGCGATGGCGGCTGCGAGTTCTGGTTTACGCATAAGTGAAGCCTCTTTGACGGTTTTTTGTTGTTATGTCCGTGCTGCTCATCGTTGGAGCAACGCCCAAAGCGCCGCAGGCTCTACTCTGCGGCAGACGGGAGTGAGGATGGCATGCCCTCGCACGCTCCGCCAGTCTCGCGGCGACCTTTCTAAGGTGAAAAACGTGCTTATTCCGACAGAACGACCGGTATTTACGCCAGCAAAGGCGGAAGTTCTTTGTTCAGGGCGAGTTTTTCCATCATGGCGGTGCCGGTCAATGCATACCCCAGCAGGCGACCGCTGGCGTCGCGGCACAGGGCCTTGATGTCGGCACCCTCGCCTTCAACGCTCCAAACGCCTTCGGTGCCCCGTGGTGGTGGTGAAACCACCAGCGGGCAGACCGGCGTCTTGACGGTCACTGGCATCGGGCCGTAGCTGACGGCCGTGGCATTGCCGGCCAAGGTCTGGGCCAGGGCGCGGGCGCAACTCATCAGCGGCATCACGTACAGCAGGTTCAGGCCGTCGACTTCGGCACAGTCGCCCAGGGCGTAGATGTTGGCGTGGGAGGTCTTGAGGTGGCGGTCCACCATAATCCCACGATTGGTCTGCAAGCCGGCGGCAGCGGCCAAGTCGACACGTGGGCGCAGGCCGATGGCCGAGACCACCAGGTCGCAGTGGATCACTTCACCGTCCGACAGGTGCGCCTCCACGCCGTCAGCGGTGCGCTGTAGGCGATTGAGCACCGGGCCCAGGTGGAAACGTGCGCCAAGGCCTTCCAGCCCGGCTTGCACCGCCGCGGCCGCTGCCGGGTGCAGCAGGGTCGGCATGACGTGTTCGCACGGCGCCACCAGGTCGATTTCATAACCGCCAAGGATCAGGTCATTGGCGAATTCGCAGCCGATCAGGCCTGCGCCGAGCAGCAAAACGCGGCGTTTGCCGGCAGCGGCGGCACGGAAGCGTGCGTAGTCTTCGAGGTCGTTGATCGGGAAAATCAGTTCAGCCGCATCGCCTTCAACCGGTACGCGCACGGTTTCTGCGCCCCAGGCCAGGATCAGGTCGCGGTAGGGCACTGCTTCCTCGCCGATCCACAGACGCTTGTGGCCGGGGTCGATGCCGCTGACACGGGTGTGGGTGCGCACTTCGGCCTTGAGTTGCTCGGCCATGGCGCCCGGTTCGGCCATGCTCAGGCCATCGGCTTCCTTGTTCTTGCCAAAGCCGGTGGAGAGCATGGGCTTGGAGTAGGAGCGACCGTCATCCGCGGTGATCAGCAGCAATGGGGTCTCGCTGTCGAGCTTGCGAAACTCCCGGGCCACGTTGTAACCGGCCAATCCTGTGCCGATGATCACGACAGGTGCGTTCATTCCTTTCTCCTTGTAGTACGGTTCTTAAATTTGCAGATCAGCCGATTTCGATCATTTCGAAATCCATTTTGCCCACGCCGCAGTCCGGGCACAGCCAGTCTTCCGGGACGTCCTGCCACAGGGTGCCCGGAGCGATTCCGTCATCCGGCCAGCCGTCTTTCTCGTCATAGATCAGGCCGCAGACTACACATTGCCACTTCTTCATTACTTGCTTCCTCAGGGTCCAGGCAGTTTGGCCGACGGTCGATGGATCCAGCGTTGCCGTACAGCTCAGGGCGTTTTGTACTGATCGGGGCCGGCAGATGCAAGCACGATCGACGCAAGGCACCGGTTCAGCGCGGCAAAAGTCCAAGGTGCCATGGTAAGCTCGCCGCCTCTTTTGCTGCCAATACTGACTCACCGTGCCGCACTCAATCGACCTTCCCGATGCTTGCCAATGGCTGACCCAGAGCCTTTTGATCCCTGCGCCCGCGCCCTTGACCCTCAACTGGCTGTTCAACGAAGACTCGCTCACCCGGCGGCTGACGTGGCTGTCGGACGACGGCTTCAGCGTGACGCCACTGTTCGAAGGCTGGCAGCCACTGCGCGATGATGAATGTGCTGCCCTGGCGCTGGCGCCGGCCAGTATCGGCTGGGTGCGTGAAGTGTATTTGCGTGGGAAGGGCCAGCCGTGGGTGTTCGCGCGCAGTGTGGCGGCGCGCAGTGCCTTGCAGGGCGACGGCTTGCACATGGATGAGTTGGGCAGCCGTTCACTGGGTGAATTGCTGTTTTGCGACCAGGCCTTCACCCGCCAGGCAATCGAGGTGTGCCATTACCCGCGGCAATGGTTGCCCACGGCGAACCAGGCTGACGGGCTGTGGGCACGCCGCTCACGCTTTGATCGCGGTGCGCTGAGCGTGCTGGTGGCGGAAATCTTTTTGCCGAGCTTTTGGCACGCGCTGCATGCCCATCCGGAGAACTGCTGATGTATCAACGCCTGCTCAAATCCCTGAACCGCCTGAACCCGAGGGCCTGGGATTTCATTCAGTTGACCCGGATGGACAAACCCATCGGCATCTACCTGCTGCTGTGGCCGACGCTGTGGGCGCTGTGGATTGCCGGCAAGGGTTCGCCGTCCTTTATCAACATCGTGATTTTCGTGTTGGGCGTGGTGCTGACCCGGGCCGGCGGCTGCGTGATCAATGATTGGGCCGACCGCAAGGTCGACGGCCATGTGAAGCGCACCGAGCAGCGCCCGCTGGTGAGCGGCAAGATCAGTTCCAAGGAAGCGCTGGTGTTTTTTGCGGTGCTGATGGGCATCAGTTTTCTGCTGGTGCTGTTGACCAACGCCACCACCATCCTGCTGTCCCTCGGTGGTTTGGCATTGGCGGCGAGCTACCCGTTCATGAAGCGTTACACCTATTACCCTCAAGTGGTGCTGGGCGCGGCGTTTTCGTGGGGCATGCCGATGGCGTTTACCGCCGAGACCGGCAGCTTGCCCGCCGCTGCCTGGCTGATGTACATCGCCAACCTGCTCTGGACGGTGGGCTATGACACTTATTACGCGATGACAGACCGTGACGACGACTTGAAGATCGGCGTGAAATCCACCGCCATTCTGTTCGGTGATGCCGATCGCGTGATTATCCTTACCCTACAGGGCCTGGCGTTGGTGTGCCTGTTGCTGGCCGGTACACGGTTTGAGTTGGGCGGCTGGTTCCACCTGGGGTTGCTGGCGGCGGCTGGATGTTTTGCCTGGGAGTTCTGGTACACCCGCGACAAGGATCGGATGAAGTGCTTCGAGGCGTTTTTGCACAACCACTGGGCGGGGTTGGCGATTTTTGTCGGAATTGTGGCGGACTACGCGTTTCGCTGAGGCCGTTTTTCGTGGTGATGGAGCTGACGCCTTCGACGTGCTCGCGAAGGCGTCAGCAGCACCGCGTGGTCAGGGCTTGATCACATGCCACGCCCCACCCTTGCCATCACCGGTCTTGTCACCGGCCTTTTTATCATCCTTGTAGGTGTAGACCGGCTTGCCGTCATAAGCCCACTGGCTGGTCTGGTCGTCGCGGGTGATCACGGTCCATTTGCCCATGGAGGTATCGGTGGACTCAGCCTTCAGCGGCGGCCAGTTGGTCGCGCACTGGTCCTTGCACACTGACTTGCCGTCGGCATCCTTGTCGAAGGTGTAGAGGGTCATGCCCTTGTGGTCGACCAGCATCCCATCTTTAGTCATCGCCGGCTCCGCCGCGAACGCCAGGGTCGGCAGCGTCAACGCGGCCGTTACCAGCAGGGCTTTCCAGGACATCGTGCTGTAAGTCATTGGAACCTTCCTATTTTGGTTGTCAGGATTCGGACCCACAGCGTAGTCCAGAGAGGCGAGAATTGCCCGAGCGACTAAATTACTGTCACACGACTGCAATAATTCCGTTATCTAATGCGGCGCAAGACAGTTAAATGACAAGAGGATTTTTGAGCATGGTTGGCAGGAGCATTCTGATTGTTGACGACGAAGCGCCCATCCGCGAGATGATCGCCGTTGCGTTGGAAATGGCCGGCTATGACTGCCTGGAGGCGGAGAACTCCCAGCAGGCCCATGCCATTATCGTCGACCGCAAGCCGGACTTGATCCTGTTGGACTGGATGCTGCCAGGCACCTCCGGCATCGAGTTGGCCCGCCGTCTCAAGCGTGACGAGCTGACCGGGGACATCCCGATCATCATGCTCACCGCCAAGGGCGAAGAGGACAACAAGATCCAGGGCCTGGAAGTCGGCGCGGATGACTACATCACCAAGCCGTTTTCCCCACGCGAACTGGTCGCTCGTCTGAAAGCCGTATTGCGCCGCGCCGGCCCAACCGATGGCGAAGCGCCGATTGAAGTCGGCGGCCTGTTGCTGGACCCGATCAGCCACCGCGTGACCATCGACGGTACGCCGGCCGAGATGGGCCCTACCGAATATCGCCTGCTGCAGTTTTTCATGACCCACCAGGAGCGCGCCTACACCCGTGGCCAGTTGCTCGACCAAGTGTGGGGCGGCAACGTGTATGTGGAGGAGCGCACCGTGGATGTGCATATCCGCCGCCTGCGCAAAGCCTTGGGCGAGGCCTACGAGAATCTGGTACAAACCGTGCGCGGCACTGGCTATCGGTTTTCAACCAAAGGTTGAGCTACAAGCAATTAGCCACAAGCCGCAAGTTCAAAGCGGACTGCTGTAGCTGGGAGCTTGCAGCTTGAAACTTGAAACTGCTCCGAAGGACGCACCTTGAACCAAAACTGGCATGGCACCCTGATCCGCCACATGCTTTTGCTGATCACCGGCTGCTTGTTGGTGGGCCTGGTCAGTGGTTATTACGGCTGGAGCCTGGCCGTCGGCATTGCCTTGTACCTGGGCTGGACCCTCAAGCAATTGCTGCGCCTGCACGAATGGCTGCGCCAGCACAAACCCGACGAAGCACCACCCGATGGCTACGGTCTATGGGGCGAGGTGTTCGACAGCATCTACCACCTGCAACGCCGCGACCAACGGGTGCGCGGGCGCCTGCAGGCGGTGATCGACCGGGTGCAGGAATCCACCGCCGCGCTCAAAGACGCTGTGATCATGCTCGACAGCGACGGCAACCTGGAATGGTGGAACCGCGCGGCCGAAACCCTGCTGGGCCTCAAGACGCCCCAGGACAGCGGCCAGCCGGTAACCAATCTGGTGCGCCACCCGCGCTTCAAGGAGTACTTCGAACAGGAGAACTACGAAGAAGCCCTGGAAATCCCCTCGCCCACCAATGACCGCGTGCGCATCCAGCTGTACCTGACGCGCTACGGCAACAACGAACACCTGATGCTGGTACGCGACGTGACCCGCATTCATCAGTTGGAACAGATGCGCAAAGACTTCGTCGCCAACGTCTCCCACGAGCTGCGCACGCCTCTGACCGTGATCTGCGGTTACCTGGAGACGCTGCTGGACAACGTCGACGAGATCAACCCGCGCTGGAGCCGGGCCCTGCAGCAGATGCAGCAGCAAGGTTCGCGCATGCAGACGCTGCTCAACGACCTGCTCTTGCTGGCTAAGCTTGAGGCAACTGACTACCCGTCGGATAACCATCCGGCGGCGGTGCAGAGCCTGTTGCAGACCATCAAGAACGACGCCCAGGCCCTCTCGGGTCAACGCGGGCAGCAGATCACCCTGGAAGCCGACCCGACCGTGCTGCTCAAAGGCAGCGAAGGCGAGTTGCGCAGTGCGTTTTCCAACCTGGTGTTCAACGCCGTGAAGTACACCCCGGACAAAGGCAATATCCGCATCCGCTGGTGGGCCGACGAACAGGGTGCACATTTGAGCGTGCAGGACTCCGGCATCGGCATCGACGCCAAGCACCTGCCGCGCCTGACTGAGCGTTTCTACCGCGTCGACTCCAGCCGCAACTCCAACACCGGCGGCACCGGGCTCGGCCTGGCGATCGTCAAGCATGTGCTCTTGCGTCACCGCGCCCGCCTGGAAATCAGCAGCGTGCTGGGGCATGGCAGTACGTTTACCTGCCATTTTCCGCCGGCGCAGATGACGCGTTCGCGGGTGGTTGGCATAGACGAGTAACTCGAAAACGACGCTCCCACAGGGACATGAGTTGTTTTGGAGAATGTATTCCTTGCCCCGCCCGGCAGTGAGCACTAGGCAAGCGCCCCGTCAGCCGCTACATTGGCCGACTTGGGCCTGCCCTTCAGGCTCACCTGCCACCCCTTATTGAACACGGAACCTGCAAAACCCCATCATGGACCCTTCCCCTGGTATCACCCTCGCTACGCTCTTCGCCGACTTCGGCATGATTCTTTTTGCACTGGTCCTGGTACTGCTCAACGGTTTCTTCGTTGCGGCGGAATTTGCCATGGTCAAACTGCGCTCGACTCGGGTCGAGGCCATCGCCCACACCAACGGCTGGCGCGGGCAGATCCTACGCACCGTGCACAGCCAGCTCGACGCCTACTTGTCGGCCTGCCAGCTGGGTATCACCCTGGCCTCCCTGGGCCTGGGCTGGGTCGGTGAGCCGGCCTTCGCACACATCCTCGAGCCGCTCCTGGGCGCGATGGGCGTCGAGTCCCCGGAAGTCATCAAAGGCGTGTCGTTCTTTGCCGCCTTCTTCGTGATTTCCTACCTGCACATCGTGGTCGGCGAACTGGCGCCCAAGTCTTGGGCCATTCGCAAGCCCGAGCTGCTATCACTGTGGACGGCGGTGCCGCTGTACCTGTTCTACTGGGCCATGTACCCGGCGATTTACCTGCTCAACGCCAGCGCCAACGCCATCCTGCGCATCGCCGGCCAAGGCGAGCCTGGCCCGCACCACGAACACCACTACAGCCGCGAAGAACTCAAACTGATCCTGCACTCCAGCCGCGGCCAAGACCCAAGCGACCAAGGCATGCGCGTGCTGGCCTCGGCGGTGGAGATGGGCGAGCTAGAGGTGGTGGACTGGGCCAACTCCCGGGAAGACCTGGTGACCCTGGACTTCAACGCCCCGCTCAAGGAAATCCTCGCGCTGTTCCGTCGTCACAAATTCAGCCGTTACCCGGTGTATGACGCGGTGCGCAACGAGTTCGTGGGCCTGTTGCACATCAAGGATTTGCTGCTGGAGCTGGCCGCACTGGACCACATCCCCGAATCCTTCAACCTGGCCGAGCTGACCCGCCCGCTGGAGCGTGTGTCGCGGCATATGCCGTTGTCGCAATTGCTGGAGCAGTTCCGCAAAGGCGGCGCGCACTTCGCCCTGGTGGAGGAAGCCGACGGCAACATCATCGGCTACCTCACCATGGAGGACGTGCTGGAAGTGCTGGTTGGCGATATCCAGGACGAACACCGTAAGGCCGAGCGCGGCATCCTGGCCTATCAACCGGGCAAGCTGCTGGTGCGCGGCGATACCCCGCTGTTCAAGGTGGAGCGCCTGCTGGGTGTCGACCTGGACCACATCGAAGCCGAAACCCTGGCCGGGCTGATCTACGACACCCTCAAGCGGGTGCCGGAAGAGGAAGAAGTGCTGGAGGTGGAAGGCTTGCGCATCATCATCAAGAAGATGAAAGGGCCGAAGATCGTGTTGGCCAAGGTGCTGCTGCTGGATTGAACCCTCAATTGCCCAACGCGAAGTTGGGCAATGCACCCACTGGCTGGTTGAACTCATACGGGATCGACACCAGCCCCGCCTCGCTGGCGCGCTGCACCACAAAATGCAAATGCGGCCCGCTGCTGTTGCCGGTATTACCGGACAACGCCAGCGGGCTTCCCACCGCTACACGCTGCCCTGACCTGACACTCACCGAACCGTGCTTGAGGTGCAGGTACACGCCCTCGGTGCCGTCATCGTGACGCACCCGCACGAAATTGCCTGAGGCATCACTGCCACGCCCCTCCTGCTCATTTTCGGTCTTCACCACCACACCGCTGCGCGCCGCAATGATCGGCGTGCCTTCCGGCATGGCGATGTCCATGGCGTAGCGGCTCTTGGCGTCGGTATGGCTGAAGCTGCCGTTGGGGCCCTGGCTCAGGTGGAACGGGCCGCCGCGCCAGGGCAAGGGATAGTGGTAGGCTTGTTGTGAATAACGCGATTGGGGCACCAGGGGCATCAGCGGTTTCACGCGTTCGACCCGACGCTCCTGGATCACAAATGCCTGGGCACCAGGGGTTGGCCGGTCACTGAAAAACACCTCGCCATTGGCATCGGTGGATTTGTAGAGGGTCATGGCCTGGGTCGAAGTGACGACCGCTGCCAGCCCGCAGCACAGTAGTAAGCGCATGAGCATGGCGTGAACCTGCCGGGATGACTGACCGGCAGGCTAACAACGGATCGTTACAGTCTGTAGCGGGCTTGTCGGGTCGCCGCATCGTCCGCCCACTCCAAATCACGCACCCGGCACAAAATGCTTCTGCGCCGTACCACGTGCAATCAGGCGGGAGATGTAGTCGAGTTTCTGCGCGTCCTGGTCGATAAACCGAAAGGTCAGTTGCAGCCAGTCACTGTCGGGCTTGGGTTCGAAGGCGACGATGGCATGCAGGTAGCCATTTAGGCGCGCCACTTCGGCGTTGTCGCCTTGCTCAAGGTCGAGCACGGCGCTTTCCAGTACCTGAGGCAGGACTTCGCCGCGACGGACCACCAACAGCGCTTCCTTGATGCTCAACGCCTTGATCACGCATTGCTGGGTGCCACTGGACAGGCGCAACTGACCTTGACCACGAGCGCCGGCCGGGGCTGCCGCGGCAGGCGCTTGAGCCGGCGGACTGTTGATCAGGCCTCGGCTCGGCGCAGGAGCAGCAGCCACTGGTGCCGACTTGACCGCTTCGGGTTTGCCACCGGTCAGTGCGCTCAGGGAGTCGTTGCCGAAGGCTGAGTTCATCTTGGTGGGTGCGCTAGCGACCAGGGCGTCAAGACGGCCGACCTTGTGCAGCGCCTGCTTGACCTTGCTCAGCAACTGTTCGTTGGTGAACGGCTTGCTGACGTAACCGGAAACCCCGGCCTGGATGGCCTGGACCACGTTTTCCTTGTCGCCACGGCTGGTCACCATCACGAATGGCATGGCCTTGAGGTGAGGTTGCTCACGGCACCAGGTCAACAGCTCAAGCCCGGACATCTCCGGCATTTCCCAGTCGCACAGCACCAGGTCGAAGGAGTCGCGCATCAGGATGGCCTGGGCCTTTTTACCGTTCACCGCGTCTTCAAGCTTGATCCCGGGGAAGTAGTTGCGCAGGCACTTCTTCACCAGGTCGCGGATAAACGAGGCGTCATCCACCACCAATACACTGACTTTACTCATCGACCCTTCATCCTATAAAAACTTCGGCACGCAAGACGCCTGACTGATGGCATTTTGCCAAAACTCTGCAGTCACGTTCGGACTATCTTTCATCCGAGACGTAATAAATTCATCTCCCGCAAACGAAAACGCCCGACCAAAGGCCGGGCGTTAATTTCTCGGGCAACCTTACTTATCGTCAGTTACGCCCGGAACATTAGGGATTTGATCGACTGAACCTTCAACTTCGGCCTTCATACGCTTAAGGCCCATGTGCCGTACGTCGGTACCGCGCACCAGGTAGATCACCAATTCCGAGATATTGCGCGCGTGGTCGCCGATGCGCTCCAGGGAGCGCAGTACCCAGATAATGCTCAAGACCCGCGAGATAGAGCGCGGATCTTCCATCATGTAGGTCGCCAGCTCGCGAAGCGCGGTCTTGTATTCGCGGTCAATGACCTTGTCGTACTGGGCCACCGACAGGGCCAGGTCGGCGTCGAAGCGCGCAAACGCGTCGAGTGCATCACGCACCATGTTGCGCACCTGGTCGCCGATATGACGCACTTCTACATAACCGCGCGGTGCTTCGCCTTCTTCGCACAGCTGGATGGCACGGCGGGCGATCTTGGTGGCTTCATCGCCGATGCGCTCCAGGTCGATCACCGACTTGGAGATGCTGATGATCAAACGCAAGTCGGAGGCCGCCGGCTGGCGACGGGCGAGAATGCGCAGGCATTCCTCGTCGATGTTGCGTTCCATCTGGTTGATCTGGTCATCGATCTCACGCACTTGCTGGGCCAAGCCCGAGTCGGCCTCGATCAGCGCAGTAACGGCGTCGTTGACTTGCTTCTCCACCAGCCCGCCCATCGCCAGGAGGTGGCTGCGCACTTCCTCAAGCTCGGCGTTGAACTGCGCGGAGATATGGTGGGTAAGGCCTTCTTTGCTAATCATGCGTTTGCTCCGCAAAAGCTGTAAGCCGCAAGCTACAAGCTGCAAGCTGATGTGTGTCGTTGATCAAACTGCTTTTACTTGCCGCTTGAAACGTGCGGCTTGCAGCCGGGGCTAGCCGTACCGGCCCGTAATATAGTCTTCGGTCTGCTTCTTCGCCGGATTGGTGAACAGCGTATCGGTATCGCCGAATTCCACCAGCTTACCCATGTACATGAACGCGGTGTAGTCGGAAACCCGCGCCGCCTGTTGCATGTTGTGGGTCACGATGACGATGGTGAACTTGGACTTGAGCTCGTAGATCAGCTCTTCAACCTTCAGCGTCGAAATCGGATCGAGTGCCGAGCAAGGTTCGTCGAGCAGCAGCACTTCCGGTTCCACCGCGATGGTGCGCGCGATCACCAAACGTTGCTGCTGGCCGCCGGACAAGCCGAGTGCCGACTCGTGCAGGCGGTCTTTGACCTCGTCCCACAGCGCCGCGCCCTTGAGTGCCCACTCAACCGCTTCGTCGAGAATGCGCTTCTTGTTGATGCCCTGGATGCGCAGGCCGTAGACCACGTTTTCGTAGATAGTCTTGGGGAACGGGTTGGGCTTCTGGAACACCATGCCCACGCGGCGGCGCAGTTCGGCCACGTCTTCGCCCTTGCGGTAGATGTTGGTGCCGTAGAGGTTGATGGCACCTTCCACGCGGCAACCGTCGACCAGGTCGTTCATGCGATTGAAGGTGCGCAGCAGCGTCGACTTGCCGCAGCCCGACGGGCCGATGAAGGCGGTCACACGCTGCTTGGGGATGTTCATGCTGACGTCGAACAGCGCCTGCTTTTCACCGTAGTACAGGCTCAGGCCCGGCACTTCGATGGCCACGGTTTCCTGCGCCAGGCTCAGGCTCTGCTTGTCACGACCCAGGGCAGACATGTTGATGCCGTGGGAATGGGTGTCTTGTTGCATGGTCTCACTCCGTTCGTAGCTGCACGCTTTTAGCTGCAAGCTGCAAGATTTGAGCAAAAGCGGCTTGCAGCTTGCCGCTTGTGGCGAATGGCTTTAGCTGTCCAACGCTTTGTATTTTTCGCGCAGGTGGTTACGGATCCACACCGCCGACAAGTTGAGCGTGGCGATCACCAGCACCAGCAGCAAGGCGGTGGCGTATACCAGTGGCCGTGCCGCCTCGACGTTAGGGCTCTGGAAGCCGACGTCATAGATATGGAAGCCCAGGTGCATGATCTTCTGGTCCAGGTGCAGGTACGGGTAGTTGCCGTCCAGCGGCAGCGACGGGGCCAGCTTCACTACACCTACCAGCATCAGCGGCGCCACTTCACCGGCGGCGCGGGCCACGGCGAGGATCATGCCGGTCATCATCGCCGGGCTGGCCATCGGCAGTACGATCTTCCACAGCGTTTCCGCCTTGGTCGCGCCCAGTGCCAAGGAACCTTCACGTACGGTGCGAGGAATCCGCGCCAGGCCTTCTTCAGTGGCCACGATCACCACCGGCACCGCCAGCAGCGCGAGGGTCAGCGAAGCCCAAAGCAGGCCCGGCGTACCGAAGGTCGGCGCCGGCAGGGCTTCGGCGAAGAACAGGCGGTCAACCGAGCCACCCAATACATACACGAAGAAGCCCAGGCCGAATACGCCGTAGACGATGGCCGGTACGCCGGCCAGGTTGTTCACGGCGATACGGATGATGCGCGTCAAGGTGTTCTGCTTGGCGTATTCACGCAGGTACACCGCCGCCAGCACGCCGAACGGCGTCACGATCATCGCCATGATCAGGGTCATCATCACGGTGCCGAAGATGGCCGGGAAGATCCCGCCTTCGGTGTTGGCTTCCCGTGGGTCATCGCTGAGGAATTCCCAGACCTTGGTGAAGTAGAAGCCGATCTTGGTAACAGTGCCCATGGCATTCGGCTGATAGGCGTGCACCACCTTACCGATACCGATTTCGACTTCCTTGCCGCTGCCGTCACGGGCGGTCAGCGAGTCGCGGTTGAACTGGGCATGCAGGTCGGCCAAGCGTGCCTCGATGTCCTGGTAACGGGCGTTCAGTTCCGCGCGGTCAGCGTCCATGTCGGCTTGGGCGGCGGCGTCGAGCTTGCCTTCCAGCTCGAGTTTGCGACCGTGCAGGCGGATGCGTTCAAGGCCGGCGTTGATCGCGCCTATGTCGGACTTCTCCAGGGTCTTGAGCTGGGCAGCCAGCTTGTTGACGCGGTCGACACGGGCCTGCAGCTCTGGCCACGCAGCTTCGCCTTCGGCGATGACCTTGCCATCCTGTTTGACGTTGACCAGCGTGCCGTAGAAGTTGCCCCACTCACGCCGCTCAATGGTCATCAGGTTCGCAGGCGTGGTCTGGTCCTTGAGCCACTCGCCGACGATCCAGGTGAAGTCGTTGCCGTTCAGGTCGCGGTTGCCGACCTTGATCAGCTCGCGGGTCATGAATTCCGGGCCTTGGTTCGGCACGGGCAGGCCAGCGCTTTTCAGGCGCTCACGCGGTACTTCTTCTTTCTGCACCACTTCGCCGATGACGATGTGATTGGCCTGGCCCGGTACGGTGTAGTTGGCCTGGATCAGGTCGGCTGGCCAGAAGTGGCCCAAACCACGCACCGCAATCACAGCCAGCAAACCAATGGTCATGATGACCGCGATGGACACCGCGCCACCGCTGATCCAGACGCCAGGGGCGCCGCTCTTGAACCATCCATTCAGGGAGTTCTGTTTCACAGACTTCTACCTTTCTTAAAGCGACGAGTATTTCTTGCGCAGACGCTGACGGATCAGCTCGGCGAGGGTGTTCATGATGAAGGTGAACAACAGCAGCACCATCGCCGAGAGGAACAGCACGCGGTAGTGACTGCCGCCGACTTCCGACTCGGGCATTTCCACCGCGACGTTGGCCGCGAGCGTGCGCAGGCCTTCGAACAGGTTCATCTCCATCACCGGGGTGTTACCGGTGGCCATCAACACGATCATGGTCTCGCCGACAGCGCGGCCCATGCCGATCATCAGCGCCGAGAAGATGCCCGGGCTGGCGGTCAGAATCACCACGCGGGTCATGGTCTGCCACGGCGTAGCGCCCAGGGCCAGGGAGCCCAGGGTCAGGCCGCGCGGCACGCTGAACACAGCGTCTTCGGCGATGGAGTAAATGTTCGGGATCACCGCGAAGCCCATGGCCAAACCGACCACCAGGGCGTTGCGCTGGTCGTAGGTGATGCCCAGGTCGTGGGAGATCCACATACGCATGTCACCGCCAAAGAACCAGGTTTCCAGGTAGGGGCTCATGTACAGCGATAGCCAACCCACAAACAGGATCACCGGGATCAGGATCGCACTTTCCCAACCATCGGGAACGCGCAGGCGGATCGACTCAGGCAGGCGGCTGAACACAAAGCCGGCGACCAGGATGCCAATTGGCAACAGCATCAGCAGGCTGAAAATGCCCGGTAGATGCCCTTCCACATACGGCGCCAGGAACAGGCCGGCGAAGAAGCCGAGGATCACCGTCGGCATGGCTTCCATCAGCTCGATCACCGGCTTCACCTTGCGGCGCAGGCTCGGGGCCATGAAGTAAGCGGTGTAGATCGCGGCGGCAACTGCGAGCGGCGCAGCCAGCAGCATGGCGTAGAACGCAGCCTTCAAGGTACCGAAGGTCAGCGGGGCCAGGCTCATCTTGGGTTCGAAGTCGGTGTTGGCGGCGGTCGATTGCCAGACGTATTTAGGCTCGTCGTAGTTTTCGTACCAGACCCTGCTCCACAACGCGCTCCAGGAGACTTCCGGGTGCGGGTTGTCCAGCATCAACGGTTGCAACTTGCCGCCGGCTTCCACAATTACGCGGTTGGCCCGTGGCGACATGCCGAACACGCCCTGGCCATCGACCACCGGGTCGACCAGCAGGGTGCGGTGCGCGGTGCTATGGAACACGCCAAACTTGCCGGACGCATCGAGGGCGGTAAAGCCTTTGCGGCGCTCTTCGGCGGAGATTTCAACGATAGGCGTGGTGCCCATCTGGAAGGTGCGGATCTGCTTGAGGTGCTGCTCGCCATCCGGGTCACGGGCCATGAACCACTGGGCCAGGCCGCCCTTGGAGTTACCGATGATCAGCGAGATACCACCCACCAACTGAGTGCTGGCGGTGACTTCAGCGTTGCCGTCTTCCAGCAGCTTGTAGCGACCGTTGAGGCTGTTGTCGCGCAGGCTGAATACATCGGCGAGGGCACGGCCGTTAATCACATAGAGCCACTGCTGGCGTGGGTCGATGAAGATCGCCTTCACGGGCTCAGTCATTTGCGGCAGCTCAATACGCTTCTGCTCGCTGGTGACTTCGCCGGTCATCATGTTTTCTTCACGGCTCAGGGACAACACGTTCAAGTGCGAGCCGGCCGAACCTGCGACTACCAAGGTGGAGTCCGTGGCGTTGAGGGCGACGTGCTCCAGCGGACGGCCAGCGTTATCCAGCACGATCGGCGTTTCGCCGTAAGGGTATTCGATTGCAGGCGAAATGGTTTTCTTGCCGTCCGGGTAGGACACCTTATAGGTGTGGCGGAATACCAGGGACTGGCCATTGGACAAACCAAGGATCACCAGCGGGCTGCCGGGTTGGTCTTCACCGATGGACGCAACGCTGGCGCCGGCGGGCAGCGGCAGGTCGACACGCTTGAGTTCGGCGCCCGTCGCCACATCAAAAAACAGCGCCTGGCCCTTGTCGGAAACCCGCATGGCGACTTGGTTCTGTTCTTCGAGGGAGATCATCAGCGGCTTGCCGGCGTCCTGGATCCAGGCCGGGGTCAGTGCGTCTTCCTTGGTCAATGAGGCGCCCTGGAACAAGGGCGCGACTACATAAGCAAGAAAGAAGAAAATCAGGGTGATGGCGCCGAGGACAGCGAGGCCGCCGACCAGTACATACCAACGGGTCAGTCGGTCCTTGAGCGCGCGAATGCGGCGTTTGCGTTGCAGCTCAGGCGTATTGAAATCAATGCGCTTGGGAGGAGAAGTCGTCGTCATGGTGGAATTGGCCAGATCATTCATGCGCACACCCTAGCGATCCTGTATGACAGAAAGATGACAGTGCAGTGACGCAACAAATCCGCCGCGAAGCATAGCTGGCAGCGGATTGGAAAATTCGGACGCGGAGCCGGCAGGCCGGCCCCGCAGAGGCAATCAGTTGCCTTCTTTCAGACCCAAGTCAGCCAGTGCCTTGGCGGCAACTTTGGCTGGCAGTGGGATGTAGCCGTCTTTCACTACAACTTCCTGGCCCTGTTTGGACAGCACCAGTTTCACGAACTCAGCTTCCAGCGGCGCCAGAGGCTTGTTCGGTGCTTTGTTGACGTACACATAGAGGAAGCGCGACAGCGGGTATTTGCCGTTCAGGGCGTTTTCTTCGCTGTCTTCGATGAACTCAGTGCTGCCTTTTTTGGCCAGGGCCACTGTTTTCACGCTGGCCGTCTTGTAGCCGATGCCCGAGTAACCGATGCCGTTCAGCGAAGAGCTGATCGACTGCACGACCGAAGCCGAGCCCGGTTGTTCGTTCACGTTTGGCTTGTAGTCGCCTTTGCACAGGGCTTCTTCTTTGAAGTAGCCGTAGGTGCCGGACACCGAGTTACGACCGAACAGTTGTACTGGCTTGTTGGCCAGGTCGCCGGTCACGCCCAGGTCACCCCAGGTTTTCACTTCAGCTTTGGCACCGCACAGGCGAGTCGACGAGAAGATGGCGTCGACTTGTTCCATGGTCAGGTGCTGGATCGGGTTGTCCTTGTGCACGAATACAGCCAGGGCATCCACGGCAACCGGGATAGCGGTTGGCTTGTAGCCGTACTTCTGCTCGAAGGCGGCCAGTTCGGTGTCCTTCATCTTGCGGCTCATCGGGCCCAGGTTGGAGGTGCCTTCAGTCAGCGCAGGTGGCGCGGTAGCGGAGCCGGCAGCTTGAATCTGGATGTTGACGTTCGGGTATTCCTTCTTGTAACCCTCGGCCCACAGGGTCATCAGGTTAGCCAGGGTATCGGAACCGACGCTGGACAAGTTGCCCGACACACCAGTGGTTTTAACGTAAGCCGGGATTGCCGGATCAACACCAGCGGCCACCGCGTTGGCGGTCGCAACGCCAGCAGCGACAAAAGTCATTGCCGCCATCAAACGTTT
Organism: Pseudomonas sp. EL_65y_Pfl1_R83; assembly: GCF_963970695.1. Classification (NCBI taxonomy): domain Bacteria; kingdom Pseudomonadati; phylum Pseudomonadota; class Gammaproteobacteria; order Pseudomonadales; family Pseudomonadaceae; genus Pseudomonas; species Pseudomonas sp. EL_65y_Pfl1_R83. The sequence goes on along the minus strand of NZ_CAXAQI010000028.1, from coordinate 27,580 downwards.
CAGTTTCATGCCTTGCTCCTAGCAGATAGGGATAATTGGATCGGGGCCAAGTATCAGGAGGCCGTGTGAACACTCTATGTCGAGAATGTGACAGTTAGATGAAAGGCCACTATTGGCAAGGGAGGGGATAAAGCGAGGAACGGCCATCACTCCCACGCAGGCCGTGGGAGTGATGGTTATCAAACAATCAGCGGGAGCGCTTCCAGAGATACCCACCCACCACCATCCCCATCACACACAGCGCGGCAACGTAGTAGGCCGGGCCCATCGGGCTTTCTTTCATCAACAGCGACACGGCCAGCGGCGTCAGCCCGCCGAACACGGCGTAGGCCACGTTGTAGGAGAACGACAACCCGCTGAAGCGCACCACGGGCGGGAAGGCCTTGACCATCACGTATGGCACTACGCCGATGGTGCCTACGAACAGGCCGGTCAAGGCGTACAGCGGGAACAGCCAGTCCGGGTGGGCCATCAGGCTGTGATACAGCGTCCAGGAAGTCGCCAGTAACAGCGCACAACCGACGATCAGCACGCGGCCGGCGCCGAAACGGTCGGCCAGGGCGCCCGAGGCGATGCAGCCCAGGCTCAGGGTGACGATGGCCAGGCTGTTGGCCTGCAGCGCCACGGTCGGGCTGAAGTGGTAAACGGTTTGCAGCACAGTCGGGGTCATCAGGATGACCACCACGACGCCGGCGGACAGCAGCCAGGTCAGCAGCATCGACAGCACGATGGCGCCACGGTGGTCGCGCAACACCGCGCGCAACGGCAACTCGGCGGCCAGGGTCTTGCGTTGCTGCATCTCGGCGAAGATCGGTGTTTCATGCAGCCACCGGCGCAGGTACACCGACAGCAGGCCGAACACACCGCCGAGCAGGAACGGGATCCGCCAGGCGTAATCGGAGACCTGCTCCGGGGTATAAAGCGTGTTAATGGCGGTGGCCACCAGCGAACCCAGCAAAATGCCGGCGGTCAGGCCGCTGGTCAGGGTGCCGCAGGCGTAGCCGATATGGCGTGGCGGTACGTGCTCGGAGACAAACACCCAGGCGCCGGGTACTTCGCCACCAATGGCTGCGCCCTGGATGATGCGCATCAGCAGTAGCAGGACTGGCGCCCACAGGCCGATCTGCGCGTAAGTCGGCAGCAGGCCCATGATCAGGGTCGGCACGGCCATCATGAAGATGCTCAGGGTGAACATCTTCTTGCGACCCAGTAGGTCACCGAAGTGCGCCATGATGATGCCGCCCAACGGGCGTGCCAGGTAACCCGCGGCGAAGATGCCGAAGGTCTGCATCATGCGCAGCCATTCGGGCATGTCGAGGGGGAAGAAGAGTTTTCCGACCACAGTGGCGAAAAACACGAAAATGATGAAATCATAAAACTCCAACGCCCCGCCCAAGGCAGACAGCGACAGGGTTTTGTAGTCGTTGCGCGTCAGCGGGCGCGAAGGTTGCGCACTGCTTGCAGGCACGGAGGACATGGCAAGGCTTCTCTTATTAGTCAGAACGGCAAGCCCGAGGTGCTGGAAGGGCCGGAGCAGGTTCGGCAAGATAGCAAATCGCCCGGAAAAGCACACCAGAAGCACAGTTGTCACAAAAAGCCCCCATACAGCCGCGAATTGCCGACCAAATGAGCCCCCAGAGGTCGTCGTGGCGCCAGGGTCCCGATATACTCGGCCCTTGCAGGCGCAAGAACCGCAGTCTTGAGGGGCTGCTGTGCCAAAACGTTGTTGGGTGCCGTCCAGCCGATTTGGCAGAGTTTCCCTTTAGTACGCCTTACGAGAAATGCATCACGCGGTGTATGTTGGTGCTCAAACGTTTTTCCATAAGACGGCTATCCACTTGAAATACCCATGAAGCGTCACGGGTCAGAGGCCCTCGGCATGATCGAACTCGAACAAGAAGATCCAATCCCGCAAGGCGATCTCGCCCTGCAAATCACCGCGCTTCCACGTGAAACCAACGGTTTCGGCGATATCTTCGGCGGCTGGCTGGTCGCGCAGATGGACCTTGCCGGCACAGCCATGGCCAGCAAGGTCGCGGGCGGGCGTGTCGCCACCGTGGCGATTGATCGCATGGCGTTCCTTGTGCCGGTCGCGGTGGGCGCACAGCTTTCCTTCTATACCCAGGCCCTGGAAATCGGCCGCAGCTCGATCCAGATGATGGTCGAAGTGTGGAGCGACGACCCGCTGTCCAGCGAATGGCGCAAGGTCACCGAGGCCGTATTCGTGTTCGTCGCCATCGATGGCAGCGGCCGTACGCGCTCGGTACCGTCACGCGCGCGTTAAACCTCACACGGTTTTGACGGTCAATTGCCCCATTGCCTGCCATTGAAGAGTGTTGCTATGCCTACGCCCCACGTTGAGACCGTGAAAATCGACGAGCTGGATTGCTGGCGCATCCGCCACAACGGCGCCGAACTGATGGTGGCCCAACAGGGCGCACATATCTTCAGTTACGGACGCGACGGCGAGCAGCCGCTGATCTGGCCGAACCCTGAAGCGGTGTTCAAACAAGGCAAAGGCATTCGTACTGGTGTCCCCGTGTGTTGGCCGTGGTTTGGCGTGTTCGACCGCAACCCCCTGAGCGTCAAGGCGATGCGTCAAAGCGATCAGCCTGCCGGCGCGCACGGTTTTGCGCGCACAGCACGCTGGGAATTGGCCGCTACCAGGCTTGAAGGCGAGGCATTGCGCGTTGACCTGATGCTGCCAGTACCCGCGGGCGGCTTCCCTGGCTGGCCCCATCAAGTCGACCTGACACTCAGCCTGCTGCTCGACGACCAACTGCATATCCGCCTCACCAGCCACAACCATGGCACCGACACCGTGACCTTCAGCCAGGCGCTGCACACTTATTTCGCCGTGAGCGATGTGCGCAACGTGCAGGTCGAAGGGCTGGACGGATCGGCGTATATCGATACCGCCGACGGCTGGAGCACAAAACAGCAATCCGGGCTGCTGCACTTCACCGGCGAGACCGACCGAATCTACCTGGATACACCCGCGCAGTTGAGCATCATCGATAACGACTGGCAGCGCCGTATCCAGCTCACCAGCCAGGGTTCGAAGTCGACCGTGATCTGGAACCCCTGGACCGAGCGTGCCAAGGCCTTTGATGACATGGCTGACGATGGCTGGACAGGCATGCTGTGCATCGAAACAGCGAATGTGCTGGATGATGTGATAAGCCTGGCACCCGGTGAAAGCCACACGCTGGGCGTGAGCATCGCCGGTATCGCCCTGTAAACGCCGATCAAAATGTGGGAGCTTTGCCTGCGATGCAGACGATTCGGTGTATCAGTGACACCGAGCCGATGCTATCGCAGGCAAACCAGCTCCCACATTGATGGGTGTTGAGCCCTAGAGATCAGATTCCTTCACCACCCGTACCTTCCCAGCATCCAGGGCATAGGCGGCGTCGGCCAAGTCGTTGTTGACCTTCTCCACTTTCAACGTGCCCGTGACCCACAGCGGCGTGTAAATATCATCCAGCTTCAGCCCTTTGGGATAACGCACCAACACTAATTGGTTAGGCGGCGGTGGCGGCACATGGATACACGCGCCCGGATACGGCACCAGGAAGAACAGCGTGCTGCGGCCCTTGGCGTCGGTTTCCAACGGCACCGGGTAGCCGCCGATGCGGATGTTCTTGCCGTTCATGGCCGCCACGGTCTTGGCGGAATACATCACCGCCGGCAAGCCCTTGCTCTGCTTCAAGCCGCCTTTGTCGGTAAAGGTGCCTTGGGCTTCGGGCGAGTTGTGGTCGATCTCGGGCATGGCTTCGAGGGCTTTTTGATCCGACAGCGGCATCAGGTCGAGCCAGTCGGTTTCCGGCAGTTCGCCGGCGTGTGCCAGGCCAGAGCCCAGCAAGAGGAGAGTCAATAGAAGACGGCGCATGGAGAAGCTCGCAAGTACAAGTGCCGAGCATTCTAGCCCTCTGCGCCTGCGCAGCGCAGAGGACTTTGTCGGCTGATTACTTTCTTTTGATCAAGCCGTAGATCACCAGCAGCACGATGGCGCCGACCAAGGCACCGAGGAAGCCTGCGCCTTGACCCGCCTGGTAGATACCCAGTGCCTGACCACCGTAGGTCGCGGCCAGAGAGCCGGCGATACCTAACAGGATGGTCATGATCCAGCCCATGCTGTCGTCGCCAGGCTTGAGGAAACGCGCGAGCAGACCGACGATCAAGCCGATAAAGATGGTTCCGATGATACCCATGGCATTTCCCTCTGATTGAAAGTGAACTATGCCAAAGCCTAGTCAGGCTTGGGCATCCTGCAATCAGAGGATGGCGGTCACCGAATGGTTCCCGCCGATCCCTGAGTTATTGTTCGGCGATCAGCGCCTCGACCTTGAGGATCTGCGCTTCGAGAGTCGCACGGTCTTTGCAGCGCAGGTTGGCGTGACCGACCTTGCGCCCGGCCTTGAAGACCTTGCCGTAGTGATGCAGGTGACAGTCGTCGATGGCGATGACTTTTTCCACCGGCGGTACCACACCGATGAAGTTGAGCATGGCGCTTTCGCCGACCTTGGCCGTGGAACCCAGCGGCAAGCCCGCAACCGCCCGCAGGTGGTTTTCGAACTGGCTGCACTCGGCACCTTCGGTGGTCCAGTGCCCGGAATTGTGCACGCGCGGGGCGATTTCGTTGGCCTTCAGGCCACCGTCGACTTCAAAGAACTCGAACGCCATCACCCCCACATAGTCCAGTTGCGTGAGCACACGACTGGAATAATCTTCGGCCAGCGCCTGCAGCGGGTGATCAGTGCTGGCCACGGACAGCTTGAGAATGCCACTGTCGTGGGTGTTGTGCACCAACGGGTAGAAGCGGGTTTCGCCATCACGTGCACGCACAGCGATCAGCGAGACTTCACCAGTGAACGGCACGAAGCCTTCCAACAGGCACGCGACGCTGCCCAGTTCGGTAAAGGTACCAATCACATCGGCGGCAGTGCGCAGAACTTTCTGGCCCTTGCCGTCATAACCCAGGGTGCGGGTTTTCAGCACGGCCGGCAGGCCGATGTTGGCGACAGCGGCGTCCAGGTCCGCCTGGGACTGGATGTCGGCGAAGGCTGGGGTCGGAATGCCCAAGTCCTTGAACATACTTTTCTCAAACCAGCGGTCGCGGGCAATGCGCAAGGCTTCAGCGCTCGGATAGACCGGCACGAACTGCGACAGGAACGCTACGGTTTCAGCCGGAACGCTTTCGAACTCGAAGGTCACCAGGTCGACTTCGTCGGCCAGTTGGCGCAGGTGGTCCGGGTCGCTGTAGTCAGCCCGCAGGTGTTCACCCAAGGCGGACGCGCAGGCGTCCGGCGCCGGGTCCAGGAAAGCGAAGTTCATCCCCAGCGGGGTGCCCGCCAAGGCCAGCATGCGGCCCAATTGGCCGCCACCGATTACACCGATTTTCATCGTCAACAACCTCAGGCGATACGTGGGTCTGGATTGTCCAGCACGCTGTCTGTCTGCTCAGCACGGAATTTTTTCAGCACCGCGTGGAACTGCGGGTGCTTGGCGCCCAGGATGCTGGCGGACAGCAAAGCGGCGTTGATCGCGCCGGCTTTGCCGATCGCCAGGGTCGCCACCGGAATGCCGGCGGGCATCTGCACGATGGACAACAGCGAATCCACGCCCGAGAGCATCGCCGACTGCACCGGCACACCAAGCACCGGCAGGTGCGTCTTGGCCGCACACATGCCAGGCAAGTGCGCTGCACCGCCGGCACCGGCAATGATCACCTCGATACCACGGGATTCTGCTTCATCGGCATACTGGAACAGCAAATCCGGGGTGCGGTGGGCGGAGACCACCTTCACTTCATACGGAATGCCGAGTTTTTCCAGCATATCGGCGGTGTGGCTAAGGGTGGACCAATCGGACTTGGAGCCCATGATCACGCCAACCAATGCACTCATCGTCGTGCCTCTTCTCTCTGGGCGCCCGCGGGCGCGTCAAAAAACAACAAGCCACGCGGGAAATCCGGCGTGGCTTGTTGTACGAAATTGGGCCAGTTGGACCGGCCGAAGGCCGCGCAGTATACCGTAATAATTAAGATAAACAGCCCCTTGGATGACCATCTGTCTAGCGGCGAAAAGTGGCGGTTTTATTGACTTATGAGTCAGTCAAAAGCGCTGAAGAATCATGTGGGAGCGAGCAAGTCGACGCGTCGAACCGCCGCTCCCACATTTGATTTTCGTCGCCCTCAGGTGCCTTGCGCCGCGCCACCTTCCAGTTTGCGCCACAACAACCGCACGTTCGCCTTGCGCACCAACGCACAGCGATACAAACGAATCTCCAGCGGCACATGCCATTGCGGCCCGCCGCACACCACCAATTCCCCGCGCGCCAGTTCAGCGCGTACGCTGAGCTGCGGCACCCAGGCGATGCCCAACCCTTCCAAGGCCATGCTTTTGAGGCTGTCCGCCATGGCGGTTTCGTAAACCGTGGTAAAGCGCAGCGCACGCTGGCGCAGCAGCAAGTTCACCGAACGCCCGAGAAACGCACCGGCGCTGTAGGCCAGCAACGGCACGCTGCCCTCGCCTTCCAGGTCGAACAGTGGCTTGCCGTCGGCATCGGCGGCGCATACCGGGAGCATTTCGGTGTTGCCCAGGTGCAAGGACGGGAAGATTTCGGCGTCCATCTGCATCGCCGCGTCGGGATCGTAGAACGCGAGCATCAGGTCGCAACCGCCTTCGCGCAGGGCGTGCACGGCATCGCCGACGTTGGTCGCAACCAGCCGCGTGGCGATGTTCAATCCTTCGTTGCGCAGTTGCGCGATCCAGCGCGGGAAGAAGCCCAGTGCCAGGGAGTGGGCAGCCGCCACTTGCATGACTTCGCCCTGCCCGCCTTCCAGATGATGCAAATGGCGCAGCACTTCACCGAGCTGTTCGACCACGGTGCGCGCGGTGACCAAAAACAGCTGCCCTGCCGCCGTCAGCTCCACCGGGGTGCGTGAGCGGTTGACCAAGGTCAGGCCTAGCGCAGCTTCCAGGCTGCGGATGCGTCGGCTGAACGCCGGCTGGGTGACGAAGCGCCGCTCTGCCGCCTGGGAAAAACTGCGCGTTGCCGCCAGGGCACTGAAGTCTTCCAGCCATTTGCTCTCAAGGTTCATCACTTCCTCCCACGGGTACGCACCATTTTGGCACACACGCCCGCCATCATAGCTGGGTCACATGCGCATTATGCCGTTTGCGCATAGGCCAGTGCTTAACAGCATTGGCCCAAAAACGTCTACACGCCTAGCATTCGCAGCGTTCCGGCCTGTTCCGGGTCCCTATTGAGATGATTTTCGTCATGTCCTCCGCTGCATCATTCCGCACAGAAAAAGACCTGCTTGGCGTACTCGAAGTACCTGCCCAAGCGTATTACGGCATCCAGACCCTGCGAGCGGTGAATAACTTCCGCCTCTCGGGCGTTCCGATTTCGCATTACCCGAAATTGGTGGTCGGCCTGGCAATGGTCAAGCAAGCAGCCGCTGACGCCAACCGCGAGTTGGGCCAGCTCAGCGAAGCCAAGCACGCTGCCATCAGCGAAGCCTGTGCCCGCCTGATCCGCGGCGATTTCCACGAAGAATTCGTGGTGGACATGATTCAAGGCGGCGCCGGCACTTCAACCAACATGAATGCCAACGAAGTCATCGCCAACATCGCGTTGGAGGCCATGGGCCACAACAAGGGCGAATACCAGTACCTGCACCCGAACAACGACGTGAACATGGCGCAGTCGACCAACGACGCCTACCCGACCGCGATCCGCCTGGGTCTGCTGCTGGGCCATGACGCGTTGCTGGCCAGCCTCGACAGCCTGATACAGGCGTTCGCTGCCAAGGGCGTCGAGTTCAGCCACGTGCTGAAAATGGGCCGTACCCAATTGCAAGACGCCGTGCCGATGACGCTCGGCCAGGAATTCCGCGCCTTCGCCACTACCCTCAGCGAAGACTTGGCCCGCCTGAAAACCCTGGCGCCAGAACTGCTGACCGAAGTGAACCTGGGCGGCACCGCCATCGGCACCGGCATCAACGCCGACCCGCGTTACCAGGCCCTGGCCGTTCAGCGTCTGGCAACCATCAGCGGCCAGCCGCTGGTACCGGCTGCCGACCTGATCGAAGCCACCTCCGACATGGGCGCGTTCGTGCTGTTCTCCGGCATGCTCAAGCGGACCGCGGTGAAACTGTCGAAGATTTGCAACGACCTGCGCCTGCTGTCCAGCGGCCCACGTACCGGCATCAACGAAATCAACCTGCCGGCACGCCAGCCAGGCAGCTCGATCATGCCCGGCAAGGTCAACCCGGTCATCCCGGAAGCCGTTAACCAGGTCGCGTTCCAAGTCATCGGCAACGACCTGGCGCTGACCATGGCAGCCGAAGGCGGCCAACTGCAACTGAACGTGATGGAACCGCTGATCGCCTTCAAGATCTTCGACTCGATCCGCCTGCTGCAACGCTCCATGGACATGCTGCGCGAGCACTGCATCGTCGGCATCACCGCCAACGAAGCCCGCTGCCGCGAACTGGTGGAGCATTCCATCGGCCTGGTCACCGCGCTGAACCCTTACATCGGCTATGAAAACGCTACCCGCATCGCCCGTATCGCCCTTGAAAGCGGGCGTGGCGTGCTGGAACTGGTGCGCGAAGAAGGCTTGCTCGACGACGCCATGCTCGACGACATCCTGCGCCCCGAAAACATGATTGCCCCACGCTTGGTCCCATTGAAGGCCTAAGCGTTTGTTGCACCGCTCACCAGGTTGAGGGACTAGACACCTCTCACCTTTTGAGGGCCTGAAGGCTCGTTCTTCAGGCCCTTTTTTTTGCCTTGAGGTTGCGAAATGACGCCCATAAAAACTCCAATATCGCCCTGCAAACCCACCTTGACCGCCACTGCGTGGCTGAAACCTTTAATCAGCCCGAGCAGACGAATCACGTTCGCCTAGGTATAGTGCCGCCCCTCTCGCGTCTGCGGCCGTCGGTAACGAGGCCCTGAAACTGCGCGAAACCGCATGAATAACAACCCGCAAAAGGATTGGGGTCGAACTGTCGCGCACTGCCTGGTGCGATGCGACGGCGTCGAACCGTCCTGCGTTTGCCATTAGAAAAATCAGCGAGGAACACTCCATGCTCGAAGTCATCAACGACTTCCTCTCAGGGAAAGTACTGATCGTGCTCATTGTCGGGCTCGGCGGTTATTTCACGATTCGCTCGCGTTTCGTTCAATTTCGTCACTTCTTCCACATGTTTTCGGTGTTTAAAGACAGCCTGAAAAGCAGCGCTGGCCAGCTCAGCTCGTTCCAGGCGCTGATGCTCAGCCTGGCCGGCCGTGTGGGTGCCGGTAACATTGCCGGTGTCGGCATTGCCGTGACCCTGGGTGGCCCGGGCGCCGTGTTCTGGATGTGGGTCACCGCGTTGGTGGGCATGTCTTCGAGTTTCATCGAGTGCTCCCTCGGCCAGCTCTACAAACGCACCGACGCCGAAGGCACCTACCGTGGCGGCCCGGCTTACTACATCCAGCACGGCCTGCAAAAACGCTGGTTGGGGATGGTCATGGCGTTCCTGCTGCTGGTGACGTTCGGCTTTGCCTTCAACGGCCTGCAAGCGCACGCCGTGACGCACTCGCTGAACAACGCCTTTGGCCTGGACACCACCTACACCGGCCTGGCGCTGGCGGTATTGCTGGGCCTGGTGTTCATCGGCGGGATCAAGCGCATCGCCTCGATCGCCGACCTGCTGGTGCCGGTCAAAACCCTGATCTACATCGCGGTAACCCTGTACGTGATCGTGCTGCAATTCGACCAAGTGCCAGCCATGCTCGCGACCATCGTCAAGAGCGCCTTCGGCCTCGACCAAGCCTTCGGTGGCCTGGTAGGCAGCGCGATCATCATGGGTGTGAAACGCGGCGTGTTCGCCAACGAAGCCGGTTTGGGCAGTGCGCCTAACGTGGCGGCGGTGGCTTCCGTGGAACACCCGATCGCCCAAGGCGTGGTCCAGGCGTTCAGCGTGTTCCTCGACACCTTCGTGATCTGCACCTGTACTGCATTGCTGATCCTGCTCTCCGGTTTCTACACGCCGGGCTTTGAAGGCGACGGCATTGCCCTGACCCAGAACTCCCTGGCAGCGGTAGTGGGCGATTGGGGTCGCATGTTCATCTCGGTGGCCCTGGCGTTGTTCGTGTTCACCTCGATCATGTACAACTACTACCTCGGCGAGAGTAACCTGCGCTTTTTGGTCGGCAATAACCGCAAGGTGCTGATGGGTTATCGGGCGCTGGTGCTGGTGCTGATTTTCTGGGGTTCGATCGAAAACCTGGGCACCGTGTTCGCCTTTGCCGACATCACCATGACCCTGCTGGCGTTCGTCAACCTGTTTGCCCTGGCGTTCCTGTTCAAGATCGCCATGCGCATCCTGAATGACTACGACAACCAGCGTGCGGCAGGCATCAAGACCCCTGTGTTCGATTCCAGCCAGTTCCCTGACCTGGACTTGGACCGCAAGGCCTGGCCAGCGAACCCGGCAAAACCGGAAGCGGCAGCCTCGGCTGAACTGAACGCTCAACCGCAACGCTGAGCGCAGTTAGATAGATGACACGCCGCCCGGCCTTGGGCATGCTCTGGGCCCGGCGGCGTTTTTCGTTCAGGAGATTTCTCGATGCAACCAGCTAACAACGTCATGGTGCTCTACACCGGTGGCACCATTGGCATGCAGGCCAGCGCCAATGGCCTGGCTCCCGCATCCGGTTTTGAAGCACGCATGCGCGAACAGCTCACCGACCAGCCCGTGCCTGCGTGGCGCTTCCAGGAAATGGCGCCGCTGATCGACAGCGCCAACATGACCCCTGCGTACTGGCAGCGTTTGCACACAGCAGTGATCGACGCCGTGGACCAAGGCTGCGATGCCGTGCTGATCCTGCACGGCACCGATACCCTGGCCTACAGCGCAGCGGCCATGAGCTTCCAACTGCTGGGTCTGCCGGCACCGGTGGTGTTCACCGGCTCCATGCTGCCAGCCGGCGTGCCGGACAGTGATGCCTGGGAAAACGTCAGCGGGGCGTTGGTTGCGCTGGGCGCAGGCCTGGCACCCGGTGTTCAACTGTACTTCCATGGCTCGCTGATGGCGCCAACCCGTTGCGCGAAAATCCGCAGTTTTGGCCGTCATCCGTTTGCCGCCCTGCAACGCAACGGCGGCGTGGCCCAGGCCGATATGATCCCGGCGGCGCTGCATTTCCGCCAGCCGAAAGCGTTGGCCAATGTCGGCGTGCTGCCGCTGGTGCCCGGTATCGCTGCCGCACAACTGGACGCGCTGTTCAACAGCGGCATCCAGGCACTGATCCTTGAATGCTTCGGCAGTGGCACCGGGCCGAGCGACAACCCCGCGTTCCTGGCCAGCCTGCAACGTGCGCAGGCTGAGGGGATTGTGGTCGTTGCCATCACCCAATGCCATGAAGGCGGTGTTGAATTGGACGTCTATGAAGCCGGCAGTCGCCTGCGCGGCGCGGGTGTGTTGTCCGGCGGCGGCATGACCCGCGAAGCGGCGTTCGGCAAGCTCAATGCGCTGATCGGTGCCGGGCTAGATACCCAGGAAGTCCGCCGCCTGGTGGAGCTGGACCTGTGCGGCGAGTTGCGCTGAGCGGCATGTAACTTGCTCTTCTTCCAGCCATCCCGTGGCTGGAAGACCCTATGTTGCACTCCCACCTCACCACCCTCAATGCCGTCTCGCTGATCGTTAACGCGTTCAAGATCGAAGGCTTTCCCGCTGAAACGTTACTTGCCGGCAGCGGCATTTGCACCGCCGACCTGAGCCGCGCCGACACCTGCATCACCACCAACCAGGAGATGCGCGTGTGTGCCAACGCAGTAGCGCTGCGGCGGGATATCGGCCTCGAATTGGGCCGCAAGATGCATGTGTCGTCCTACGGCATGCTCGGTTATGCGCTGCTCACCTGCGCCACCTTCGGTGACGCTTTGCGCCTGGCGCTACGCTACCCGGCGCTGTTGGGAACACTTTTCGAGCTGAGCCTGGAAAACGACGGCGAGCGTATCTGGCTGACCGCCGCCGATTACCGGGAAACGCCCGCGCTGGAAATGTTCAATGTTGAATTCTGCCTGGTTTCGCTGAAACTCATCTGCGACGACCTGCTGGGCCAGCCGCTGCCGTTACTCGGCGCACGCTTCGAATACGGCGCGCCGGACTATCACGCGCGCTACCACGAGTGCTTCGCCTGCTCGCTGCACTTTGAAGCCAGCGCCAATGCCTTTGCGTTTGATAAGCGCTGGCTCGACCAGCCGCTGCCACTGGCCGACGCCGTCACCCATCACACCGTGGCCGAACGCTGTCGCAAGCAGAACCTGGAGTTCACCGGGCGCCAGGCCTGGCTGGGTCGAATCCGCCATCTGCTCGCCGCACAGCTCCACGCCGCGCCCGGCATTGAAGGCTTGGCAGAACAGATGAACTGTTCTGCGCGAACCTTGCGTCGGCATTTGCATGACTTGGGCAGCAGCTACCAGGAACTGCTCGACGAACTGCGCTTCGACCGCGCTAAGCAGTTGCTGGGGCAGGACGAGATGCCAATCTACCGAATCGCCGAAAAACTCGGTTTCAGTGAAACCGCCAGCTTTCGCCATGCATTTGTGCGCTGGAGCGGGGTGGCGCCTAGTCAATTTCGCCCCTGACGCTTCGTAATGGCGCGCCGATGCACGTTATCGGGGCGAATTGCGGACACACAATTTGGCCGTATTTATCCCCTTTTGGCCGCTCTTGCCGTTTGCTAAAAACCGTCCCACCGCAAGACTGCATCCACTGATACAGCCTGCGGAGAACAAAAAAATGCTGACGATCTACTCAGACGATCATCACCTGCATCACGGCCGGTGCGAATTGATGGACGGGCAACTGATGCCCTGCTTCGAAATGCCGTCGCGTGCCGACCATGTACTGCAACGGGTCAAGGACCGCGAACTCGGCCCGGTGCAGGCGCCGCAGGATTTCGGCCTGGCGCCGCTGCAACGTATCCACAGTCGCGACTACCTGGAGTTTTTCAAAGGCGCCTGGGCGCGCTGGACTGAATTCGCCACCGACGGCGACCTGCTGCCGTATACCTGGCCGGCCCGTACGTTGCGCCGGGTATTGCCCACCAGCCTGCACGGCCAACTGGGTTACTACAGCTTCGACGGCGGCGCGCCGATCACCGCCGGCACCTGGCAAGCGGCGTACAGTGCGGCACAGGTGGCGCTGACCGCGCAACAGGCAATCCAGCAAGGCGCCCACAGTGCCTTCGCGCTGTGCCGCCCGCCGGGGCATCACGCCGCCAGCGATTTGATGGGCGGTTATTGCTACCTCAACAATGCCGCCATCGCGGCCCAGGCATTTCTCGACCAGGGCCACAAGAAGGTCGCAATCATTGACGTGGACTACCATCACGGCAACGGCACCCAGTCGATTTTCTATGAGCGCAACGATGTGCTGTTCACCTCTATCCACGGGCACCCGGAAGCGGAATTTCCGTTCTTCCTCGGCTATGCCGACGAGCTGGGCGAAGGCGCGGGAGAAGGTTTCAACTTCAACTATCCGCTGCCTGCCGGTTCGGGTTGGGATCAATGGAGCGCGGCGCTGGACGAGGCCTGTAAGGAAACCGAACGCTATGACGCCGACATCATCGTGGTGTCTCTGGGCGTAGATACGTTCAAGGACGATCCGATCTCACAGTTCAAACTCGACAGCCCAGACTATTTGGCCATGGGCCGACGCCTGGCTCGCCTTGGCAAACCCACGCTGTTCGTCATGGAAGGCGGCTACGCGGTGGAAGAAATCGGCATCAACGCCGTCAACGTGCTCGAAGGTTTCGAACAAGGAGCTACCCGATGAAGCTGCTCACTACCCTCGCCTTATGCGCCACGCTCTTGAGCGGCGCGGCCCAGGCCGAAGAAAAAACCCTCAAGGTCTACAACTGGTTCGACTACATCACCCCCAAGGCGCTTGAGGACTTCAAGGCGCAGAACCCGACCATCAAACTGGTTTACGACATCTTCGACACCAACGAAGCCCTGGAGGCCAAGCTGCTCACCGGCAACTCCGGCTATGACGTGGTAGTGCCGTCCAACGTGTTCCTGGCCAAGCAAATCGAAGCCGGGGTGTTCCAGCCCCTCGACCGCAGCCAGTTACCCAACTGGAACCACCTCGATCCCAAGCTGATGAAGCTGATCGAAGCCAACGACCCCGGCAACAAATTCGCCGTGCCCTACATGTACGGCACCATCCTGATCGGCTTCAACCCCGACAAGGTCAAGGCCGCACTGGGGCCGAACGCACCGGTAGACAGTTGGGACCTGATCTTCAAGGAAGAAAATATCAGCAAGCTCAAGCAATGCGGCGTGGCCTTTCTCGATTCGCCCTCGGAGATCCTGCCACTGGCCTTGCAGCACCTGGGCCTGGACCCCAACAGCAGCAACCCCAAGGACTACGCCAAGGCTGAAGCGCTGCTGATGAAGATCCGCCCCTACATCACCTACTTCCACTCCTCCAAGTACATGGCCGATATCGCCAACGGCGACATCTGCGTGGCCGTGGGTTACTCGGGCAGCTTCTCCCAGGCCGCCAACCGCGCCAAGGAAGCCAAGAATGGTGTGACGGTGGACATGCGCCTGCCCAAAGAAGGCGCGCCGATCTGGTTCGACATGCTCGCCATCCCTAAGGGCGCGCAAAACCCTCAGGACGCCTACACCTTTATCAACTACCTGCTGCAGCCACAGGTGATCGCGCCGGTCAGCGATTTCGTCGGTTACCCCAACCCCAACAAGGACGCGACCGAGTTGGTCGACCCGGCGATTCGCAACAACGCAAACCTATACCCCACCGAGGCGGCGATGGCCACGCTGTACACCTTGAAACCCTTGGGGCGTGATGCGGAACGTGTGCGGACACGGGCCTGGACCAAAATCAAATCGGGCACCTGATCAGCATTGCCAGGCCTGGCGCAATCGCGCCAGTGCCGAGGCCATGTCCGCTTCGGGCACCGCGGCGAACCCCAATACCAGGCCTGCGCGCTGATCCACTGGCGTGATTGATTGCGCCAGCCAGTAAGCGCTCAGGCCGTTGACCTCGACATCCGCCGCGTGGGCCTGCGCCAGCAACTGCTGCTCGCGGGCCAGGCTGTCGACACGCACCGTCACATGCAGCCCCGCCGCAACGCTGGGCAGTTCTCCCACACCCGGCAGACCGCTGGGCCAACCCGCCAACAACACATTGCGGCGGCTCAACGCGGCCCGGCGCATGCGGCGAATGTGCCGCTGGAAATGCCCGGTCGCCATGAATTCAGCCATCACCGCC
Organism: Pseudomonas sp. EL_65y_Pfl1_R83; assembly: GCF_963970695.1. Lineage (NCBI taxonomy): Bacteria > Pseudomonadati > Pseudomonadota > Gammaproteobacteria > Pseudomonadales > Pseudomonadaceae > Pseudomonas > Pseudomonas sp. EL_65y_Pfl1_R83. The sequence continues at coordinate 12,276 of NZ_CAXAQI010000028.1, read as the reverse complement.
TGGGTGCTGACCTCGGAGTGGCGCATGTCCACGGCGCGGCGCCGGGCGAAGGCGTCTACCAACGCCGGTGGCAGTACCAGGTAACCGAGGCGCAACGCCGGAAAGGCCACTTTGCCAAAGGTGCCGACGTAGAGCACCCGCCCGTTGCGGTCCAAGGCGGCGAGCGGCGAGAGCGGCGCGCCACTGTAGCGGTACTCTCCGTCGTAATCGTCTTCGATGATCCAGCCATCCGTGCGTTCGGCCCAGGCCAGCAATTCCAGGCGCCGCGCCAGGCTCATTACCACGCCCAACGGATACTGATGTGAAGGCGTGACATAGGCCACACGGCAATCCTGCAGGCGGTTGAGCACCTGACAATCGATGCCCTCGCCGTCCACTGGCACACCGTGCAGCTGCCCGCCTGCCAGGGCGAACGCATGCCCTGCGGCGCGGTAGCCGGGGTTTTCCACCGCCACGCCATCGCCGGGCTCCACCAGCAGCTGTGCACAAAGGCTGATTGCCTGCTGCGCGCCACTGGTGATCACAATTTGTTCAGCTGAGCACTGCATGCCCCGCGAGCTGCGCAGGTACGCGGCAATCAGGCCACGCAAGCGGTCGTCCCCCGCCGGGTCGCCATAACAGAGTTGTGCCAAGTCGGGCTTGCGCCAGAAAGCCCCATTCAGCTTGGCCCATACCTCAAATGGAAACAGATCGAATGCCGGAACACCGACCCGAAACGCCCTTGGTGGCCCGGGAGGTGGAACCGGTAAATGGTGAGTTTGCACACGCCCAAAAGCAGGCCTGTGGATAACTTCACTGGCTGATTTAACCGGCAAATCCAACCAATTTGTGGATAAGGCTGGGGATAAGCTTGTTGAAAACCCTGTGGATACTTTTGTGGATAGTTTTTTTGCCGTAGGCAATTGAGCGACGTAAGTGCCATCGCCTACTCGGCTTTCAATAAACCCTTCCGCGTACAGTTGATCGTAAGCGCGCACCACGCTGTTCCGCGAGATCGACAGTGCAGCCGCCAAGTCACGACTGGCGGGTAGGCGCGTGCCGCTGGCCAGTCGCCCGTCCAGCACGCGTTGACGCAGCGCTTCATACAGCTGGCGCGTCAGCCCTTGACGGCGATCCAACTCGATACCGGCAGGGTTGAACGACAACGGCGGCGCAATGGGCGGCATATTGGACCTATGAAATTAGCGCTAGATGGCTCTTACAACGAACCATTAGCCTGCCTAGGATGCAGGCATTCGCCAAGGAAAATTTCTATGTATACGCCCCGTGCCTTTGCCCTCGAAGACTTGCCCGAATTGCAGCAATTGATCCAGCACACCCGCTTGGCGCAGTTGGTGACCGTAGGCGAGCACGGCCTGCAAGCCAGCCACTTGCCGCTGCTGCTCAACCCCGATGAAGGCCCTGATGGCACACTTTACGGGCACCTGGCTAAGGCCAACCCGCAGTGGAAGGACCTGCAAAACGGCAGCGAAGCTCTGGTGATCTTCGCCGGCGCCGAGGCGTATATCAGCCCGTCGTTTTACCCGGGCAAGGCCGAGCACGGCAAAGTCGTGCCCACCTGGAATTACATCGCCGTGCATGCCTACGGCAAGGCCGAGGTGTTTACCGATGCCGAGCGTTTACTTGGGGTGGTCAGTGCATTGACCGATCGCCATGAAGGCAGCCGCGCCCAGCCGTGGAAAGTCAGCGACGCCCCGGCCGACTACATTGAAGGCATGCTCAAAGCCATTGTCGGCTTTGCGTTGCCGATCGAGCGCCTGATCGGCAAACGCAAACTCAGCCAGAACCGCAGCGCTGCCGACATCGCCGGCGTTCGCGAGGGGCTGGCCGCCAGCGTCGACGTACGTGACCAGACCCTCGCACGCTTTATCCCCCAAGGAGTCCCAGAATGAGTCAGATCGACATCCGCCAGGTCACCGCCGCCGACCATGGCGCCTGGCTGCCGCTGTGGCAGGCGTACCTGAAGTTCTACAACACCGAACTGCCGGGCGCCGTTAGCCAAAGCACCTGGGAGCGCCTGATCGACGCCAACGAGCCGACCCATTCCGTACTGGCCTGGCAAGACGGCAAGGCGGTGGGCATGGTCAACTTCATCTACCACCGCTCCAATTGGAGCATCGAAAACGCCTGCTACCTGCAAGACCTGCTCGTAGAGCCCTCTCAACGGGGCACCGGCGTGGGCCGCAAGCTGATTGAGTTTGTCTACGCCACCGCAAAGGCTGACGGCTGCTGTAAGGTTCACTGGCTCACCCACGAGACCAACGCCACTGCGATCCAGCTGTACGAACGCATCGCCGAACGCCCTGGTTTCATCCAATTTCGCAAAGGTCTTTAAGGAGCGCAGCATGTCCACCTCCCTCGCCAACTGGAAAGGCGTCCCGGCACCCAGCGTGCAACTGCTTGAAGGGCGTTTTATCCGCCTGGAAAAACTCGACCCGGCGCGCCATGGCGATGACTTGTGGCAAGCCCTTGAAGGCCCCGGTGCCGACCCCAAGCTGTGGGACTATTTACCCTACGGGCCTTTTCCTGAGCGCAGTGCGTTCAATGCCTGGTTGAACAACCACGCTCAACACAACGAGCCCTATTTCTTCAGCGTGGTCGACCTCAAGACCGGCCAGGTGCAAGGCATCCTCAGCCTGATGTCCATCGTCCCAGCCCAGGGCCGTATCGAAATCGGCCACGTCACCTTTGGCGCGCCGATGCAGCGCTCACCGAAAAGCACCGAAGCGGTGTACTTGCTGGCCAAGTATGCGTTCGAGCAGGGTTATCGTCGGCTGGAATGGAAGTGCAATAACGGCAACGCCCGCTCCAAATATGCGGCAGAGCGACTGGGGTTCAGTTTTGAAGGGGTGTTCCGCCAGCACATGGTGGTCAAGGGGCAGAACCGGGATACGGCGTGGTATTCGATCATCGATACCGAGTGGCCGGCGATTGGGGCGGGGTTTGAGGCGTGGTTGTCCGAGACTAACCAGACACATTCAGGCCAGGTGAAAAGCCTGGCAAAGTGCCGGGCTTAACCTACCCGGCAACACAGAAACCCTTGTGGGAGCGGGCTTGCTTGCGAATACGGCGGGTCAGTCATTGCAGCTGTCGACTGATCCACCGCTTTCGCGAGCAAGCACGCTCCCACATTAGGACTTGTGTGAATTCAACTACCTCAGCTTCTGGGCCAACACCGCAATGTGCTCAGGCCCGATCCCGCAGCATCCGCCCAAATGGCTGGCACCGCGTGCCTGCCAGTCCGCGGCCCAGTGCAGGTAACCCGGCGGGTCCAGATCCTCACGCAATGGGTCAAGACCATCGTTGGCCGTGGCTTCCTTGGGCTGCGGCGGGAAGGCATTGGCGTAGGCGCCCACCTCAATCTGCACGCCCAGGCGCTCGAACGTCTGGCGCGCTGCGTCAATGGCATCGCCTATCACTTCCGGCTGGCTGCAGTTGAACAACAGCACGTGCACACCCAGCTGCGCAGCCGCTTCGGCCGCATCCGCCACCGGTTCGCCAGAACGCAGGCGCGGGACTTCGTCGGTGTCTTCATCCTTGAGAGTAAACGACAGCCAGAACGGTTTGCCGTCCTCGGGCAAACCGGCGTGGATCGCACGGGCTTCAACGATCGAGCTCTGGGTTTCCGCCAGCCACACGTCAACAAAAGGCGCGAGGCCTCGCACCAACGGTGTCAGCAATTCGGATACGCGCTGTGGCTTGAACAGGTCCGGGCGATACGAACCAAACAGCGGCGGCAGCGAACCCGCCACGCGCACGGCCCTGCCGGATGCGTCTACCGCGCGCCTGGCCAGCTCACCGGCAAGCGCCGCCAGGGCTTCGCCCTCCTCGGCAAACCGCGCCTCGCCGATATGGAACGGCACCACCGCGTAGCTGTTGCTGGTGATCACGTTGGCACCGCTCTGAATGTACGCCGCATGCACCGCCTCCACCGCTTGGGGCGCTTCGCTCAAGGCCAACGCTGACCACTCCGGCTGCCGGAACGGCGCGCCACGGCGTTGCAGTTCACGGCCCATGCCGCCATCAAGAATTACTGTTGCTGTGGCCATATGCTTTTTACTCATAAGCTTATGAAAATAACTCACTATGAGAGTCGTTCTTATAACTATTTAATACGTCCAATCCGCTTCATAACAACTCTTTTTTCATTCAGGTACCGATCCATGAAACTGAAACCGCTGCTGGCCTTGGGCCTGACGATTCTGGCCGCTTCAACGCAAGCCTTTGGCGGTGCAACGCTGGACCGAATTGAGAAGAAGAAAGAACTGGTGGGCGTGCTGATGGAGAGCTACCCGCCGTTCTCGTTTCTTAACGAACAAAATCAGCTCGATGGCTTCGACGTCGACGTGGCCAAGGCCGTGGCGCAAAAACTCGGTGTGAAGCTGCGCCTGGAGACGCCCTCCTGGGACGTGATCGCGGCCGGCCGCTGGAGTGGCCGCTACGACATCTGCATCTGCTCCATGACCCCGAGCAAGGCCCGCGCCGAGGTGTTCGACTTTCCGGTGGAGTACTACGCCTCGCCGGCGGTGATCGTGGTCAACGCCAAGGATGATCGCATCCACAGCGCCAAGGACCTGAGCGGCAAGAAAGTCGGCCTGACCAGCGCCTCCAGCTATGAAAGCTACCTGAACAAAAACCTGGTGATTGAAGGCGCCGAAGACACGCAGTTGCAGTATCCATTCGACAACGTACAGATCGCGCCCTACGACACCGACAACGTGGCCTTCCAAGACCTCGGCCTGGGCGCCGGCGTGCGCCTGGATGCAATCCTCACCAACCTGGTCACCGCTCAACCGCGCCTCACCGAGGACAAGCGCTTCAAGCTGGCCGGCGAGCCGTTGTATTCGGAGCCCAACTCAGTGGCGATCGAAAAAGGCGACCCGCAGTGGGACAGCAAGGTGCGTGAAGTCTTCGCCCAGTTGAAACAGGATGGCACCCTGAGCAAGCTGTCGCAGAAATGGATCGGCGCCGACATCAGCCAATGACTGCGTTCCCCACACCTCCCAAGCCGCCGGTCAGCGCGTCGCGCTGGCAGCGGCTCTTCGGTTTTCGCACCCGGTTGTACCTGACCTGGGCCGTGCTGTTCTGCCTGTTCGCCAGTTTCTTCCTGAGCTTTGACCTGAAGTTCTCGATCATCCTCGACAAGCTGCCCAACCTGGTGGGCGTGCACCTGTCGCCCAACGGCTTCCTGCAAGGCGCGGCGCTGACGCTGTTCTTGTGCCTGTGCTCGATCGGGATATCGTCGGTGCTGGGGTTTGTCACCGCGCTGGGACGCTTGTCGAAAAGCGCCGTGGCCTTTGGCATCGCCAGCTTTTATGCCTCGTTCTTTCGCGGCACGCCGCTGCTGATCCAGATTTTGCTTATCTACCTCGGCCTGCCCCAGTTGGGCCTGGTGCCGGGCGCCATCGTCGCCGGGATCATCGCGTTGTCGCTGAACTACGGCGCTTACTTGAGCGAAATCTTCCGCGCCGGCATCCTCGGTGTCACCCACGGTCAGCGTGAAGCGGCACTCGCCCTGGGCATGCGTGACAGCGTGATCTTCTGGCACGTCACCCTGCCCCAGGCCATGCGCACCATCATTCCGCCGGCCACCAACCAGTTCATCTCGATGCTCAAGGACTCGTCCCTGATCTCGGTGATGGGCGTGTGGGAGGTCATGTTCCTGGCGCAGTCCTATGGCCGCTCGAGCTATCGCTATATCGAGATGCTGACCACGGCGGCGATTATTTACTGGGTGCTGTCGCTGGGCATGGAGCTGATCCAGGCGCGGCTGGAACGGCACTATGGCAAGGGGTATGTGCGTCGTAGTTGAGCTCCAAAAGCTGCATTAAAATGCATATTGGTGTGCTTTTAGGATCGTGATTACGCAATAAAATGCAGACGTCGCTTATCGCCGACCGATAGCGACAACTCCCGCACACCGCGACTGCGTGGCCTGACAGTTATCCCTCCTTCACCTCGCTAAATTCCCCGCCTCATTCACCAAGAGGTTGGGAATTCATGCCCATTACACTCCGCAGAATCGTACTTGCCATCAGCCTACTCGCTGCGGCCAACCTTCAATATGCACATGCGCGCGGCGATATCGAGTACATGCCGTACTGGTATCAACCCTACGACGCACCGGCTTTTGAGTGGTTCGACCTTCCCGAAGTTGAAGCTGCGCCTATCGACGGCTATTTCACTGGGCAAGCCACTACTCACAATGGTCGGCAGGTGGCGAAGGTGCTGGAGCCAGCACTGACTCGCCTGCTGGAGTCGGGCAAGCTGAGCTCCGAGCAGATCAAGGCCCTGGAGAAACTCAACGCCGAACTCGCACAGAAACCCGGCGCATTCGGCGCGGCCCTCGAGCAACTGGCGGGCAGCCAGAACGCAAACCTGGCGGCAGCAACCCAGAGCAGCACCCAGCAACTGAGCAGCCGCGTGCTCTCGACCCTGCGCGAGTTGCCCACCGACTCCAACGGCCACTTCTGGGTAAAAAACCTCGGCAGCGAAGGCGGTCTCGACAGCCAGCGCGGCACTGCCGGCCTGAATACGGCCAACCAAGGCGTTTTAATGGGCGCAGATTGGGCTGTCGACCACGCCTGGCGAGTCGGTATGCTGGGGGCAAAATCCAGCAGCCGTTTCGATACGCAGCGCTTTACCGCAGACCTGGACAGCTGGCATCTGGGCGGTTACGCCGTGCGCCAGGACGGCTCGTTGGCGTTACGCCTGGGGGCGATCTACAGCAGCCATGCGGGGCAAAACAAACGTGGCATCGATATCCTGGGTTACAAGGACACACTCAAGGGCCGCTACACCGCCAACAGCCAGAATGTCTTCGGCGAAATGGGCTACCAACTGGGCAGTGGCGACATCAGCATCGAGCCGTTTGCTGGCCTTGGCTACCAGCGCTACAGCCGTGACAGTTTCAAGGAACACGGCGGGGCCGCGGCGCTGAACGTCGATGCGCAAACCCAACAGAACCTGAGCAGCACCTTTGGTCTGCGTCTGGCCAAACTGTTCCTGTTCGACAACCAGATGACCCTCACACCCCATCTGAGTACGCAGTGGAAACACCTCTATGGCGACGTCGACAGCCAGGTGCGCCAGTCCTTTCGCCAGGGCGGCATTGACGGTTTCACCCTTCAGGGCGCGTCGCTCGACCGCAACAGCCTGAACCTGCAGGCTGGGCTCGATCTGGCACTCTCAGCCAACCACACCGTCGGCCTGGCCTACAGCGCGGAAAACGGCACCCAAAGCAGCAGCCAAGGCTTGATAGGGCAGTGGCGGATGCGTTTCTAAGCAAACTACAGGCGAAAAAAAGGGGAGCACCTGCCCCCCCGAGGATTAAACGGTAATGTCGAAGGCTGTATCAGCCTTCGATTTCAATCAGGATTTCGCCAGGGTTGACCCGGTCGCCCTTGGCTACATGAACAGCGCTCACCTTGCCGGCAATCGCTGCCTGCACTTCGGTTTCCATCTTCATGGCTTCGGTAATCAGTACGGCCTGGCCGGCCTTGACCACGTCGCCTTCCTTGACCAGCACGTCGACGATATTGCCCGGCATCGCGGTGCTGACATGGCCCGGCTCGGTGGCCTGCTTGCGCTTGCTGTTACCACCGCTGACAAACTCGTTGAGCGGTTCGAACACCACTTCTTCGGGCATGCCGTCGATGGACAGGTAGAAGTGGCGCTTGCCTTCGGCCTTCACGCCGACACCGGTGATGTCCACGCGGTAGCTCTCACCGTGCACGTCGATGACGAACTCGGTCGGCACGCCTTCGCCACCGGCACGGGCCACGCCGCCCGCTTCAGGAATCGGCAACAGTACTTCCGGCGCCAGGGTGCCGGCGTCGCGCTCTTCGAGGAACTTGCGGCCGATGTCCGGGAACATGGCGTAGGTCAGCACGTCTTCTTCAGACTTGGCCAGCGCGCCGATTTCGCCACGCAGCTTGGTCATTTCCGGCTTGAGCAAATCGGCCGGGCGTACGTCAATGACCTCTTCACTGCCGATGGCCTGGCGACGCAGTTTCTCATTCACGGTGCCCGGCGCCTTGCCGTAGCCGCCTTGCAGGTAGAGCTTCACTTCGTTGGTAATGGTCTTGTAGCGCTCACCGGCCAGCACGTTGAAAAACGCCTGGGTGCCGACGATCTGCGAGGTCGGGGTGACCAGCGGCGGGAAGCCAAGGTCTTCACGCACACGCGGGATTTCGGCCAGCACTTCGCTCATGCGGTTGAGGGCGCCCTGCTCTTTCAACTGGTTGGCCAGGTTGGAAATCATCCCGCCCGGCACTTGGTTGACTTGCACACGGGTGTCGACGGCGGTGAATTCACTTTCGAACTGGTGGTACTTCTTGCGCACGGCATAGAAGTACAGGCCGATCTCTTGCAGCAGTTCCAGGCTCAGGCCGGTGTCGAACTCACTGCCCTTAAGGGCGGCGACCATCGACTCGGTACCCGGATGGCTGGTGCCCCAGGCAAAGCTGGAAATGGCGGTGTCGATGTGGTCGGCACCGTTTTCGATGGCCTTGAGTTGGCACATCGCGGCCAGACCGGCGGTGTCGTGGGAGTGGATAAAGATCGGCAGGTTTTGTTCGGCTTTCAGCGCCTTGACCAGTTCACCGGTGGCGTACGGGGTCAACAGGCCGGCCATGTCCTTGATCGCAATCGAGTCGCAGCCCATGGATTCGAGCTGTTTGGCCTGGGCCACAAACGCTTCGACAGTGTGCACCGGGCTGGTGGTGTAGGCGATGGTGCCCTGGGCATGTTTGCCGGCGGCCTTCACCGCTTCGATGGCCACGCGCAGGTTACGCACGTCATTCATGGCGTCGAAGATGCGGAATACGTCGATGCCGTTGACTGCCGCCTTGGCCACGAACGCCTTGACCACGTCGTCGCTGTAATGGCGGTAGCCCAGCAGGTTCTGGCCACGCAGCAACATTTGCAGGCGGGTGTTAGGCAACGCGGCGCGCAGTTTGCGCAGGCGCTCCCACGGGTCTTCTTTGAGGAAACGTACGCAAGCGTCGAAGGTCGCGCCGCCCCAGACTTCCAGGGACCAGTAGCCGACTTTGTCGAGCTTGTCGCAGATCGGCAGCATGTCATCGGTGCGCATGCGGGTCGCGAGCAACGATTGGTGGGCGTCGCGCAGGATGGTGTCGGTTACGAAGATTTTCTTAGTCATATTCGGATCTCCTCATAGCTGCAAGTTTCAAGCTACAAGCTGCAAGTAAAGGCTGATGCGCTTTAACTTGTAGCTTGCCGCTTGCAACTTGCAGCTGCTTATTTATAAGCCTGCGTGGGCGGCGATGGCGGCGGCGATGGCCAGGGCCAGCTCTTCGGGTTTGCGCTTGATCGAGTAGTTGGTCAGCTCAGGGTGGGCTTCAACGAAGCTGGTATTGAACTGGCCGCTGCGGAATTCCGGGTTGCGCAGGATTTCCTGGTAGTAGGCGGCGGTGGTCTTCACGCCTTGCAGGCGCATGTCGTCCAGGGCACGCAGGCCGCGGTCCATGGCTTCTTCCCAGGTCAACGCCCACACCACCAGTTTCAGGCACATGGAGTCGTAGAACGGTGGGATGGTGTAGCCGGTGTAGATCGCCGTGTCGGTGCGCACGCCAGGACCGCCGGGGGCGTAGTAACGGGTGATCTTGCCGAAGCTTGGGAGGAAGTTGTTCTTCGGGTCTTCGGCGTTGATGCGGAACTGCAACGCGAAACCCCGGTGCTGGATATCTTCCTGTTTCACCGACAGCGGCAACCCGGAGGCGATACGGATTTGCTCGCGGACGATGTCGATCCCGGTGATTTCTTCGGTGATGGTGTGTTCCACCTGCACCCGGGTGTTCATCTCCATGAAGTACACCTCGCCCTCCGCGAGCAGGAACTCCACGGTGCCGGCGTTCTCGTAACCCACGGCCTTGGCGGCGCGCACCGACAGGTCGCCGATGTAGGCGCGCTGTTCCGGGGTCAGCTGAGGGCTTGGGGCGATTTCGATGAGCTTCTGGTTGCGGCGCTGGATCGAGCAATCGCGCTCGAACAGGTGCACCACGTTGCCAAAGCTGTCACCGAGGATCTGCGCCTCGATGTGCTTGGGATTGACGATGCATTTTTCCAGGAACACTTCCGCCGAGCCGAACGCCTTGGTGGCTTCGGAGATGACGCGGGGGAAGGCTTGTTCAAGTTCTTCGCGGCTGTTGCAACGACGGATACCACGACCGCCACCGCCGGAGGTGGCCTTGAGCATCACCGGGTAACCAATACGGTCGCCTTCAGTCAGGGCTTCGGCGATGTCGGCGACGTTGCCTTCGGTGCCGGGCGTGACCGGTACGCCAGCCTTGATCATGCTGCGGCGCGCTTCGGTCTTGTCGCCCATGCGGCGGATCACTTCAGCGGACGGGCCGATGAATTTGATCCCGCGTTCGGCACAGATATCCGCCAGTTCGGCGTTCTCCGACAGGAAGCCATAGCCGGGATGCAGCGCATCACAACCGGTTTCCACCGCCAAGTTCACCAGCTTGCGCGGGTTCAGGTAACCGGCCAGTGGCTCGGCACCAATGCTGTGGGCTTCGTCGGCACGCTTGACGTGCAACGCATGGCGGTCGGCGTCGGAGTAGACCGCGACCGAGCGAATGCCCATCTCGGCGCAGGCACGCACGATTCGTACGGCAATTTCACCACGGTTGGCGATCAGGATCTTTTTTATCACTTGGAAATTCCCTTGAGCCGATTGCTGCGTTCTTCGACCCACAGGAGCTGGGTCGTCGCGTGACCAAATGTTTCATGACAGTCGCAAGACACACCCTAAGCCCATAGAGGGATTAACAAAAATCAATAATTATTGGGTCATGCATAAGTAAAGACTTATAGTTGTTCGGCTGGCTTGGGATGAGGAGAGCTAAACATGCGTAAGTCATTGATGCGACTGACATTGCGTCAGCTGCAGATCTTTCATGAAGTGTGTGATTTGCGCTCTTATAGCCGCGCCGCCGAGGAAATGTCCCTCACACAGCCCGCCGTGAGCCTACAAATTCGTCAGCTGGAAGAGCTGATCGGCCAGCCGCTGTTCGATTATGTCGGCAAAAAACTCTACATGACCGAGGCCGCTGAAGCGCTGCAACGGGCCAGTCGCGATATCTTCGGACGGCTGGAGAACCTCGATATGCAGCTGTCGGACATGCAGGGCTCGCTGCAGGGCCAACTGAAGCTGGCCGTGGAGTCCAGCGCCAAATACTTTGTGCCGCATTTGTTTGCTGCCTTTAAGCGCCAGCACCCTGAGGTGCAGTTGCACCTGACGGTGGTCAACCGTGCCCAGGTGATCCGCCGGCTTTCCGACAACCGCGACGATCTGGTGATCATGTCCATGGTGCCCCAGGACATGGGCCTGGAATTCCTGCCATTCCTCAACAACCCGATTGTCGCCGTGGCGCCCCCCAACCACCCTTTGAGCCTGCAAGGCCCACTGCGCCTGCAAGATCTGGAACCTTACACGCTGCTGCTACGTGAACCGGGTTCCGGCACGCGGATGGCTTGCGAAGAGTACTTTAAGGAGAAACGTGTGCACTTCACCCAGACGGTGGAAGTCGCCTCGGCCGAGGCGCAGCGCGAATGTGTATGCGCGGGATTGGGCGTGGCCCTGCTGACGCGCCACGCGGTCAACATGGAACTGGCCACCGGCGGGCTCAAGGAGCTGCCGGTGGAAGAGCTGCCGCTGTACCGCAGTTGGTGCCTGGTGCAGGCCAAGGCCAAGCGCCTGTCACCGGTGGCCCATGCGTTCCTGGGCTTTATTCGCAGCGAACGGGTGCAGATCAGCGCACTGGCTGAGCGTTTCGCTGGGCAGCCGCGGGTGCCTGCCAGTGGAGTTCCGGGTAGTCACTGATGCTCTGGAGCAATTGGCGCTCCTCGCAACGGTCTTCGATTGCGCGACGGAACGCCATGCGGCGTTGGTCTTCCTGCTGACGACGGGTCTTTACGGTGCTGTTGCTGTCTTCGTAGGGCCGGGCCATTTCGAGTCTCCCAATGCGAGTGCGGGGAGTACAGGATGGGCGCAGGGGATGACGGTTTGGCGGCGCGGGGGTTACAGGACGATGAATCTTCTAAAACTGACGCAAATCCAATGTGTGTGGCTTGCCTGCGATAGCGGTGGCTCAGTCAGTGATGTGGTAACTGGCAGACCGCTATCGCAGGCAAGCCAGCTCTTATCAAACAAAAATTAACTCATTGTTTTTGCTCTTAAAATTTAAGCCGCTTTAACCAGCTGCAATCCCAGTTTGCGTGCCTTGCGTTCCAAGGCGCGCATCTGCC
>NZ_CAXAQI010000027.1:0-45928 GCF_963970695.1 Pseudomonas sp. EL_65y_Pfl1_R83 | reverse complement strand
TAAAGAGCGGTTGGTTAAGATCTTTCGTCTCAACCGAGGCGCGCATTCTACAGCAGCCTCATTTGCTGTCAAGTGATTATTTTCAGAAGTTTTCGAAGAATTCTTCAACAACTTCAACCACTTGCGCCTCCGATCTCTCGTTAGCGGGAGGCGAATTCTACAGCGTTACACGCTGCTGTCAACACCTCTTTTTCTCCGCTTTCGACCGAGAGGATCGAAACGTTAATAGAGCCAAACAACACCGCCCTACCAACTCCTTCTGGGCTTCGATGAACTGAAGCAACTCGCTGTCGAATCTTGCATAACTCTTTGTTTACCAAGGAGTTTTCCGTTTCGACTGCGCCGGAAGTGGGGCGAATTATAGACTTCCAGAATCTGCCGTCAACCCCTTTTCTTCACATTTCTGTCATATAGGCCAAAAAGCCCTCAGAAACGCAAAAGCCGGCCCCAAGGGGCCGGCTTTCTTCCTACCGAGCCTTAAAGACTAGGAAAGGCAAACTGCGAAGCTTCATGGCTGGCCCGTTGCGGCCAGCGCTGTGTAATCGCCTTGCGACGTGTGTAGAAGCGCACCCCATCCGGACCGTACGCATGCAAGTCGCCGAACAGCGATCGCTTCCAGCCACCAAAGCTGTGATAAGCCACCGGCACAGGCAGGGGAACGTTAACGCCGACCATGCCCACTTCGATCTCATCGCAGAACAAACGGGCCGCCTCACCGTCGCGGGTGAAGATACAGGTACCGTTACCGTATTCATGATCGTTGATCAGTTGCATCGCCGTTTCCAGGCTATCTACCCGCACCACGCACAACACCGGTCCGAAGATCTCTTCTTTATAGATACGCATCTCAGACGTCACGCGATCAAACAAACTACCACCCAGGAAGAAGCCTTCTTCGTGCCCGGCAACACTCAAGCCGCGACCATCGACAACCAGCTCAGCACCGGCCGCCACACCGTCTTCTATATAACCACTGACTTTGTCACGTGCTTGGCCAGTCACCAACGGCCCCATATCCAGCCCGCAAGAAGTGCCCGCGCCAATTTTCAGCGCCTTGACCTGCGGCACCAGCTTGGCAATCAACGCATCCGCCACTTGGTCGCCCACGCACACAGCCACCGAAATCGCCATGCAACGCTCACCACAGGAACCATACGCCGCGCCCATCAAGGCACTCACCGCGTTATCCAGGTCGGCGTCCGGCATCAGTACCGCGTGATTCTTCGCCCCACCCAGTGCCTGCACGCGCTTGCCACGCTTGGTCGCTTCGGAATAAATGTACTCGGCAATCGGCGTCGAGCCCACGAAACTCAGCGCTTTCACTTCCGGCGCTTCAATCAGCGCGTCCACCGCACCTTTGTCCCCATGCACCACACTCAGCACGCCTTTAGGCAAACCGGCCTCTTGCAGCAATTGCGCGATCAACAGCGTCGAGCTCGGATCACGCTCCGATGGTTTCAGGATGAAGCAGTTACCGCAGACAATCGCCAACGGGTACATCCACAACGGCACCATCGCCGGGAAGTTGAACGGCGTAATACCAGCAACCACGCCCAGCGGCTGGAAGTCCGACCAGGCATCAATGTTCGGTCCTACGTTACGACTGTACTCGCCCTTCAGAATCTCCGGCGCCGAGCACGCGTACTCAACGTTTTCGATCCCGCGCTTCAACTCACCGGCCGCGTCTTCCAGCGTCTTGCCATGCTCTTCGCTGATTAACTGCGAGATGCGTGCTTCGTTCTGCTCCAGCAACTGCTTGAAACGAAACATCACCTGGGCGCGCTTGGCCGGCGGGGTATTACGCCAGGCCGGGAACGCAGCCTTGGCCGAGTCGATCGCTTGTTGAATGGTTTCACGGCTGGCCAACGGCACCTGGTGGATCACCTGGCCGGTCGACGGGTTATACACGTCGGCACTCCGGCCGCTGTCGTTGACCATCTCACCGTTGATCAAATGCTGGATAAGGCTCATGCAGGGCTCCTGAAAAATTGTTCTATATAGAAGGAGAAATCAGTCGATCTTGTTCAGCACTTCGCCGACCGCATCAAACAAGCGATCCAAGTCCTGCGGCTTGCTATTGAAGGTTGGCCCGAACTGCAGGGTGTCACCGCCAAAACGCACGTAGAAACCGGCCTTCCACAACGCCATGCCGGCCTCGAATGGACGGACGATGGCATCACCGTCACGCGGGGCAATCTGGATCGCACCGGCCAAGCCGTAGTTGCGAATATCGATCACGTTTTTGCTGCCCTTCAAACCGTGCAGCACATTCTCAAAGTGCGGTGCGACTTCGGCTACGCTCTGCACCAGGTTTTCCCTCTGCAGCAGGTCCAATGCCGCCAGGCCCGCTGCGCACGCCACCGGGTGCGCCGAGTAAGTGTAGCCGTGGGGGAATTCCACCGCGTACTCCGGCGTCGCCTGGTTCATGAAGGTCTGATAGATCTCGCTGCTGGCAATCACCGCGCCCATCGGGATCGCGCCGTTGGTGACTTGCTTGGCGATGCACATCAGGTCCGGCGTTACGCCGAAGCTGTCGGCACCGAACATCGAGCCGGTGCGGCCGAAACCGGTGATCACTTCGTCGAACACCAACAGGATGTTGTGTTGATCGCAGATCTCACGCAGACGCTTGAGATACCCCTTAGGCGGCACGAGCACGCCAGCAGAGCCGGCCATTGGCTCGACAAACACCGCGGCGATGTTCGACGCGTCGTGCAATTCAATCAACTTGAGCAATTCGTCGGCCAGCGCGATACCGCCCTGCTCCGGCATGCCACGGGAGAAGGCGTTGCTTGCCAGCAAGGTGTGCGGCAGATGGTCAACGTCCATCAAGCCCTGACCAAACAGCTTACGGTTACCGTTGACGCCGCCCAGGCTGGTGCCGGCGATGTTCACACCGTGATAACCACGGGCGCGACCGATCATCTTGGTCTTGGTGGCCTGACCTTTCAGGCGCCAGTACGCACGCACCATCTTCACCGCAGTGTCGGCGCACTCGGAGCCGGAGTTGGTGAAGAACACATGGTTGAGGTTACCAGGGGTCAAGTCCGTAATCTTTTCCGCCAGTTGGAACGACAACGGATGACCGTACTGGAAGCCCGGCGAGTAGTCCAAAGTCCCCAGTTGCTTGGACACCGCGTCCTGGATTTCCTTGCGAGTATGCCCGGCGCCACAGGTCCATAGGCCCGACAGCGAGTCATACACCTTGCGGCCTTTGTCATCCGTCAACCAGCTGCCTTCAGCGGCCACGATCAGGCGCGGGTCACGCTGGAAGTTACGGTTGGCGGTGTAGGGCATCCAGTGCGCGTCCAGCTTCAGTTGGCTGGCCAAGGACGATGGGGCGTTTTCGGGCATGTTCATCAGCAAAACCTCGCAAGGCAAAAGGCAGCGTCGGGATTGAAACGCGTGGTTGCAGCTAAATTGCCATGGCGATAAAGTCGGTGAAATCCAACTCTTCTAACCTTCAGTCAGGCCTTTACTAAACTATGAGCAGCCGTCGACCCGATCCCCTGGCCCAAGTCAGCGACTTCGATATCCGCCTGCTGCGCATTTTTCGAAGTGTGGTGGAGTGCGGCGGCTTTTCAGCGGCAGAAACCGTGCTGGGCATAGGCCGTTCGGCCATCAGCCAGCAAATGAGCGATCTTGAGCAACGCCTCGGGTTAAGGCTGTGCCAACGCGGCCGCGCCGGTTTCTCCCTGACCGAAGAAGGCCGAGAGGTCTACCAGTCGGCCCTGCAACTCTTGAGTGCCCTGGAAAGCTTTCGCACCGAGGTCAACGGCCTGCACCAGCATCTGCGCGGCGAGCTGATCATCGGTCTCACCGACAACCTCGTCACCCTGCCCCACATGCGCATCACCCACGCGCTCGCACAATTGAAGCAACGCGGCCCGGATGTGCAAATCCAGATCCGCATGATCGCCCCCAACGAAGTCGAACAAGGCGTGCTCGACGGTCGTCTGCATGTCGGCGTGGTGCCGCAGGCAAGCGCCCTGTCGGGATTGGAATATCAACCGCTGTACAGCGAGCGTTCGCTGCTCTACTGCGCGGTCGGCCACCCGTTGTTCTATGCCGACGACAAGCAATTGGACGACGCTCGCATCGATGACCAGGACGCCATCGCACCGACGTTCCGCCTGCCCGCCGAGATCCAGGCCCATTACCAGGCACTCAACTGCACCGCCAGCGCGTCCGACCGCGAAGGCATGGCGTTCCTGATCCTTACCGGACACTATATTGGCTACCTGCCCGATCACTACGCCAGCCTGTGGGTACAACAAGGACGACTGCGCCCGCTGAAACCGGCTACACGTTTTTACGATTTGAGCCTCGCATCGGTCACGCGCAAGGGCCGTCGCCCCCATTTGGTGCTGGAAAGCTTCCTGGAAAGTCTGGCAGCAACGCGCTAACGCGGGCCTCGAGCAAAAAGCTGAGCACTTGGACAGTTTTTTGCAAGTCCACCAGGACCTAGAACTGTCCGACTCGAGTTTGCCCGCCATGCCACCAGAACCCTCCAGCCCCAACGACCTCATCTACGGCCTCAACGACCGCCCGAAACCCGCTCCGGCCTTGCTCGCCGCACTGCAACATGTGCTGGCCGCCTTTGTCGGCATCATCACCCCGCCACTGATCATCGGCTCCACCCTGGGCCTCACCGCCCATTTGCCCTACTTGATCAGCATGGCGTTGATGGTCTCCGGTGTCGGCACCTTCATTCAGGCACGTAGGCCATTTGGCATCGGCGCCGGGATGATCTGCCTGCAAGGCACTAGCTTTGCGTTTCTCGGCGCGGTGTTGTCGGCGGGCTTTCTGGTGAAGCAACGTGGCGGCAGCCCGGAAGACATCATGGCGATGATCTTTGGCGTGTGCTTTTTCGGCGCCGTGGTGCAGATCGTGCTGAGCCGCTTTATCGGCCAACTGCGCCGAGTCATCACGCCGTTGGTGACAGGAATTGTCATCACGTTGATCGGCATCAGTTTGATCAAGGTCGGCATCACCGACCTTGGCGGTGGTTTCAACGCGCCGGACTTCGGCGCGCCTATCAACCTGGCGCTGGGCGTGTTCGTGGTGCTGACGATCATCCTGCTCAACCGCTCCAACACACCTTGGGTGCGCCTCTCGGCAATCATCATCGGACTGGCCCTGGGTAGCCTGGCCGCTTGGTTCAGCGGCAAACTCGTGCCTCAAGCCCTGCCCGACCTGCCGCTGGTCAGCCTGCCTATTCCGTTTCGCTTTGGTTTCAACTTCGACTGGAGCGTTTTCCTGCCGATCGCGCTGATTTATCTGATCAGCAGCATCGAAACGGTCGGTGACCTCACCGCCAACTGCATGATCGCCCGCCAGCCCATCAGCGGTCCTTCTTATATAAGCCGACTCAAAGGTGGCGTACTCGGCGATGGCGTCAGTTGCATGATCGCCGCCACCTTCAGCGCCTTCCCCAATACCACATTCGCGCAGAACAACGGCGTGATTCAACTCACCGGCGTCGCCAGCCGATACGTCGGCTTATATATCGGCGTGGTGCTGTTTTGCCTCGGGTTGTTTCCATTGATTGGCGCAGTCCTGCAGCAAATCCCCAAGCCGGTCTTGGGCGGTGCGACCCTGGTGATGTTCGGCAGCGTGGCCGCCGCCGGTGTGCGTATCCTTGCTCAGGCACCGCTGGACCGACGCAGCATGCTGATCATCGCCACCTCGTTTGGTGTCGGCCTGGGTATCGCCGCCCAACCGAGCCTGCTGCACTTGATGCCAACGCTGGTGCAGAACCTGTTCGACTCCGCTATCACCAGCGGCGGCCTGACTGCCATTGCGCTGTGCCTGCTATTACCAGAAGCCAAAGTCAGCAGCGCCACCGTTAACCACACACCGGAAAGCGACACGCTGGAACCGCTTTGAAGGTTTTATTGCATCAGGACTTGTCTGAGGCTTGAGGGTGGGTTATCTGTGCACACGTCGTCTCTATCGATCAGCACGGAAACCTCCATGAGCCTCGAAGTTCCTGCCCACAGCAACCAAGCCGGTAAACCCGCCAGCCGCATTCGGCAAAAGAACGAACAAGCGATTCTCCAGGCTGCTGAAGATGAGTTCGCGCGCCATGGCTACAAAGGCACCAGCATGAACACCATTGCTGCCAGTGCCGGGCTGCCAAAGGCCAACCTGCATTACTACTTCACCAACAAGCTGGGCCTGTACATCGCGGTGCTCAGCAACATCCTCGAATTGTGGGACAGCACCTTCAACTCGCTGACCGCCGAGGATGACCCGGCCGTAGCCCTCGCCCGCTATATTCGCACCAAGATGGAGTTCTCGCGGCGCCAACCCCAGGCCTCGCGGATCTTCGCCATGGAGATCATCAGCGGCGGCGAATGCCTCACCGAATATTTCAGCCAGGACTACCGCGCGTGGTTCAGTGGCCGCGCGTCGGTGTTCCAGGCCTGGATCGACGCCGGCAAGATGGACCCCATCGACCCCGTGCACCTGATCTTCCTGCTGTGGGGCAGCACCCAGCACTACGCCGACTTCGCCACCCAGATCTGCCGCGTCACCGGTCGCACCAAGCTGACCAAGCAGGACATGGAAGACGCCGGCACCAACCTGATCCACATCATTCTCAAGGGCTGTGGCATCAAGCCCGTCCAATAAACGAAGCGACTTATGCCTTTTACGCTCATCGGCCTTTGCGAGTTTCGCGAAGAAATACGCAAAAGCCGCTTCATCACCCTCGCCGCACCGATTACCAGCGCGCAAGACGCCCAGGCGTTTTTCGAACAGCACAGCGACCTGAACGCCACGCACAATTGCTGGGCCTGGAAACTGGCCGACCAGTACCGCAGCAATGACGACGGAGAACCCGGCGGCACAGCCGGGCGGCCGATCCTGGCGGCCATCGAGGCACAGTGTTTTGATCAGGTCGCGGTGCTGGTGATTCGCTGGTACGGCGGCATCCAATTGGGCACCGGCGGGCTCGCGCGTGCGTACGGCGGTGGCGCGAATAAATGCCTGCAGAATGCCGAACGCATCGAATTGATCAGCCGTGTGCCCTTAAGTTGCGCTTGCGGGTTCGCCGAACTCAACCTGGTGAAACTGCGCGTGGCTGAACTGGGCGGGCTGGTGGTGGAAGAAACCTTCACCGCCAACGGCGTCGAACTACAGCTGGCTGTGGGCGAAGCGCATATCGACACCCTGCAAATTCAACTCGCCGACCTCAGCCGTGGGCGTATCCTGCTACAACGCTGAACTCCCTGAACCGCAACGCTAAAGGAAGCTTTTCATGCCTACGCCAAAAACCGCATTGATCATCGGCGCATCGCGCGGGCTGGGCCTTGGCCTGGTCAAGCAACTGATCCAGGACGGCTGGGATGTGATCGCCACCGTGCGTGATCCGAGCAACGCCGATGCGCTGAAAGCCCTCGGCCCAACGCAGATCGAAAAACTCGACATGGACGATCAACAAGCCGTGATCGCCCTCAGCCAGCGCCTCAAGGAGCACACCTTCGACCTGCTGTTCGTCAACGCCGGCGTTAAGGGCCCCGCCAATCAAGAACCCGGCCACGCCACCCTGGCCGAAGTCGGTCAACTGTTTTTCACCAATGCCGTGGCGCCAATTAACCTGGCCCAGCGCTTTGTCGGGCAGATCCGCAAGGACAGCGGCGTCATGGCCTTCATGAGTTCGGTACTGGGCAGCGTGACCATCCCCGACGGTTCTGACCTGGCGCTGTATAAGGCCAGCAAGGCGGCGCTCAACTCCATGACCAACAGCTTTGTCACCCAACTGGGTGACCCTAAACTGACGGTGTTGTCGCTGCATCCAGGCTGGGTGAAGACCGATATGGGCGGCGAAAATGCGCACATCGATGTCGACACCAGCGTGCGCGGGCTGGTGGACCAAGTGAACGCCTACACCGGTAAAGGCGGCCATCACTTCATCGATTACAAAGGCGACACCATCGCCTGGTAAATACCCACCCACTGTGGGAGCGGGCTTGCCCGCGATGATCTCGAGGGCACCGCGCTCCTACAGATAGACCCGAACATAGACTACAAGTAAACTCTGCCACTCGCCTTCACCGGCGACCCTGGATCAGCAGACAGGGCAACACTGAGCTGGCAAACCTGAACCCATCATTCAGAGGAGCCGGCCAATGCCTGCGACCCGTATCTGGTTAAAAAACCCCCTCGCGATTTTCACTGCCAATGGCCTCGATGCCCGTGGCGGCCTGGTGCTGCAAGACGGTGTGATCACTGAATTACTGGGCTGGGGAAGAGAGCCTGCCGTGCCTTGCGGGCATGTCTTCGATGCCCGTGAACATGTGATCCTTCCCGGCCTGATCAACACCCATCACCACTTCTACCAAACCCTGACCCGCGCCTGGGCGCCGGTGGTCAATCAGCCGCTGTTCCCTTGGTTGAAGACCCTCTACCCGGTCTGGGCGCGACTGACCCCGGAAAAGCTCGCCTTGGCATCGAAGGTGGCGCTCGCGGAGTTGCTGCTTTCTGGCTGCACCACGGCGGCAGACCACCATTACCTGTTCCCTGACGGCCTGGAAAACGCGATCGACGTACAAGTTGAAAGCGTGCGCGAATTGGGCATGCGCGCCATGCTCACCCGCGGATCCATGAGCCTCGGCGAAGCCGATGGCGGCCTGCCTCCCCAGCAGACCGTGCAACAGGGCCAAGTCATCCTTGAAGACAGCCAGCGCTTGATCCGCGAATATCACCAGCGCGGCGACGGCGCACAGATCCAGATTGCCCTGGCCCCCTGCTCGCCGTTTTCCGTCACCCCGCAAATCATGCAAGCCAGCGCCGAACTGGCCACCAGCCTCGACGTTCGCCTGCACACCCACTTGGCGGAAACCCTCGACGAAGAAGACTTCTGCCTGCAACGCTTCGGCTTGCGCACCGTGGATTATCTGGACAGCGTCGGCTGGCTCGGCCCGCGCACCTGGCTGGCGCATGGCATTCACTTCAACCCGGATGAAATTGCGCGCCTGGGTGCCGCCGGCACCGGCATCTGCCACTGCCCAAGCTCGAACATGCGTCTGGCGTCTGGCATCTGCCCGACGCTGGACCTGTTGGCAGCGGGCGCGCCTATCGGCCTGGGCGTGGATGGCTCAGCCTCCAACGATGCCTCAAACATGATCCTTGAAGCACGCCAGGCGCTGTACATCCAGCGCCTGCGTTATGGCGCAGAAAAGATCACGCCTGAAGGCGTGCTGGGTTGGGCGACCAAAGGTTCAGCGCAATTGCTCGGGCGTACGGACATTGGCGAGTTGGCGGTAGGAAAGCAGGCAGACCTGGCGCTGTTCAAGCTGGATGAGCTGCGTTTCTCGGGCAGCCATGACCCGATTTCAGCACTGCTGCTGTGCGGTGCTGATCGTGCGGACCGGGTGATGATCGGCGGCAAGTGGCGTGTGATTGACGGCCAAGTGGAAGGCCTGGACCTGAAAGGCTTGATCGCCGATCACACCCAGGCGGCACGCCAACTGATCGCCGGAACCTAAGCCAGACACGGGGCAAAAATGTCGGAGCGGCGTTGCGTTGAGTTGCGCTACACCCCCAACAACGACAACATGATGAAGGTCGCAAACAACACAAAATGCGTCATCCCTTCGATGGCATTGGTTTCGCCATCGTTGAGGTTGATCGCGCTGACAATCAGCGTGATCAACACCATCACGGTCTGCACCGGCGTCATCGCCATCTGGAACGGCTGGCCGGTGTAGAGCGCCATGGCTTCCATCACCGGCACTGTCAGGATCACCGTCGACAACGAAGCACCCAACGCAATATTCACCACCGACTGCATGCGGTTCGCCAACGCAGCGCGCAACGCTGTCAAAATTTCCGGCGCTGCCGAAATGGCCGCGACCACAATCGCCGTGATCACCGGCGGCGCGCCTGTGCCTTCCAGGCCAAGGTCCAGGGTCTTGGCCATCACTTCGGCCAATGCGCCGATCACCACCACCCCAAACACCAGCGTGCCGATGGAAAACGCCAGGTTCACCGACGGCGCTTTCTGTTCTTCCGGCTGCTTCTTGCGGCGTTTTTCCGGGTAGCTGTAGCTAAAGAAATAACTGTGCGGCCCCACCTGCATGCGTAGGAATAGGGTGTACAACACCACCATCGCGCCAATGGTGAAGGCCGAGTAAATTTTCCAGTCGGCTTCGGGAATGAATTCCGGCACCACCATTGACACGCCCATGGCGGTGAGGATCATCACGCTGTAAGTACGCGCCGAATCATCGTTGTAGGACTGTTCACCGTGCTTGATACCGCCCATCAGCGCAGCCAGGCCGAGAATCCCGTTGATGTCGAGCATCACCGCCGAGTAAATGGTGTCGCGCACCAGGGTGGGGGACGGTTCGTTGCTCATCATGATCGCCAGGATCACCACCTCCACCAGCACGGCAGCGAGGGTGAGGATCATGGTGCCGTAGGGGTCGCCGACTTTTTCCGCGAGTTGCTCGGCGTGATGGGCCACGCGCATCGACGCCATCACGATAAAGCCGATGAGTGCCGCGCCGGCCAGCAGCGCCACCATTTGCCCGCTGTGCAGCATCCAGTGCTCCAGCGGGTAGGCGGCGATGGCGGCAATCAGCGCCAGCAGCATGAATTTTTCTTGCTTGAGGGAGGTGAGCATTTCGGGCCTTTTAGTACGGCAAATCTGTCATTGATGGGGTACAGACTGCGCGATGCAGCTAACGTTTCGTTACATCTTAGTTGAGACGGTGATTGCACGAATAAAACCAAAACTCTCCTGCTGGTCAGGTTTTACCGATTATTTCATCCATGGCCTGTAGAATGCCGCCATTGCACCTGATGAGAATTTAGAAAATGTACGATTGGCTCAACGCCCTGCCCAAGGCTGAATTGCACCTGCATCTGGAAGGCTCGCTGGAGCCTGAGTTGCTGTTCGCCCTGGCCGAGCGCAACAAGATTGCGCTGCCGTGGAACGACGTCGACACCCTGCGCAAGGCCTACGCGTTCAACAACCTGCAAGAGTTTCTCGACCTGTATTACAAGGGCGCCGATGTGCTGCGCACCTCCCAGGACTTCTACGACCTGACCTGGGCCTACCTGCTGCGCTGCAAAGCGCAGAACGTGATCCACACCGAACCCTTCTTCGACCCGCAGACCCACACCGACCGTGGCGTGCCGTTCGAAGTGGTACTCAACGGCATCGCCGCTGCACTTAAAGATGGCGAGCAACAACTGGGTATTACCAGCGGCTTGATCCTCAGCTTCCTGCGCCACTTGAGCGAAGCCGAAGCCGAGAAAACCCTGGACCAGGCCTTGCCGTTCCGTGACGCGTTCGTGGCCGTGGGCCTGGACAGTTCGGAAATGGGTCACCCGCCGAGCAAGTTCCAGCGCGTGTTCGACCGCGCCCGCCACGAAGGCTTCCTTACCGTGGCCCACGCTGGCGAAGAAGGCCCGCCCGAATACATCTGGGAAGCCCTCGACCTGTTGAAGATCGAGCGTATCGACCATGGCGTGCGCGCTATCGAAGACGAGCGCTTGATGCAGCGCATCATCGACGAGCAGATCCCGCTGACCGTGTGCCCATTGTCCAACACCAAACTGTGCGTGTTCGACGACATGGCCCAACACAACATCCTCGACATGCTTGAGCGTGGCGTGAAGGTGACGGTAAATTCGGATGACCCGGCGTACTTCGGCGGCTATGTCACCGAGAACTTCCACGCGCTGTACACCTCGCTGGGCATGACCCAGGACCAGGCCAAACGCCTGGCGCAGAACAGCCTGGATGCAAGACTGGTCAAGCCATAACTGACTAAACGCAGTCCAAAATGTGGGAGCTGGCTTGCCTGCGATAGCGGTGTATCAGCCAGGCATTTATTGCCTGACACACCGCTATCGCGGCGGTTCGACGGTTCGACAAGCCCAGCTCCCACATTGAATTCATCGATCTCACGTCAACACCTCACCCAGCCAGGGTGAATCGGGCGATTTCCCGCTGTCCGATAGCGTGCACCTGCAAGGCCTGCGACTCGTTGATCACACTGATCCAGTTCGACTGCAAAAACAGTTGCAACAACCCTGCCCCCAACGCACCGCCCAGATGCGGTTGCTGCTGGCTCCAGTCAAAACAACTACACACCAGCGGCGATGCCAATGCCTGAATGAAAATACCCAGGCCGGCCAAGTGCTGCGCGCCTTTGACCGTAATGTCGGTACGCAACTCATGGCGCTCGATCCACCCCGCCTCCAACAGATGTTGATACAACTGCGCCCCCAGCTCCCCGCCGAGGTGGCCGTGGCACAACCGGGCATGGCGTAACAGTGGCGGGGCAACCAGGGCCGGCGGCAAAACGCCCGGCGCGCTGCGTGCAACACAAGCCATGGTGGTTCTGGCCAAGGCATCGATGGCAGCGCTGACATCAGGTGCCGCTACACGAAACAAACGCTTGCCACGCCGGGCCTCCACCCGCAACAAACCACCTGCAGTCATTCGCGCCAAGTGCGCGTTGGCGGATGTCGGAGACAGCCCGGCGAGCGTTGCCAACTCAACCGGCGACTTGGCCGAGCCATCCATCAAGGCCCACAGCATGGCAGTGCGTTTGGGCTCGGCGAGCAAGCTGGCGATCTGACTGATGCAAGGTGCTACTTCCATCTTTTCACTCCCTGTCGATTTATTTTTCTACTGAGGTTGGCGCCAAAGTATAGGGCCGTAAATCGCCGGTTCCACGGCGTCTGACAGCGTAGATAGGGACAGTATCTGAGTGAAATTTCCTGCTTTGATGGAGGCCGTTACGTCGCGCTCAAGGGCTCCGGCAATTGGGCAGTCAATATCGCACAACGGGACACGAGCATTTCCCGCAACAAGTTGATGGGTTTGCTCAGCTGCGCGCGATGCGAGCACAGCAGATTGAGTGGCGTACGCTCACCGCGCAGCTCAGGCAGGATCAAGCGCAGGCGCCCGGCCAGCACGTCAGTACTCACGTCCAGCCAGGACTTGTAGGCAATGCCCACACCCGCCACCGCCCAGCGGCGGACTACGTCGGCATCGTCACTGAAACGGTCGCCGGAGACGGTCAGGCTGACGTCGCGTTTACCGTCGTGAAAGGTCCAGTGGTCGTGGACCCGGCTGCCAAGCATGTACAGCAGGCAATTGTGCTGGGCCAATTGCTCCAGATGCCGAGGTTCACCATAACGGGCGAGATAGCGAGGGGACGCGCAGAGCACGCGAACGTTGTCCGCCGCGACGGGGAGCGCGACAAGGCTGGAATCCTCGGGCTCACCGTAGCGTAGGGCGATGTCCACCGGTTGGCGGAACAAGTCGGCAATTCGATCACCCAACAACAGGCGCACGCTCAGTTGCGGGTGCTCATGCTGGAATTCATCCAACCACGGCAGCAATTGGTTACGCCCGAAATCGGAAGGCGCCGACAGCTGCAGCACGCCACTGACATGGTCTTGGCCGCTGGCCAATAAGCGTCGCCCTTCATCCAGCGAGCTCAACGCGGCGCGAGCATATTCCAGGAAACCCTCGCCTTCAGCCGTCAGGCGCAGGCTGCGGGTAGAGCGCGCCAGCAAACGCGTGCCCAGCTGCTGTTCGATGCGCTTGAGCGCGGCACTGGCCA
Source organism: Pseudomonas sp. EL_65y_Pfl1_R83 (assembly GCF_963970695.1). NCBI lineage: Bacteria > Pseudomonadati > Pseudomonadota > Gammaproteobacteria > Pseudomonadales > Pseudomonadaceae > Pseudomonas > Pseudomonas sp. EL_65y_Pfl1_R83. The sequence goes on along the minus strand of NZ_CAXAQI010000027.1, from coordinate 32,333 downwards.
CCGCAGGCGACAGGTCCATCACCCGTGCTGCAGCGGACAGGCTACCCAAGTCCGCCGCACGCACAAATAACTGCAAATCATCAAAACGCAGCATGCATTCCCGCTCATTATCAAAATTTGGTTGAAACAGACCTTTGTTTTAGCGGCTTTTATCTCCTGGGGAAATAGCCAATCATCCGTGCATCCCGTTCATTACGTGTCTGGAGTTGAATATGTCCACTGCCTTTAACGTCATCGCCACGCTGATCGCCAAACCCGGCCAGCAGGCCACCCTGGAAACCTTGCTGCGCGGCCTGCTGGAACCCACCCGCCTTGAGGCTGGTTGTGAGCAGTACGACCTGCACCAGGACCTGCAACACCCCGAAACCTTCTACATGCTCGAACGCTGGAGCGACGACGCAGCGCTGGCCGACCACGACCAGAGCGCGCACATCCAGAGCTTTCGCGCCAAGGCCGCTGATGTGATCGAACACTTCGACCTCAAGCGCCTGAAGTTTCTTGCCTGATCATCGCCCTTTTCCTGGAGCCATCATGAAAGCCATTGCCTACTACGCCTCGCTGCCGATCAACGATCCGAACGCCCTGCAAGACATCGAGTTGCCAGCGCCCGTCGCCGGCCCGCGTGACCTGCTGGTGGACGTCAAAGCCATCTCGGTCAACCCGGTGGACACCAAAGTGCGCCAGAACGTCGCCCCGGAAAACGGCACCGCCAAGGTGCTGGGCTGGGACGTGGCCGGGGTGGTCAAGGCTGTCGGCAGTGACGTGACGCTGTTCAACGTCGGTGACAACGTGTTCTACGCCGGTTCTCTGGTGCGTCCCGGCGGCAACAGCGAATTGCACACCGTGGACGAACGCATCGTCGGGCACATGCCGAAAAGCCTGGGTTTTGCCGAAGCTGCCGCCCTGCCACTGACCGCCATCACCGCGTGGGAACTGCTGTTCGAACGCCTGCAAGTGCGTGAAGGCAAACAGGATGAAGGCCAGAGCCTGCTGATCGTTGGCGCCGCTGGTGGCGTAGGATCGATCCTGACCCAGTTGGCCAGCCAGCTCACCGCCTTGAAAGTGATCGGCACCGCTTCGCGCCCGGAAACCCAGGAATGGGCCAAGGCCCTCGGCGCCGACCTGGTGATCGATCACAGCCAACCGTTGAGCGAAGCGCTGAAAGCAGCTGGCCACCCGCAAGTGACCCACGTCGCCAGCCTGACCCAGACTGACCATCACCTGGACCAGTTGGTCGAAGCCCTGCAACCCCAGGGCAAGCTGGCGCTGATCGACGATCCCAAGGCACTGGACGTCAGTAAGCTCAAGCGCAAGAGCCTGTCACTGCATTGGGAGTTCATGTACACGCGCTCGATGTTCGAGACCCCGGACATGATCGAACAGCACAACCTGCTCAATCGCGTGGCCGAACTGATTGATGCAGGCACCCTGAAAACCACAGTGGGTGAACACTTTGGTGTGATTAATGCGGCAAACCTGCGGCGTGCCCATGCGCTGCTGGAAAGCGGCAAGGCCAAGGGAAAGATCGTACTGGAAGGGTTCTGAAAAACGTCTGTCAGTGTTGTCCGTTACTCCTGTGAGTAATGGACGACACCGCTAGTCTGAGAGTTGATCTTTGTCATATTTGTGAACGTATTCGGGTTTATATTGGCCGCCTTTGCCACGATTCTTTTACGTGAGGAAGTCAGCAATGAAGATCCTGATAAAAGCGTTAGCAAAATCCGCAGGCAATAAATGGCAGGTTCGTCTCGACGGCGACGCGTTCACCTTCCGCACCGAGGCCGAAGCCCGTGCGTTTGCCGACACCCTGCAAACCCGTATCCAAGCCCCCCACCGCTTTCCGAACGGCCAGCAACGCTCCGCCGCTGGCTGATCCGCGCTTCAGCCCTGCGCCTGCTCGGCCCTCGCCCGTTGCAGGCGCTGGGTCGACATCGCAATCGTTACCGCCAATACACCGCACACGCTGATGACGATGGCCATCGGCATCGCCGTGCCGTCGTGCAGCACACCCACTAATGAGGCAGCGCCAGCCGCCACGCCAAACTGAATGCAACCGAGCAGCGCCGACGCGCTACCGGCGCGTGCACCCTGCCCGCTCATGGCGCACGCCGAGGTATTGGGCAAAATGCAGCCCAGGCTCGCGATGCAGATAAACAGCGGCACCAGCAATGGCCACAGCGCATCGGTGCGTAAGGCCGCGATGCCGAGCAGCGTCAACGCCGCCAACAGGTAGACCCATACACTGCGCGACAGCAGGTAGGCCGGGCCACGTTTGGCCAGCAACCGCGCATTCACCTGTGCCACCAGGATAAAGCCTGCGGCATTGGAGCCAAACAGCCAGCCGTAATGCTCGGCAGGCACGCCGTAGAGTTGGATAAACACGAACGGTGAACCGGCAATGTAGGCAAACATCCCGGCAATCGAAATACCGCCGGTGAGCGCGTAACCCAGGTAAACCCGATCGGACAACAGCGAGCCGTAGCGACGTAACGACCCGGACAACGGCTGGCGCGGCTGATGGGCCGGAAAGGTTTCCGGCAGCCCGATCGCCACAGCGATTGCCGCCATCACGCTGAATATCGACAGCGCCAGGAAAATCGACTGCCAGCCCCACAACCCCACCATCAGCCCGCCAGCCAGTGGCGCGAGGATCGGCGCCAGGCCGGTGACCAGCATCAATTGAGAAAACACTTTGGCCGAGCCCACCGCATCGCATTTATCGCTGACCACCGCGCGGGAAATCACCATGCCGGCGCAGCCACCGAGGGCCTGCACGAAACGCGCGCCGATCAGCCATTCCAAGGACGGCGCGAAAGCGCAGGCAAAGGAGGCCAGCGTAAACAGGGTGACACCACTGAGCAGCGGGCCGCGTCGACCAAAGCGGTCCGCGAGTGGGCCATAGATCAATTGGCCGATGGCCAGGCCAGCGAAATACACCGCCAGAGTCAGCTGGATGTGTTTTTCATCCGTCGCAAAGGCCTTGGCCATCGCCGGGAAACCCGGCAGGTAAAAATCGATCGCCAACGGCGCGAAGGCGCTCAAGGCACCCAGAATCAGGATTATACGAAGGTTCATCGGGCACCCAAGTCAGACGGCAGCCCGATAGTCTAGCCGCGCTTGGGTGCATTGAACACGATAGCTCGCTAACTATTTTTACCCGTCAGGCAAGCTTGGCGCTGTAGCCCTCTTCCGTGATCAGGCTGATCACTTGCTCTGCGGACAGGCGGCTCTCGACGCCGACCTCCTTTGCCGCCAGGTCGACCTTCACGCTGGCCGCCGGGTCCTGGCTCTGCACCGCCTGGGTCACCGCCCGAACGCAATGGCCGCAGGTCATTCCTTCAACGCTGAATACTTGCATGACATGACTCCTTTGATGAGGTTGGGCCCAGTCTCGACCTTGCCACGATGGCAAGGTCAAGTTCTGAAAACTTCTGCCGGGCTGGTATTTGGCGGCTTCAAAGGCCAAGCTTCACCCCTCTTCGATTCAAACCACGGAGCATTCGCCATGCGCTGGTCTTTTTTTGCCCTTGCCGGCCTGATGAGCTTGTCTGCCGCTGCGCCCCAGGCCGTTGCCGCGGAAGACTATGCGGTGCTGATTATTTCCCGGGAGCGCCTGGAAGTGTCGACCAACTGCGAGATCGGCCTATACCTGAATGATCAACTGGCGGGCCGGTTGTTCCAGGAGCAAGCCACGTCGTTCAACCTGCCGGCGGGCAACCTGTCGTTGCGCTTGAAACTGCTACCGGGCCAGTCCCCAGGGTGCCTGCCGGGCCTGCTCGCGCCACCCGCGCAAAACATTACGCTCAAGGCCGGTGACGTGCGCAAATTGCGTATCGCCCAAGGCCCGGACGGCATGTACCTCAAACCTGCCGCACTGGAATATTAACGGCGCTTGACCTTCCCCACAGGTCAAGGTTGATCCTAAGGGCAACTTCTCCTGGAGGACTGCCCCATGAATGGATACACCACCTTTGACCTGCCCATCAGCGGCATGACCTGCGCCAGCTGTGCCGGCCGGGTCGAGCGCGCGCTGGGCAAAGTGCCGGGGGTGCAAAGCGTCAGCGTCAACCTGGCCAACGAACGTGCCCATGTTGAAGTGCTTGGCCAGATGGACGCCGGCGTGCTGATCGCCGCCGTCGACAAGGCCGGCTACAGCGCCACCCTGCCCCAAAGCGAAACGGCCACCGAAGCCAATCAAGCCCAGCGCCTGCATCGCGAGCGTTGGGCGTTGCTGCTGGCGATCCTGCTGGCACTGCCGTTGGTGCTGCCCATGTTGGTGGAACCTTTCGGCCTGCACTGGATGCTGCCCGCCTGGGTACAGTTCGCGCTCGCCACACCGGTGCAATTCATCTTTGGCGCACGCTTCTATATCGCTGCCTGGAAAGCCGTGCGGGCCGGCGCTGGCAATATGGACCTGCTGGTGGCGATCGGCACCAGCGCCGGTTACGGCCTGAGCATTTATGAATGGCTCACGGCTGACTCAGGCATGACGCCACACCTGTACTTCGAAGCCTCGGCGGTGGTGATCGCGCTGGTGCTGCTGGGTAAATACCTGGAGAGCCGCGCCAAACGCCAGACCGCCAGCGCCATCCGCGCCCTGGAAGCCCTGCGTCCCGAACGGGCGATTCGGGTGCTCGACGGTCGCGAAGAAGACGTCGCCATCACCGCGTTGAAGCTCAATGACCTGGTGCTGGTCAAACCCGGCGAACGCTTCCCGGTGGACGGCGAAGTGGTGGACGGTCAAAGCCATGCCGATGAAGCCTTGATCAGCGGCGAAAGCCTGCCGGTGCCCAAGCAGCCCGGCGACAACGTCACCGGCGGCGCCATCAACGGTGAAGGCCGCCTGTTGGTGCGCACGCTGGCGCTCGGCGCCGAAAGCGTGCTGGCGCGGATCATCCGCCTGGTGGAAGACGCACAAGCCGCCAAGGCCCCGATCCAGAAACTGGTGGATAAAGTCAGCCAGGTGTTCGTCCCTGCCGTGCTGGTGTTGGCCTCTGTCACCTTGGTCGGCTGGTGGCTGTATGGCGCGTCCCTGGAGACCGCGATCATCAATGCCGTAGCGGTGTTGGTGATCGCCTGCCCATGCGCCCTGGGCCTGGCCACTCCCACCGCGATCATGGCCGGTACAGGCGTCGCTGCACGCCACGGCATCCTGATCAAGGACGCCGAAGCCCTGGAGCGCGCCCATGAAGTCAGCGCCGTGGTCTTTGACAAGACCGGCACCCTCACCTCCGGCACGCCGAAAATCGCCCACTTGGCGGCAGTGGATGGCAATGAAACGCTGCTGCTGCAACAAGCCGGCGCGTTGCAACGCGGCAGCGAACACCCGTTGGCCAAGGCCGTGCTGGATGCGTGCCATGAACAAGGCTTGAACGTGGCCGACGTGAGCGCCAGCCAATCCCTGACCGGGCGCGGTATCGCCGGCACTCTTGAGGGGCAACCGCTGGCCTTGGGCAATCGTCGGCTGCTGGAAGAAAGCGGCTTGCGCATGGGCGACCTTGCCGACTCCGCCAAGGCGTGGGAAGCCGAAGGGCGTACCTTGTCCTGGTTGATCGAACAAGGTGCGCAACCGCGTGTGCTGGGGCTGTTCGCGTTTGGCGATACCCTCAAGCCCGGTGCGCTGGAGGCTGTGCAGCAACTCAAGGCCCAGCACATCAGCAGTCATTTGCTCACCGGTGACAATCGCGGCAGCGCCCGCGTGGTCGCCGAGGCCCTGGGCATCGATGATGTGCATGCCGAAGTGCTGCCCGCCGACAAAGCCGCCGCCGTCGCCGAACTGAAGAAAACCGACGTCGTCGCGATGGTCGGCGACGGCATCAACGACGCCCCGGCCCTCGCCGCCGCCGATATCGGCATCGCCATGGGCGGTGGTACCGACGTGGCCATGCACGCGGCCGGTATCACCCTGATGCGCGGCGATCCGCGCCTGGTGCCGGCCGCGCTGGAGATCAGCCGCAAGACCTACGCAAAAATCCGCCAGAACCTGTTCTGGGCCTTTGTGTATAACTTGATTGGCATTCCTCTGGCAGCGTTCGGCCTGCTCAACCCGGTACTGGCCGGCGCGGCGATGGCCCTGTCGAGCGTCAGTGTGGTGAGTAATGCCTTGCTGTTGAAGACTTGGAAACCGGAGCACTTGGAGGATCAACGCCCATGAACATCGGCCAAGCCGCACGCCAGAGCGGGCTCAGCGCCAAGATGATTCGCTATTACGAATCCATCGGCCTGCTCAAAGCCGCCCACCGCACCGACAGTGGCTATCGCGTGTACGGCCAGGATGACTTGCACACCCTGGCGTTTATCAAGCGTTCGCGGGATTTGGGGTTTTCACTGGAGGAGGTCGGCAAGTTGCTGACCCTGTGGCAGGACCGGCAACGCGCCAGCGCCGACGTGAAGGCGCTGGCGCGCCAACATATCGAAGCGCTGAACCAGAAAATTCTGGAGTTGGGGCAACTGCGCGATACGTTGCAGGATCTGGTGGAGCACTGCCAGGGCGATCATCGGCCGGATTGTCCGATACTCAAGGAGTTGGCGTCGGGTAGTTGCTGCGCCGGCTGATTCATCTGACGAAACACAAACCGAATGTGGGCTTGTGTGGGAGCCGGGCTTGCCCGCGATGCAGACACCTCGGTCTGTCAGTCACACCGAGTTGATGCTATCGCAGGCAAGCCAGCTCCCACACAAGCCCCACATTGGATCGCAGTTGCTCTGACTACTGCATCCACGGCGGTGGCGGTGGCTCGTCCGGCACTTTGCTCTGCGGCTCATCATCCGCCGCGCGAATCGCCTGACGACGTTCATCATCCAGCCGCGCCGCTTCGATCTCGCGGATCACGCCGCCCACGTCCGCCAACTCTTCCGGCTCGTCGAACTCGCCAGTCAAGATGCTGGCCGGGTGCAAGGTGCCGGCTTCGTACAGCGCCCACATTTCCTTGGCGTACTTGGTCTTCTTCAACTCAGGAGCAAAACGCCCGAAGTAGGAAGCCATGTTACCCACATCCCGCTCCAGCATGCTGAACGCGTGGTTGTTGCCCGCCGCATCCACCGCCTGGGGCAGGTCGATGATCACCGGGCCGGTTGGCGTCAGCAGTACGTTGAACTCGGACAAGTCACCGTGCACCAGGCCGGTACACAACATCAGCACAATCTGCGAGATCAGGAAGGCGTGGTATTCGCGCGCCTGATCCGGATCCAGCGTGACGTCGTTCAGACGTGGCGCGGCGTCGCCATACTCGTCGGCCACCAGCTCCATCAACAGCACGCCTTCCAGGAAGTCGTAAGGCTTGGGCACGCGAACGCCCGCGCCGGCCAGGCGGAACAACGCCGCCACTTCGGCATTCTGCCAGGCATCCTCGGTTTCTTTCTTGCCGAACTTGGAGCCCTTGGCCATGGCCCGGGCCTGACGACTGTTACGGACCTTACGGCCTTCCTGGTATTCGGACGCTTGACGAAAACTTCGTTTGTTCGCCTCCTTGTAAACCTTGGCGCAACGCAATTCGTTGCCGCAGCGCACCACATAAACAGCTGCTTCTTTACCACTCATGAGTGGGCGCAGCACTTCGTCGACCAGACCGTCTTCGATCAGGGGTTCAATGCGTTTAGGAGTCTTCATCAGCTTTTATTGTGGGTCCTGTATTACCAAACACGCGTGTGGCACTCGTTATACGGCAATCGGCTCGCCGGTGGGAGAGGCTACCGACCTCTGACCCCTTCAGAATGCATCCAATATGCCAATTTGCGGCGCAATCAACGCTCGATGATCGCCGTCACGCCTTGACCGCCGGCGGCACAGATCGAAATCAGGCCACGCCCCTTACCTGCTGCGTCGAGCAACTTGGCCAGATTGGCGACGATACGCCCACCTGTGGCGGCAAACGGATGTCCGGCAGCCAGGGAACTACCTTTTACATTAAGCCGGCTGCGGTCGATGGACCCCAACGGCGCGTCAAGCCCAAGGCGCGTCTTGCAGTAGTCCGCATCTTCCCAGGCCTTGAGTGTGCACAAAACCTGGGCAGCGAAGGCTTCGTGGATCTCGTAGTAATCGAAGTCTTGCAGCGTCAGGCCATTCCTCACCAGCAGCCGCGGCACGGCATATACCGGCGCCATCAGCAGGCCTTCGGCGCCGTTGACGAAATCCACCGCCGCCGCTTCACCATCGCGCAGATACGCCAGGATCGGCAAACCGCGCTCTTGGGCCCAGGCTTCACTGCCCAGCAGCACCAGCGACGCGCCGTCCGTGAGGGGCGTGGAGTTGCCGGCAGTCAGCGTGCCCTTCTCGCTGCGTTCGAAGGCGGGTTTAAGCGCGGCGAGTTTTTCCAGGGTCAGGTCGGGGCGCAGGTTGTTGTCGCGGGTCAGGCCCAGGAACGGTGTGAGTAAATCGTTGTGCCAGCCTTCAGCGTAGGCGACGGCCATTTTCTGGTGGCTTTCCAGGGCCAACTGGTCCTGTTCGGCGCGGGGAATCTGCCACGTCTGCGCCATCAATTCGCAATGTTGGCCCATGGACAGGCCTGTGCGCGGCTCGCCATTACGTGGCAGTTCGGGCTTGAGGTGATGGGGACGAAGTTGTAACAGGACTTTTAATTTATCCGCCATGGATTTGCTGCGGTTGGCTTGCAGCAGAATCTTGCGCAGGCCCTCATTTACACCGATGGGCGCATCGGAAGTGGTGTCCACCCCGCCGGCAATCGCGCATTCGATCTGGCCCAGGGCAATCTTGTTGGCCACCAGTAATGCGGCTTCCAGCCCGGTGCCGCAGGCCTGTTGAATGTCATAGGCCGGTGTCTGCGGCGACAAGCGCGAGCCCAGCACACATTCACGGGTGAGGTTGAAGTCGCGCGAATGCTTGAGCACCGCGCCCGCCGCCACTTCGCCCATGCGCAGGCCGTGCAGGTTGTAGCGTTCGATCAGGCCTTCCAGCGCAGCCGTCAGCATCGCCTGGTTGCTCGCGGTGGCATACGGGCCATTGGAGCGAGCGAAAGGAATGCGGTTACCGCCAATGATCGCTACACGGCGCAATTGAGTCATGGAAAGCTCCCTGATGGTTGTGGGTGGAATCATCAAGCCTAGCCTAGGCTCAATCGAACGACTGCCACCCCGGGGTGGTCAACCCTTTGAACCCCAGCCTTCGGAGAGCGTTCCATGTCTGACCGTTATATCGACTTCGCCAACTCAAGCCTCGGCCATCGCCTGGTCGCCGCCATTGGCCTGCCGTCACCGGTACGCCTGGAACGCTGGCAAGCCGGGCGCCTGCGTCCGGTCGAAGGCGCGTTGCTGCTGGGCGGTGGAGCACTGGCAACCAACGTGCAGGCGTTTGCTCACAAATTCACCGACGCTATCTACACCTACGGCAGCGAAACCTCGACGTGGATTCCCGGCCATGGCCCCAAACTCAAGGCCGTGGTATTCGATGCCAGCGACCTGCAGCACACCGACACCCTCAAGCAACTGCGCGAGTTCTTCCAGCCGGTGCTGAAAAACCTGGATAACAGCGCCCACGTGGTGATCCTCGGCCGCGCGCCGGAGAGCCTGCGCGACCCGTTCGCCGCCAGCGCCCAGCGTGCCCTGGAAGGTTTCAGCCGCTCGTTGGCCAAGGAGTTGCGCAATGGCGGCGTGTTGCAATTGCTCTACGTCGGCGAGGGTGCCGAAGACCAACTGGAAGGCGCGCTGCGCTTTTTCCTCTCGCCGAAAAGTGCGTATATCTCCGGCCAGGTGATTCGCCTGCAAGCCTGCGCCACACCCGTTGAGGATTGGACGCGACCACTGGCCGGGCGCAAGGCGCTGGTCACCGGCGCCGCCCGAGGCATTGGCGCGTCCATCGCTGAAACCCTGGCCCGCGACGGCGCCGAGGTCATCCTGCTCGACGTGCCGCAGGCCAAGGCCGACCTCGAAGCCCTGGCCGCGCGCCTGGGTGCCCGCACCGTGGTGCTGGATATCTGCACCGATGGCGCCGCCAGCCAATTGATCGAACAACTGCCCGATGGCCTCGACATTCTGGTGCACAACGCCGGTATTACCCGCGATAAAACCCTGGCGAATATGACCCCGGAATACTGGGACGCGGTGCTGGCGGTCAACCTCAATGCACCGCAGGTACTGACCAAGGCATTGCTCGACAGCGGCACCCTGCACGACAACGCCCGCGTGGTGCTGCTGGCGTCGATCAGCGGCATCGCCGGCAACCGTGGGCAAACCAACTATGCCGCGAGCAAGGCCGGGTTGATCGGCCTCGCGCAAGCCTGGGCGCCACTGCTCAAGGAACGCGGCATCACCATTAATGCCGTGGCCCCCGGTTTTATCGAAACCCAGATGACTGCGCATATTCCGTTCGCGCTGCGTGAGGCCGGGCGGCGCATGAGTTCGCTGGGCCAGGGTGGCTTGCCGCAAGACGTCGCCGAAGCGGTGGCCTGGCTTGGCCAACCGGGTTCCGGTGCGGTCAGCGGGCAAGCGCTGCGGGTGTGTGGCCAAAGTATTCTGGGAGCATAGGCATGCAATGGAAGACATTAGGCGCTACGCCGTTTCTGCCGCCGCTGTATTGGCGCGCGGCGCTCAAGCGCAAGATTACCGGTAGCACCCTGCCCGAACAGGGGTTGCGCTGCCGGGTGAGCATCGACCCTAAGCACGTGGCGGCGTATCGCAAGGTCTGTGGCTTTACCGACAGCCCGATTCTGCCGGCGACTTATCCGCATATCCTGGCGTTTGGTTTGCAGATGCAGTTGCTGACCGACCACAGCTTTCCCTTCCCACTGCTGGGGTTGATTCACCTGAATAATCGCATCCGCATTCACCGTCCTCTCGGCGGCGTCAGCGAGCTGTCCATCAGCGTGCATGCGCAGAACCTCAAGCCCCATCCCAAAGGCGCGACCTTTGAATTAGTGACCAGCGTCGAGGATTCCCTCGGCCTGCTCTGGGAAGCTGAGAGCCGCATGCTGTGCCGAGGCGTGAAACTGGAAGGTCACGCAGAGGAACACGCCGAGCCTTGCCCGACCCAGGTCAATGAACTGACCCGCTGGAAAGCCCCTGCCGACATCGGCCGCCGTTATGCGCGGGTCTCCGGCGACTACAACCCAATTCACCTCAGCGCCCTGACCGCCAAGCTGTTTGGCTTCCCCCAGGCCATCGCTCATGGGTTATGGAACAAGGCGCGCACCCTCGCCGCCCTCAGCGAACACCTGCCCGCCGCCAATATCGAGATAGACGTCGAGTTCAAGAAACCCGTGCGCCTGCCCGGTGATGTGACGTTATTGGCCAGCGCCGCCGGTTCCAGCGGTGAGTTGTGGTTGAAAGGCGCTGGCGACATTGAACACATGGTAGGTAAATGGCGACCGATCACCTGAAACAAACTGATTAATTGTATATACACACCTTAAGTATTAGCGGACTTTTCAAGTCCGCTTTTTTATTCAACTGATTGTTTTCAAAAACATATATATCTTGATACACCCCCCTCTAAACCCTTGGCACTAGTCGCTTAACCGGCACATTGCTGCGGTATAAAAATCGTTAATACCCAGTAGATAACTGAGAGAGCACCGTCTGGGCGGTTATAGCCACACGGACAAACGCATCGCTGTCCCAAGACATAGCGAGCGTTTGAAGACAACTAAGGTTGTACAGGTGCAAGGAACTCAATCATGAACACTCAAATCGTGTTCTGGAAAGCAAGTACCGCGCTGGCCCTGGCAGTAGCACTGGCACTCGGCGGCTGCAGCGGTGGGGCTGCGCTTTGGCAGCGCCAAGTGCTACAACATCGCGCTGGAAGTCGCCAAGCCGATGTCCGACGTAGCGCTGGACAGCTTCGATCGGCGGCCGCGCTACTCGTTAAGCTTCGGCTATCAGCTCTGACTTTAGTGAGCGTTGGGAAGGGGAAACAAGTTGTTCAACGTGTCGATCAGCCGCACCAGGTAGATCGGCTTGCGGAACAGGTCCAGCACGTGCAGCCGCAGCATGTCGCTCACATCATCCATTTCGGCGTGGCCCGACATCACAATCACGGGCAGATGAGAACGTGAGGTGTGTTCGCGCAGGCGCTTGATCAAGGAAATGCCACTTTCCTCGGGCATACGCAGGTCGGTGATGACCAGGGCGATGTCGGGATGGAGTGTCAATTCTTGCAGGGCGAAGGTGACGGAGTTGGCGGTTAAACAGACAAACCCCTCGTTTTCGAGGGACTCGGCGAGTTCGATCAGGGCGTCCTCTTCATCATCTACCAAAAGAATTTGTTGGCGGGAAGAAGAGGCGGCGCTCATGGCTGTACCTGGACAGAAATAACTTTAATGAGGGTTCCCCACATTTTTCAGCGGACTATCAAGTCGTCATGTTAGTCGCGACGCTATCAAAGATGGACTTGATCTTAGTTCCAAGTCCTGTACCTGCACCGACGATCACCAGTGCAACCATGGCCACGATAATCGCGTATTCAATACCCGACGCGCCGTCTTTGCGTTGAAAAAACAAGTGCGTCTGGACATAAAGTTTCAACACCAAGTCAAGGAACATAATACTTCTCCCTAAAACGCCACTGAAAGCCGGAAGGGCTCTATTACCAGATGATCGCGGCGTGCCACTAAAGCATTGTCAACAAACCTCAGACACACAACTGTAAGAACGGATTAATCACAAAGTATTAGTCGCAACGTTGGCGCCATGAACGTAGGGTTTAAAAGGCAAGGTTCAAAGGACCGATAAATTTTTCCTGGGTTAATGGCTTTTTGTCCTAGCTGAGCTACCTTCAAATAGCCAATTCGTTAGATGTTCATCACAGCCAGGTTGCGGATTAACTCGTTTGGATTAGACGGGCATGCAGTGCAACGGGAAGGGAGAGCCGTCATGAACAGTCGCATCAGCATGGTCCTGGCCGGCTTGTTGCTGATCGGGGCATTGTTCGCCGGGTACTGGGGGCTTGTTTTGAGCCGCGCACCGGATCCTGTCGCAGTCCCCACCGCACCTGTCGTTTCCGTGGAAAACACCGTCGCCGCCGCTGAAGACCAGACCCGCCAACCGGTAGTGGTCCTGGTGCATGACGTGCCCGCCTTTATTCCGCTGACCGCCGCCGACCTGGCGGTGGAAAAACTGCGTACAGTGCCCGCCGGCAGCCTCACCCAGCTCGACCAGGCCATCGGCCGCATGCCGCTGCGCGCCCTGGGCGCAGGCATCTGGCTCACCGAGGACAGCTTCAGCGGCGGTGGCCCGCTGGCGCGCATGATTCGTCCCAACGAACGCGCGCTGGCCGTCGCGGTGGATGAGGTGATCGGCGCGGGCGGCCAGTTGACCCCCGGGGATTACGTGGATGTGTTGCTGTTCCTGCGCCAGGATGCCAGCAACACCGAGCAATCGGCCCAGGTCGCACTTCCGGCGATGCGCCTACTCAGTGTCGGCGACCAGTTGGGTTTGGCCAACGATGGCCAGCCCGCAGTGCCACCGCCGGCCACGGTCGAAGAGCGCGCCCAAGCCGCCCAACGCCGCGCCGCCGCACGCACCGTGGTGCTGGCCGTGCCGGAGCCTTTATTAAGCCGCCTGATGCTCGCGGCGCAAGCCGGCACCTTGCGCCTGGCCGTACGCAGCGCCGAGGAGCAACTGCTCAGCCGCTACTGGGCCGGCGAAAACGACGCGCCGGAAAAACTCGAAAGCGCCAACCGCGACCTTTACCAATTCACCCAATTAGCCCTGACCGGCCCGACAAAAAGAATCGCGCCGGCCGGTGGTGAGCCTAGCGTGCGCCGTGGCATTGAAGTGATTCGCGGTGCCCAAGCGGCGCCACAAACTCCGTGATAGAGCAAGGATGCCTTGAATGAGCCATCGCTACGCACCCATGTTCACGCAAATGGCTTGGGCCTTGATACTGTCGAGCTTTCCGGTCGGCATGGCCTTGGCGGCGCCGGGCAACTGCAGCACCCTGGGCCAACTGCCGGCCGTGGTCGAGGTGGGAGAAGGCCTGCAACAAGAGCTGCAGTTGCCGGTGGCGATCACGCGCCTGGCAATCGGCGACCCGAAAATTGCCGATGTGCGCGTCAACGGCGACCGTAACTTCCTGCTGACCGGCGTCACCAGTGGCGCCACCAGCCTGATGGTGTGGACCGCCTGTGCCAGCGCGCCGCGCCAGAGCATGGTGTTCGTCAAGGGCAAGGCCACCTCGGCGCTGACCAGCCTGTCGCTGTCGCCATCGGAAGACCCACTGCTGCCCAGCCAGGTGCAGACCGATATCCGCTTTGTGGAAGTCAGCCGCTCCAAGCTCAAGGAAGCCAGTACGACCATCCTCGGCACCGCCAAGAATGCGTTCTTCGGCAGCCCTAACTTGCTGTTTCCGACCACCACCACCCAGGCCCTGGCGATCAGCAGCACCAACTTCAATATTGGCTTTGGCGGTGGCCGGGTCTCGGCGATGATCAACGCCCTCGAACGCAGCGGTTTCGCTTACACCTTGGCGCGCCCGAGCCTGGTGGCCATGAGCGGTCAGAGCGCCTCCTTCCTGGCCGGCGGCGAGGTGCCGGTCCCGGTGCCCAGCGCCGGCAGCGACACCATCTCCATCGAATACAAGGAGTTCGGCATTCGCCTGACCCTGACCCCCACCGTCATTGACCGTAACCGCATCACCCTCAAGGTGGCGCCGGAAGTCAGTGAGCTGGACTACAGCAACGCTGTGCAGATCCAAGGCATCCAGGTGCCAGCCCTGACCGTGCGCCGAACCGACACCAGCGTGTCCCTGGCCGATGGCGAAAGTTTCGTGATCAGCGGCCTGATCAGTACCAATAATCGCTCCACCGTCAGCAAGTTCCCCGGGCTGGGCGATATCCCGATCCTCGGGGCATTTTTCCGCGACTCAAACATCAGCCGCGAAGAAAAAGAACTGCTGATGATCGTCACGCCGCACCTTGTGCAGCCGTTGGCCGCCAACGCCCAACTGCCGTCGCTGCCTGGTGAAAAATTGCGCAGCTACGACCCGAACTGGTACCGGCTGTTCTTCCTGGAAAACGGTAATTTCGACCGTCGCAGTGGACTTTCCCAATGAGCGATAGCCTGAACCAGACCTTCCTCGCCATCACGCGCAACACCACCGACCTGGAGTGGCTGCAGGGTGCCCTTGCGCCCCTTGGCCAAGTCGTCAGTGCCGGCACCGGCAGCCTGGACGAACTGCTGGCGCTGGTGGACGTGACGTTCGCCAATCTGGTGTTCGTCGGCCTCGACCGAGAAAACGTCGTGGCCCAGAGCGCGCTCATCGAAGGTGCCCTGGAAGCCAAGCCGATGCTCGCCGTGGTCGCCCTCGGCGATGGCATGGACAACCAACTGGTACTCAACGCCATGCGCGCCGGTGCCCGCGACTTCATAGCCTACGGCTCGCGTTCCAGCGAAGTGGCGGGGCTGGTGCGTCGCCTGAGCAAGCGCCTGCCAGCCGTCGCCCACAATGCACAGCTGGGTGGGCTGACCGTACTGTTTGGCACTCAGAGCAACGCTGACGGCGCAATACTGGCAACCCACCTGGCCTTGGTCGTGCAGAAAAGCGGGCAGCAGACCTTACTGCTCGACCTGGGCCTGCCACGCAGCGACAGCCTGGCCTTGCTGGGCCTGGAGAGTACGTTCAATTTCGGTGATGCGTTGCGGCATTTACGCCGCCTTGATACCACGTTGATCAACAGTGCGTTTACCACCGCCCTGGATGGCCTGCGCATCCTGGCGTACGCCACCGGTGACGAGCCACTCAAACTGACCAGCGCCGCCGAGCTGTACATGTTGCTCAGCGCTCTGCGCCAACACTTCCAGCACATCGTCGTGAACATCACCGGGCAGCCAGACAGTGAAGCGCTGCGCACCTTTGTCAGCCATTGCGACAAGCTGCTGTGGTGCACCGACCAGAGCGTACTGGACTGTCGCCGCAACCTCGCGGTGATAAGCCGCTGGCGCGAAAAAGGCATGAAGCTTGATCACGCCAAGCTGGTGATCGACCGCTACATCAAGGCCTGTGCGCCGGACACCGACGCCCTGGAAAAAAGCTACGGCCTTGAATGCGTCGCCGTGCTGCCCCTGAGCGCTGAGCTGCGCCTGAACGTGAAAAACCAAGGCCAGACCCTGTTCGCCCTGGCCCCACGTGAACCCCTGACCCAAGCCGTACGCACCTTGGGCGAGCGCCTGGCAAAACGCTCCGAGGGCCTTGCAAAGCCCTCAATGCGCTGGTTTGAACGCATCCTGGGGTCGGGACGATGAGCGGCGAAAAACTGTTTGGCGGCCCGGCCCGCAGCGTCAGCGGCAACAGCGATCACGATGGGCTGAAAC
The DNA here is from genome assembly GCF_963970695.1 of Pseudomonas sp. EL_65y_Pfl1_R83. Lineage (NCBI taxonomy): Bacteria > Pseudomonadati > Pseudomonadota > Gammaproteobacteria > Pseudomonadales > Pseudomonadaceae > Pseudomonas > Pseudomonas sp. EL_65y_Pfl1_R83. The sequence continues at coordinate 16,073 of NZ_CAXAQI010000027.1, read as the reverse complement.
TGGTGCTGCATCGCTACATCATCGACGCCATCGAGGAGTCGGGCAAAAACCTGCTCGAAGGCACGCGCCAGTCGCTGGCGCAATTTGTCATCGACAAGGTTTCGGAATACATCACGCGCATGCGCCTGGCGATTTCGCGCTATGAGATAGAGCGCCTGGCCGAAGAGATCGTCGACGAACTCACCGGTTTCGGCCCACTGGAAGTGCTGTTGCGCGACCCATCGGTCACCGAAATCCTGGTCAACGGGCCGCACCGGGTGTTTATCGAACGTGATGGCCTGCTGCACCAGAGTGACTTGCGCTTCATCGACGACCACCACGTGGAACGCGTGATGCAACGTATCCTTGCGCCGCTGGGCCGGCGCCTGGATGAGTCCTCGCCGATGGTGGACGCACGCTTGCCCGACGGCAGCCGGGTGAACGCGATCATCCCGCCGATTGCCCTGGACGGCCCGTGCCTGTCGATTCGAAAGTTTCGTAAAGACATGCTCAAGAGCAGCGATCTGGTCGCCATGCAGACTATCGACCAGCGCATTTTCGAGTTCTTCCAGGAGGCCGTGGGCAGGCGCTGCAACATCCTGATCAGCGGCGGTACGGGTACCGGCAAGACCACTTTGCTGAATATCCTCAGTCAGTTGATCAACCCCCACGAGCGCCTGGTAACGATCGAAGACGTTGCCGAGCTGCAATTGGGCCACCCGCACGTGGTCCGCCTGGAAACCCGTCCGCCCAACGCTGAGGGACACGGCGAGGTCAGGTCCAGCGACCTGATCCGCAACGCGTTGCGGATGCGCCCGGACCGCATCATTCTCGGGGAAATTCGTGGTGTGGAAGTGCTCGACGTAATGACCGCGATGAACACCGGTCACGACGGTTCCATGAGCACGGTACACGCCAACAATGCCCAGGATGCGTTGCTGCGCCTGGAAACCCTGGTGGGCCTGACCGGCCGCGTGATCGCGGAAAAAACCTTGCGCCAGATGATCTGCGCCGCGCTGGACGTGATCATCCAGCTGACGCGCATGCCCGATGGCCGTCGCTGCGTGAGCGAGGTAGTGGAAGTGGTCGGCGTGCGCGATGACGTGTATGTCACCAACACCCTGTTCCGCCTGGATCGGCGCACCGGCTTTGGTTTCTTGCGCGAAGCCCTCAACCCGGCCGGCGACAAACTGCGCCGCGAATCGGCCTTGCCACCCTAGGGAGCGCGTGATGACTGGACCGGCGTTGCTGCTTGTCTGCCTGCTGCTGATCGGCTTGTCGTTCTGGCTGCTTCAACATGGCCTGCGCAAGGCCCGGACGGATCGCGTGCTGGAGCGCCTCGGCGATGGCCAGCCCGAGGCCCAGGAGCCGAGTACCCGATGGACCGGCCTTGAACGCATGTTCCTGCGCGCGGGGCTGGGCAAACCTACAGACCGTTTGGGCCTGTGGCTGAGCGCCTGGGTCATCGGCGCATTGTTGGGCGGGTTGCTCGCCGACGGGCTGGGCCTGTTCGCGATGATCGTGGGACCGCCGCTGGTTTTGCGCATGTACATCAGCTGGCGCTACCAACGTCGCGTGCAGCGTATGGTCGAGCAACTGCCGCAGTTGCTCGACCACAGCGTACGCAGCCTCAAATCCGGCAGAACCCTGGCCGATGCCATATTGGGCGGCGTCGATAGCGTTGAAAACCCACTCAAGGATGCGATGGGCCGCGTGCAGCGCAACGTGCGCATGGGGGTCAGCCTGCCGGATTCGGTCAGCGACTTCGCCGAGTTCTACGAACAGGACGAATTTCGCCTGTTTGCCCTTGGCTTGAAGGTCAACCATCGCTACGGCGGCAACGCCAGCGAACTGCTGGAAAACCTGATCAAAATGATTCGCGAGCGAGAACAGGGCGCCCGTCAACTCAAAGCCATGACCGGCGAAACGCGCATGACGGCCTATGTGCTGGGCGGCCTGCCCGTGTTGATCGTGGGTTACTTCATGGTGGTCAACCCCAGCTATTTGATGACCATGTGGAACGACAGCACGGGGCGCATGATGCTGTTCACCGCGCTGGCCATGGACCTCGGCGGCACTTTTATCATGTGGCGCATGCTGAGGAGTGTCTGAGATGGTACTTCTGGCCTGCGCCTTGTTGTTGCTCGCAGCCGTGGTATTGGTAGGCGGCCAAGAGCTCGAGAATCGACGTCGCAAGCGCCGGGTGGCTGAACGCTTGCAGGGGCGGATGAGCGGCGATGCAAGGTTCGGCACGCTCATGCGTCAATTGGGCGCAAGCACCCTGGCGCAGCGCTCGGTCAGCCTGGACAACGAGACGCAGGTCCTGCTCAACCGGGTCGGCTGGCGCAAGGCTAGCCAGCGCTCACTGTTTGCTGCGTTCCAGATTGGTTTGCCTGTCGTGCTGCTGGGCCTGACGCTCCTCGGCCAGCAACTGCTGTTTCCTCATGCAGACCCTGCCTGGACTGCCCCGATATTTGCGCTGGGCATCGGTTACCTGTTGCCAAAACGCGTGCTGGCTGCGGCGGCCAAATACCGCCAGCAGGCCATCGCCAAAGAAATCTCAACGTTCATTCCGCTGCTGCGCATCCTGTTCGAGTCGGGCATGGCGATTGAGCAGTCGCTGCGCGTGCTGGGCAACGAAGCCGAACGCCTGCTACCCGCGCTTACCCATGAATTGCGGCTGATCCTGGCGCGTGTCGATTCCGGCCTGGAGCTGAGCGAAGAGCTGGGCAAGACCGCACGCTTGCTCGAAGTGGATGAATTCACCGACACCTGCATCATCCTGCAGCAATTGATCCATCAGGGCGGCGGCGCGATGAAATCCTTGCTGGCGCTAAAGCAGTTGCTCGACGACCGACGCCTGACTCGCCTGCAGGAATACATCTCGAAGATGTCGGCAAAAATGTCAGTGGTGATGATGGTGTTTCTGTTCCCCGCGTTGCTGATCGTGCTCGGTGGCCCTGCGTTTATCGGCATCGCCCGCGCTTTGAATCACTTTTGAGGAGACGTTGATGAAAGTACTGATTGCCGGCGTGGCCCTGCTAATGCTCGGCGGCTGCGCCACCAACGGCCAATCACCCTGGGCCGCGTTGATCTCGACCGGCAGTTGCGCCAAGCCGAGTTCAGACCAGGGATTGGCGCTCAACCTGTCGGACGACCTGGCCAACGAAGGCAAGCTGCACGCCAGCCTCGCCAACCTGCAAAACCTGCCCGAGTCCTTGCCCCAGGTGCGCCAGCGCAAGGCACGCGCTTACCGCTTGCTGGGGCGCAGCGAGGCCGAGCCGTTGTACCGCAGCCTGCTCGGCACCTGCATGACCGCTGAAGGCGAACACGGTTTGGGGCAATTGGCGGCGGCCAAGGGCGACAACGACCAGGCGATGGCGCATATGCAGCGAGCGGCGCGGCTGGCGCCAACGGACGAAAAAATCCGCAATGACCTGGGCGTGGTGTACCTCAACCAATTGCACCTGGAAGACGCCCGCTTTGAATTCATGACCGCCATCGAGCTCAAGCAGGGCAATCCCTTGGCTGCCGTCAACCTGGTGACGCTGTTGATCTATCAGGACGACTGGGGTCAAGCGGCGAAAGTGGTCAGCCAGTTGGGCCTGACCCCCGAGCAAGTCACCGTTGCCCAGGCACGCGCGGAAAAACTCAAGGGCTCCCGCGCGGCGACGCGCAAAGTAGCGGCGGTGAGCGATGCCCTGCCGGTGACCCTCAAGTAAGGAGTGATTGATGAAAGCACATTACCTTATTGGCCTGGCGATGCTACCGCTGAGCGCACTGGCCCTCGAACCCGGCCCGTCGTCCCCGCAACAAGCGGAGACGGAAAACTGGCTGGCCTTGCAGGTCAATGGTCGGGCTGCTTCGGCGACGCCGCAAAGGACCACTCCCGCAGAACGGGAGCAAGCCTTGCAGCGCTGGCTGGACAGTAATAAGCATCCGATTCCGGAGTTCTTTGAATCGGAGTCGGGAGGGTCTGCCCAAGGCGGGAAGAGCCAGTGACACCCTAGTGGGCGGTGACCCGTTGGCGAATCGCGGAGTTATTCGGTGACAAGGCCAACGCCAGCTGGGTGCGGTTGCGCATGTGGGTGAGGCGAAGCACCTGGGACACGTACAGCTTGACGGTGTTCTCGGTGATCCCCAGCTCACAGGCAATCTGGTAGTTGGTCTGGCCCTTGCCCACCAGACGTGCAACGTCAAGCTGGCGCGGCGACAGATGGTTGAAAATGGTCGGAATCTCCACTGGCCCAGCCTCTTCGGCGACCAGCTCGCCATCGTCCACCAAGCCGGGACTTGGGCTGCGGCGCACTTTATCGAGGTCCTGGTACAGGTCATTGATGGATTCGGAGAGGTATTGCAGCTTCTGGTTCAAGTGCCCCAGTTGCAGCTCTTTTTGCCGTTCTTCCAACGCCGCTTCCTGGCGTTGCAGGCCTTCGAGCAACTCATCGAGGTTGATCGGCTTCTGGTAGTAATCCGAGATCCCTGCGCGCAGGGCCTTGATCACGTCCTGCTTGTCGGCACGCCCGGTCAGCATGATCGCTTCGAACGCCCGCTGCTTGCCCGCCACCTTCTGCATGGCCTGCACCAGCTCGATGCCATCCATGTCCGGTATATGCAGGTCGCACAGGACCAAGCCAATGTCGGCATCCTCGCCGAAGCGTTGCAACGCATGCCGACTGGATTCACAAGGGACGCAGCGGTAACCACTGCCTTCAAGAAATTCGCAGAGTTCTTCCACGATCATCGGCTGATCGTCGACAACGAGCACTTTCACCGCCGAGGTAAGCTTGTTCACGCGCCACTCCATGCCCGGAAAGCCAAAAGATTGACCTATCCCTTTTGACAAAAAATCCTACACATCCAGTTGATAAACGTAGACCTACTTTCTGACTCTGTACACAGCGACAGAGGCCTCGCCAGCCTAATCGATCCAAAACCAATATAGCCCAAACCCAGTCAATACAAAGGGCGCAAAAGGCTGTTTTGTTGACGCTCCCGCAGCCGCGATTAGAAGAGGCGCACTAAGCCTTTGACACACAATCACCCAGCCACTTTGGAACAGCGCTGCGCCGATCAAAGACCACAATAAATAGTCCAGCGTACTGGCCAGCGCCAGGGCGGCCAGCAGCTTCACATCACCCGCGCCAAAGCGGCCCAGCGCATAGCCGGGCAAGGTCAGCAGCAGCGCCACGGCAAAGGCCCCGCCACCTTCGCCGGCGGGCGCTCCGAGCCAGGTGGTGCCCGTCCATGACAGGTAGAACAGCGCCAGCAGCGCCGCCCCCAGGGTCAAGCCGTTGGCGATTTGCCGTTGACGCATGTCCTGCCACGCACAGAGCCCCAACCAGAGCAGTATCACCACGCCATGGATCACGTAAAAAACATCCCTTTTTGCTGAATGATTCTATGCTGATATCAAGTAGTAGCCGTCAGGGTAGACGCAGTCATGAAAACAAGCCTCCCTAGAAAGCAAAAAGGTGCGGCGGCGATTGAGTTCGCGCTGGTCTTCGGGATCTTTTTTGCGGTGTTCTATGGATTGATCAGCTATAGCCTGCCGATGCTGTTGATGCAGTCGTTCAACCAGGCGGCAGCGGAGGCCGTGCGCCAGGCGATGGCGGTGGACCCGGTCGCTGCGGGCACTGCCTATGGCACGCAGTTGAGAGATCGCGCCAAAACCACGGCGATCCTGCAGTTGGACTGGATTCCACCCAGCTTCCAATTTACCGACGATTTAATCACCGCCGCCTACAACGGCACTACGCTGACTGTGACGATTAAATACCCCACCAGCCGCCTCTATTCAGTGTTTCCGGCGTTGGTAGTGCCGGGCATAGGCACCGTGCCGAATCTGCCGGCCGACCTGACAGCCATTTCGAGTCTGCAGTTTTGACCTCGGGGGATAGCCTCTTCGGGCGCCTGCTCGGCCGCACCAACGCAACGCCCCTCGACACGCCCGGCGCACCCACGCCAGGGTTGCACCTGCAACTGGATCACCAGGGCCACGTATTGACCATCAGCGGCACGCTGCGCCCGCAGCTCGCGTCGCATGGAGTGGGCGAAACCCGGCCGCTATTGCGTGAACTGTTGTGCGCCAGCAGCACCTTGAGCATTGAAGGTCGCCCGGCCGACTGGCAGCGCCAGAGCCTGGACCTGGACTTCCAGGGTGGTACCGGCCAGGTCTTGCACACCCGCGGCTGGATCGAAGCCGAGGGTGACGGCTGGAGCCTGCGCCTGCTGGACGTCAGCGACTTGCTGGCTGGCTCGCAACTGGCCCAAAACCGTGAGCAGAACCATCAACTGACCTGCCAGATGAGCGGCCAGTTGCGGGTGTGCAGCCTGGCCCGACTGCCCGAGGTGTTCAACGAGCACCTGCGGAGCGTGGCGCAGCGCTGGCGCATGCCCTGCCTCGCGCTGGCGTTGCTCGATGAAGAAGACCAGGGCTGGCGGATCTACAGCCACTACACCGCCCACGATGCCCCCGCCTTGTGGCGGACCGGCCAACACCTGGGCACCAGCCTCGACAGTGTGAGTGGCAACACGCCGTTGAGCCTGGCCCAAGAGCGCAGCGACAACCCGCGCCTGCAGAGCATTTTCGGCAACGCCGATGGATTTTTGGTGCCCTACCGTGACAGCCAGGGCGTCGCCGCATGGTTACTCTGCGGCCTCTACAACGGCCAGCAACACACCCGCGAACAGGACTGGCTGGACCTCACCGCCGCCCTCGCCGCCCCACTGCTGAGCCGCTTGCGCGAGCAACGCTATCATCAACAGCTCGACCGCATGGAAGCCCTGCAAGGCCTGCTCGGCACCGGCTGGTGGGAGCTGCTGCCGGCTACCCAAGAAATCCAGCTCGCCCCGCAGTTGCTGCACAGCCTCAGCCCGGAAGACGGTCCCACCCGCCAACCGCTGGGCCTGTGGCTGGAACTGATCCACCCCGCCGACCGCCAGGAACTCAACAGCCGCCTGCACGATCTACAAGCCCTGGGCAAACCGCTGCTGACCACCGTACGCCTGCAACGCACCGACGCCGAGCACAACCCCCTCTGGTACCGCGTACAGGGCCAGGTGCTGGGCATGGGCGATGACCGCCGCTGGGTCGGCTTCATGCTCGACATCAGCGACATCAAGAACCAACAACTGCAAGCCGCCGCCGCCCATGCGCGCCTGGACAACCTCATCGCCAGTTCACCAGCAGTGATCTATGTGCAGCGCTATGTCAGCGGCGCCCTGCACCCTGCGTTCTTCAGCGATAGCCTGCTGCCCCTGCTGGGCTGGACGTTGGCCGAGTGTAACCACGACAGCCTGGCATCGCTGATTCACCCCGAAGACCGCGATTTGTACTTCGAACGCACCCGCCAACTGTTGCGCGAAGGCGCCGTGCGCAGCCGCTACCGCCTGCGCGACAAACAAGGCCAATACCATTGGCTGCTGGATGAGGCCAAATTACTGCGCGATGACCTTGGATTGCCGCTGGAAGCCGTCGGGCTGTGGCTGGACGTCACCGAGACAACCCAGGCTGCCGAGCAGATCAAACAAAGCGAAGAGCGCTACCGCATTCTCGTCGAAGACTCCCCGGCAATGATCTGCCGCTACCGCCCGGACCTGACCCTGACCTTTGGCAACACGCCGCTGGCCAATTACCTGGAATGCCTGCCCGCACAGCTGCCGGGGCAGAACCTGGGTCACTGGCTGTCGGAAGAACAACACCAGGCCTTTGTGCAACGTATCGGCCAATTGAGCGCGGAATTTCCGGTCAGCACCGCCGAAATCAGCCTGGAATTGCCCGGCCGCGAACACGCCTGGTGGGTATGGTCAGACCGTGGCGTGTTCGATGAACAGGGCACGCTGGTGGAAGTGCAAGCGGTGGGCCGCGACAACACCGAAGTGCGCCGCTCCCAGCAGCAGCTGACCCAAAGCGCAAAGATGGCCACCCTTGGCGAAATGGCCACGGGCCTCGCCCATGAGATCAACCAGCCGCTTAACGTGATGCGCATGGCGATCGTCAATGTGCTCAAGCGGCTAAGCACTGGTGATGCGCAAATCGACTACCTCACTGACAAGCTCCAGCGCATCGACACCCAGGTGCAGCGCGCGGCGCGGGTGGTGGACCATATGCGCGTGTTTGGCCGCCGCTCGGAAATCGAACAACAGCCCTTCGACCCGTCACAGGCGGTAGAAGGCACGCTGTCACTGCTCGGCGAAGGCTTGCGCGGCAAAGGTGTGGAGGTGCGCGTCACGCCAGCGGACGCTGCGGTGCAGGTCAAAGGTTACGTCGACCAGCTTGAGCAGGTGCTGATCAACCTGGTGGTCAATGCCCGTGATGCGCTGTTGAGCAAACAGGACAAGGACCCGGCGTTCCGCCCCTGGATCGCAGTGCATTGCGAGCACGATAGTCGGCATGCGCGGATCTGGGTGGAAGACAACGCGGGTGGCATTGACCCTCGGTTGCTGGAGCGAATTTTCGAGCCGTTCTTTACCACCAAGCCGATTGGCGTGGGCACGGGGTTGGGGTTGTCGGTGAGCTACGGGATTGTGGACAACATGGGCGGACGGTTGAGCGTTGCCAGGGGGGAGCACGGTGCGCGGTTTTGTGTGGAGTTGCCGATCAGTTAGATCACCAGGTAGGCGCGACCCATGTGGCAACTGAGGTTGGCGCCGACTTCGGCGTTGCCGAGGCTGATCCCCAGGGCTAAGAGCAGCGTGTTGACGATGGGGTCGAGTATCGGAGTCAGGACGCTTTTTACGAGCGTGATCACCGAACTGATGATGGTAGCCATAGCACTTGTGACAGTGCCGTTCGCCGCACCGGGTGTGCTGCCGCTGGGCGGTACGTAGGTGACCTCTAGACCGTTCAACGTAGCCCCCAGGCTACTGACGATATTGGCGGTGCCAGGTGGGCTTTTATAGATCGTCGCCGCGTTGATGTCATTCACCGGAGAAAACAGCAACGTATTAGTCTGCGCGCCCACCGTGGACAACGCTCTCAGATTCAAGCCGCCGCCGACGCCTGCTGTGCGCGGACCGCAAACCAGTGTCAGCAGGCAAAAGCGCTGGCCAAAGTCGATCAGCCTCACTGGCTGCACGTTGACAGGCGCAGACGATGAAAATGCCGCCACCGGATCCACATAACCAACGCCCAGGGTAGCGAGTGTGGTGGTGGCCTGCACCGTCAAAGACTTAGTGGCCGGTGTGGCGCAACTGAAGTCGGTTACATGGCTTTGCGCACTGGCCGCCTCGATATAGATGCTCAAGGGCTGGGTGATATCCACGTCAGTGAGATTGCACCCCAATAAGCACACGACACCGGCCACCGTATCAACAAGGTTCAGGTTCAACAAACCGCCGACCACCTTTGACACTGGCGTCGCAAGCCCGGTCAGAATCGGTGAAACCCCAGAAACCATCTTGATTACCGGCGCATCAATGGTGACCAAAGTGCGCACTTGGGCGGTTCGTACAAAAATCTGATCTGTCTGCGGGTTATTCAGGAGTCCGGCCTTGGCCTTTGCGGGATTGCCAATCGCCGACAGTTGCGGCGGCTTGATGACTTTGGTCTGGATCGAGACATTGCCCACCAGTGGAATATTCACCTGCGTTGCGGCACTCACCGCGCTCTTGCTATTGGACAGTTGCGCCACAGTCTCAAGCAGTTGAAACAACTGCACGCTGGTATTCAAGGCAGCGGCCGGTGTTCCAGTGGCGACCTTCAGCAGGTCTCCGACCTTCAACAGCTGTGTGGTGGGCGCGATTGCTTTCACTGAAATCACGTCGTTAATGATCGCCGTGGCCACCGAGCCATTTTTTTGCAGCACCTTTACCGCGGCTTCGATCAACTGGCTGGCGGACACAGCGGTGTTGAGCAATGCATCGTAGTCACCTGCCTTGACATTCAATTCAATCGCCAACTGATCCAAGTAGCTGAGCAGATTAACGTTCGTCGTCAAAAAGCCGTTCCAGGCCGCCGCCGTCAGGGACAGGTTGCCGCCCAAAAGATTGCCGATGACCATGTTCAATATAGGAGATTTACTGGCATCGACCGTTCCTAGGCTGCTGCGAATCGTCAGCTGCGCCACCGGTGGCGCATATGCAGCAACGGCGGTGGCACTCAAGATCATCTGGGTGGACATTGGCCCGCCGCTGAACATGCTCCAGATCCCACCGGCAATGCTGGTCATCACGCTACGCGTGGCCACCACACGCACGGCATCGTTTTTGGTGGCGTCTGCGGTGAATACACGGATATTGCTGGCATTGGTGGTCAATGTGCCGCAGGTCACGGCCAGGCCACGGCTGTTGTCGCCGGCGACCACGGTGAAGCCGTTGCGCGTGGCGTTTTCCTTGGCGTAGTCATTGGCGCTGGTGGTGGGCGTGCACAGGCCACCACGGCTGGCGGCTTCTAGGGCCGAGGTGTCGGCGATGGATTGCAATTTGCGCTTTTCCAGGTGGAGGCGGCCGCTGTCTACCGCGAGCAGCATGAACACCAGGGCCACTGCGAGGGTGCCCGCAGCCATCAGGCCAATCGCACCACGCTGACGGGAACCAAGTCGGGGAGACATCAGGCACTCCTTAGCGCTTACTCTCCTTAGTTGGTATTGAGTGTAGACAAGGGCTGGCCAGTCGCCACAAATCAATGTGGGGGCTGGCTTGTGCGGGAGCCGGGCTTGCCCGCGATGCAGGCACCTCGGTTTTTCAGATTCCCCGAGGTGATGCTGTCGCAGGCAAGCCAGCTCCCACAGGGTTCAGCGGTGGTTTTAGTGGGGTGGGTAGCTGGAGAGGATTCGGGTGATCGTGGTGCGGATGGCGTTGTTGCGGTCCTGCGGGCTGGGCGAGTTGGCCATCATTTGTTCGTCGCTGCCGCGCCAGACCAGTTTGCCGTCTTTGCCGTCGAGCAGGTCGATCTGGAGGGTGGCGACTTTGTAGGTGATGTTGCGGGTTTCATTGTACATCGGCGCGCCCCAATAGCCGTTCCATGGGCCGCCCCATGCGCCGCCATAGTTGGTGGTGACTTGTTGCTGGCGGTCTTCGACGATCAGGTAGGCCTGTACGTTCAAGTCGGCCTTGCTGCCCGGTGCCGCTGAGCGCAGGCCGCGTTGGTCGAGTTGTTCGCCCACCGCCTGACGGATGCGCTGTTCGGTGAGGTCGCTCTTGATGCGCGGGTCATCCGGGCGATATTGCAAGGCCGGGTCTTTCCAGGCCCAACTGCGGTAGGCGCCAAAATCACGGCTGGCGTCAAAATCGTGGTTGACCTGACTGGTCTGGCAACCGCCCAGCAACATGACAACAGCGAGCATAGCGATACGACAAAACATGGGTTTTCTCCAAAAAGCGACCCGCGCTCAGGATGAGAATAGCTGTTAACTGGGAGGATACGCCGTCATTGCCTTTTGCACCGCCTGGCGCAAGGCATCTCCCCGTTCACTGAGGCTGCCCTGGCTGCCCGTTTCCGCGCTGGCACTCCACACCGGCTGCCCCGTGCGGGCATCGAATAGATTGACGCGCACCACCACGACCTGGACTTCATAGGTGCGTACGATCGGCACCGAGTTGTACATGCCATAGCCATTGCCATAGCGGTTGTAGCCGCCGTAACCGTAGCCATAATCATCCGGGACCTGCTTGAGGCGCTTTTCCTGGCGCACATCGGCGCTCACCAGCAGGTCTGCCGGGCGGTTGTCGTGCAAGGGACGCAGACCGCGCTGGTCAAGCGCGCCGCTGACCGCTTCGGCAATTTGCGCCGAATCCGCCCAGGCCGTGCCCGCCGGGAGCTGGCCATTGCGCCACGCCCAGTTGCGGTAGGCGCCGTAGTCGCGCACGGGCGCGGGATAGGCGCTGGCATCAAAGGTATTGGCTGCCTGCGGCGGCGCCGGTGGAATCGGCGCCGAAGCGGAGACATAAGGGTTGGGGCTCGAACACGCACCCAAGCCGAGAGATAACAGGATCAAACAGAGACGACGCATTTCGACCTCCGCAGACTGGGCCGTTTAAACCGGACGGCAGACCCAGTGCAAATAACGCCCAAGTCCGGCAAAGCTTGGGTGACGACGGTGAGCGAGTTCCATCTCCAAAAGGCCCTGCAAATCCGCGCGGGCCTGGAATTCCACCGGCATATAGTCGTGGAATACGCGAACGCCACTTTGGCTTTCGACCTGCCAAAGGCCTTCGAGTTGCGCCGCCAATTCACGTGGGTCGAGCGGCTGCTGCGGGGTGAGGCTCTGCTTTTCGCCGGCCATGTCGTTCTTGCGCATTTTGCGGAAGTGGCCTTTGAGCAGGTTGCGGTAAATCAGCGCATCGCGGTTGTAGAACGCCAACGACAACCAGCCGCCAGGCAGCGTGAGCTGATGCAGCACCGGCAGGATCGCATGAGGTTCGGCCAGCCATTCCAACACGGCGTGGCACAGCACCAGGTCGTAGGGTTCGGTGAGTTGGCCGAGCAGGTCTTGCCAGGGCGCATGAATAAAGGTCGCGGTCTGCCCGGCGTCGGCAAAACGTTGGCGGGCGCCGGCGAGCATCGGTTCGGCAGGTTCGGCCAGGGTGACCTGATGGCCTTGCTCCGCCAGCCACAGCGACATGTGGCCCAGGCCTGCGCCGATATCCAGAACGCGCAAGGGGCGTTTGGGCAGGGCTTCGGTGAGGTCGGCCTGGAGCACCGCCAGGCGAATCGCGCCTTTGGCACCGCCGTAGATTTTTTCGGCAAAGCGCGTGGCCAGTTGGTCGAAATGACGATCACTCATGGGCAAACCGCCGTTCGCTGTCGGCCAATTTGGCGCGCACCACCTCGTTCATGTCCAGGCCCAGTTCGCTGCACAGCAACAGCAGGTACAGCACAATATCGCCGACTTCCTGGCCGGCGTGGGCGAGTTTCTCAGCCGGGAGCTGGCGCGATTGGTCTTCGCTCAGCCATTGGAAGATTTCCACCAGTTCAGCCATTTCTACGCTGGCGGCCATGGCCAGGTTTTTTGGGCTGTGGAATTGTTTCCAATTATTTGTATCGCGAATGCGGTGCAGGCGTTCGGTGAGGTGTTCGAGGTTCATGCGGGGGCTCCTGAAGATGGGTAGCTTCGGGGGGATTGGCGGTTAAGGCAAGTGAATCTGTGGTGTGTTCGAGGACGCCTTCGCAGGGAAGCCAGCTCCCACATTGGAATGGGTTTGCAAATCAAAATGTAGGCTTGCCTGCGATGAGGCTCTAGTCGATGACGCTGAATTCTAGGCGGGCGGTTTGGCCGGCTTCGTCGAGGACGCTGAGTTGGTAGCGGCCCAGGTGTTCGAAGCTGGCGTTGATGAAGTCCTGGTTGGCGCTGTCGCCCAGTGGCGCGCCGTTGAGGAACCACCAGCGCCGACCACTGCCGCCGAGGGCGGAGATTTTCAGGCGCAAGGTTTGCTGGCTGGCGGCGGGCAGGCGCAGTTGGTCGCCCTCGCGTACGCCAACGATCGACAGCGGTGAAGACGCGGCCAGCGCCGGTGGCGGGCAATCGGAGTCAGCGGGCGGGATGCGTGCTTCGCGGCGTTCGGCCCTTGGCAGCCAGGGTTCCAAGGGCGCAGGCCACAGGGCGATGTTTTTCGGCTCTGCCCCCGGGCAATGGGCGTCGACCCGCGAGCCTTTGGCATTGACCCATACGCTTTCCATCAGGCCCACGCTCAACGGTTGGTCCAGTGCCTGCAAGGTCGGCGGCGTGGTGTTGTCCAGCGTCCAGGCGAAGCGCTGGCGGCGGCAATTGGGGTCGCTGCGGCTCATGGGCTGGCCTAGTGGCCAACAGATCGCTGCCACGCCGACATTGGCAGGCACCGGGTTGACCGGCGCGCTGATGCCGCGCTGGCTGTCGCGGTTGCTCAGTACATCGTGCACCTGCAACATCAACGGCGCCGCCGAGGCCAGCCCGAACTGGCCCGGCACCGGTGTGCCGTCCGGGCGGCCGATCCACACGCCGATCAAGTAACGCGGCCCCACCCCAATCGCCCAGGCATCACGAAAGCCGTAGCTGGTGCCAGTCTTCCAGGCCAGCATCGGGCGCTGCACCAGCTCGGCCCGCGGGTCGCGGTCGGGACGCGCCTGGCCGCTGAGGATGCGCCGCACAATCCAGGCGGACCCTGGCGACAGTAATGGTCGCTCCCTAAGCGTATCGTCCGGCTGTAATCGAATAGTTGCACTCCTGCCGTTCCGGGCGAAGGCGCTATAGCCGCTCACCAGATCTTCCAGACGGCTGCCTGCGCCGCCCAGGATCAAGGCCAGGTTCGGCTCGGCCAACGCCGGCAACGCCAAAGGCACGCCGCCAATACGCATCTCGGCGGCGAACCGCTTCGGCCCATAGGCTTCCAGCAACTGTACCGCCGGCAGGTTGAGCGAACTGGACAGCGCCGTACTCGCCGGCACTGCGCCGGTAAAACCCAGGGAGAAATTGCCCGGCCGGTAATCCCCGTAACGCCGCGGCACGTCCTGCAGCAGGGACTCAGAGTGAATCAGCCCGTCATCAAGGGCCATGCCGTAGAGAAAGGGTTTCAAGGTGGAGCCCGGCGAACGCAGTGCGCGGATCATGTCCACATGGCCAAAACGCTTGGCATCATTGATGTCCACCGAGCCTAGGTAGGCGCGTACCGCCATGGTTTCTTCCTCCACCACCAGGATCGCGGCGGAGGTGTGCTCCGGCAAGCGTGCACGCCAACCCAACAGCAGGTCTTCGAGGCGGCGTTGCAGGGTGGCATCGAGAGTGGTGCGGATCAGCGGCGGGCTGTCGGGGCGGTTCAGGCGACGCGCGAGCAGGGGCGCCAAGCTCGGCTCCCGCCGCGGGGCGAGCAGCAGCGGTTCCTGCAGGGCTTCATCGACGGCGGCTTGCGGCCACACCTTGAACTCGGCAAGACGACGCAGCACCTTGTCGCGCGCTTCCTGGGCACGCTGCGGGTGACGGTCCGGGCGCAAACGGCTGGGTGCCTGGGGCAAAACCGCGAGCAAGGCGGCTTCGGCATGGGTCAATTCTGATGGAGACTTGCCCAGATACGCCCAACTGGCCGCCGCCACGCCCTGCAATGTTCCGCCAAACGGTGCGCGGTTCAGGTAGAGGTTGAGGATCTCCTCCTTGGACAGGTGCCATTCCAACTGCGCCGTGCGCCACAACTGGCGCAACTTGCCGTGGAAGGTGCGCGAATGCGGATCCAACAACCGCGCCACCTGCATCGACAACGTACTGCCCCCCGACACCACGCGCGCCCCGGTCAAGTTCTGCCAAGTCGCCCGCACCAGCGCCAGTGGGTTTACGCCGGGATGCTGATAGAACCAACGGTCTTCATAGGTGAGCAACGCATCCAGGTAATACGGCGACACTTCGCTGGTTTGCACTGGATAGCGCCACACCCCATTCGCATCGGCAAACCGCCACAACGGCGTGCCATCCTCAGCCAACACCACCCGCGCCAAATCATCCTGAGGCAACGGCAACGGCCAAACCCGATCCGCTCCCCACAACAACACCACCACCAACACCACTGCCCCCAGAGCCCAGCGCAGTAAATGTGGGAGCGTACACCCGCAAATGACGCAACTTAATCGCAAATTCAACCGAGCAAACCTCTATGCTTGTAGGGAACTAGCCAGTCGCAATAACAACCAAAGACACGGATACGCCCAACTCTTCATCAGGACACACACATGCAGGTAGAAAGCTTTTTCGAATGGCTGGGCCAGGCGCTCGGTTCCATCATCCGCTTTATCGTCGACGGCCTCAGCGGCCTGTTCGGTGCCCTGAGCAACGCCGGCGGCAACTTCGTCGAAGGCCTGTCCCGCACCTTGGGCATGGACACCTCGATCATCAGCATCATCACCCTGATCGTCGGCCTGCTATTCCTGTATTCAGCCGTACGCGCCTTCATGCGCGCCTCGGTCATCATGGGCATCATCTGGCTACTGCTCGGCCTATGGCTCCTGAGCTGGGTCGTCCACTAACCCCCAGAGTATCCCCAAACTACTGTGGGAGCGAGCAAGCCCGCTCTTATCAAACAAAAATTAACTCATTGTTTTTGCTCTTAAAATTTAAGCCGCTTTAACCAGCTGCAATCCCAGTTTGCGTGCCTTGCGTTCCAAGGCGCGCATCTGCCGATCACGGCTTCTT
>NZ_CAXAQI010000026.1:0-47288 GCF_963970695.1 Pseudomonas sp. EL_65y_Pfl1_R83 | reverse complement strand
CGGTTGCCAAGCCTTGGGCGCAGATGTTGAGCCGCCTCGCGACCTCGTGCACCGGTTCGTCGCGAAACAGCGCCATGCCAAGCACAAGCCAGAGCACTTGATCGGCAGGCAAACGACGGCGCCTGATAGTTGCCTGACTGGAGAGATCCAACGCAGATGCCACCCACTCAACGGGGATATTTTGAGTGAAGGTACTCAGGTCAGAAAAGTTGAAAAGGTCGCTGAGGTCTAGCAGGTGCTGCTGAACAGACATAAAAAATCCGATGCCAGATATCTGGCATCGGATTTTCTAGGAGCTTCGACGTGAGCTCAAATGCTTAAGTGAACAGCATTACTCTTACGAGGGGCTTCTTATGGAGCACGACTGCATCACGTCATCTGAATGATGGTCTGCATGATGGTGCTCTGGGTGGAGATGGTCTTGGCGTTCGCCTGGTAGTTGCTCTGGGCCTTGATCAGGTCCACCAACTCGTTGGTCAGGTTGACGTTGGAGTTCTCCAGGGAGTTGGCCACGATCGAACCCAGGGTACCGGATTGCGGAGTGTCGTAACCCGGTTGACCGGAGGCGAAGGTCTCTCTCCAAGTGGTGCCGCCCGACGGCTGCAAACCTTGTTCGTTGTTGAAGCTGGCCAGGGAGATCTGGCCGATGGCCTTGCTCTGCTGGTTGCTGAACGTGGCGAACAATACGCCGCTGCCGTCGATTTTCAGGCCGGTGATCTGCCCGGTAGCGTAACCATCGGTGGTCGGCGGGTTGCGGTAACTGGCCGAGTTGTACTGGGTGACATTGCCCAGATTGACGGCAATATCCGGCGCTGTAGCGTTGTTTGGCGCCCATGTACCGTTGGTCACCGTACCCGGGACCCAACCCGTGAGTGTCAGGGTCGTGCCGACCACACCTGTACCGGTGACCCCCAGAAGCTTACCGGCACCGTCAAAGGTATAGGTCGCCGGCACGGGGGCGGTGGCGCCGGTGGTTGTAGGCTTAGAGCCATCCAGGTTACGGCCGTCGATCAACGTGTAAGCCTTCCACTCGTTGGCGTCCGATTTCACCATGTACTGCACCATTTCGTGGGAGTTACCCTGGGCGTCATACAACGTGGTGCTGTTCTGGGTGGTGAAGGTGCTCGTATCAGTAGGATCAAACAGCTTGGTAACCTGGTCGATCACCGGCGACGACGAGTTCAGGTTACTGGTGGAATCCACCTTGGTGGACGCCTTGGGTGGCAGGTACGACAGGTTCAGTTGCAGGTCGGTCAAGCCGCCCTTGACGATGTTGCCGTCCGCGTCCGCGGCGTAGCCTTGCAAGCGCGAAGTGCCGGTATTGTTGGTGATATAGCCGTCTTTGTCGGCACGGAAGGCACCGCTGCGGGTGTACTCCAGCGAGCCGTCGCTGCCCTTCTGAACGAAGAAGCCACCGCCCTGGATCGCCATGTCCAGTACGCCGCCGCTGTTGTTGACGTCACCCTGGGTGAACTGCTGGGACACAGCCGCCAGGTTCACGCCGTTGCCGATGCTGTTCTGGCCGGTGCCCAGCTTGGAGGCCGCGTAGATGTCCGCGAACTCTGCACGGGACGACTTGAAGCCAGTGGTCGCGACGTTGGCGATGTTGTTGCCGGTCACGTCCAGTTGTTTGTTGGCCGCATAGAGGCCGCTAAGGCCGATATTAAAAGACATGTTTCTCTCCCTCTGCCGTAGTTAGCCGGCTCTATGTACCGATAGTCTGGATTTGCGACAGCCTGACGCTGCCCATGCCGCCGGCAAGGTTCAGCAGCATTTCGCCGCCGGTCTTGCTCAACGTCACGCTGGTTACCGTTGCTGGCAGCGAAGTTGCCAAGGCAACCGCGTCGCCCTTGTCATTCTTGGTAGTGGCCGCGAAGGTGTAAGTGCCCGCTGGGGCGACCTCACCGTTGTCATTCTTGCCATCCCAGATAAAGTCGGAGTTGCCTGCACTCTGGGCGCCCATGTCAATGGTGCGCACCACGTTGCCGTCTTTGTCGGTGATCTTGATGGCGACGTTGCCTGTCGCCGCAGTCACTGCAACCGAACCGGTCATGCTCTTGCTGGTGTCCACCAGCGCCTTGTCGGTCTGGGTGATGATCGAACGCCCTACCAGCGACGATGCCTGCAAAGCTTGCGACGAGCTGAAGTTGCTCGAGATGTTGTTCACCGAGTCGTTCAGGGTGTTGATGCCTTCCAGGCTGCTGAACTGCGCCAACTGGGCCACGAACGCGCCGTTGTCTTGCGGCGACAACGGGTCCTGGTTTTTCAGTTGGGTCACCAGCAGTTGCAGGAACGCATCCTTGCCCAGCGACTGGCTGCCCGTTGCCGTCTTGGCTGCATCGCCGACGCTGCTGTTGTCTGTCGCGGTCTTGACCTTGGAGTTGAAAAGGTCCTGGACTGCCGTGTTGTTACTCGTATCAACGATGGCCATTATTTGGCGCCCCTTATCACTGACCCAGGGTCAGGACCTTCTGCATCATGGTTTTGGCGGTGTTCATCATTTCCGCATTGGTCTGGAACGAACGGCTGGCGGAAATCATGTCGGCCATTTCCTCAACCACGTTGACGTTGGGGTAGTAGACATAACCCTTTTCGTTCGCGGCGGGATGGTTGGGTTCGTAGCGGGCTTCAAGGTTGCTCTGGTCTTCGACCACACCAAGCACCTGGACGCCAGAACCGGCATTACCCTGGTCCTGGAACAGCGAATCGCTGCCGCCAGCCTGGCCACCCTGGAACATGGTGGCGAACACCGGGTGACGGGCACGGTAGGTCTGGTCAATGCTCGAAGACACGGTCTCGGCGTTGGCGATGTTACTGGCGACGGTGTTCAAACGCGTGGTCTGCGCGCTCATGCCACTGCCGGCAATATTGAAAACACTGGACAGGGACATGGCTTACTCTCCACGCAGGGCTGACATCAGCCCTTTGAATTTGCTGTTAAGCAGGGTGAAGCTGGCTTGAAAGTTCACCGAGTTCTCGGCATAGGCCGATTGCTCCAGCTGGGCGTCGACGGTGTTCTGGTCGATCGACGGCTGCATCGGCGTGCGATACAGCAACGACTCGTCACCATTGCTCAGGCCTTGCGCTTCAATATGACGGCTGTTGGTCATGTTCAAGGCGAAGGTGCCGTTTTTGGTCTTGTCCTGCTGTGCGGCGAGCACGGCGGAGAAGTCCAGATCCCGAGCCTTGTAGTTCGGGGTGTCGGCGTTGGCAATGTTGTTGGCCAGGACTTCGGCACGCTGGGCGCGGAAGCCCAGGGCTTGTTCGTGGATACCGAGCGCTTTATCGAAGCTGATGCTCATGGCGGAAACCTTTAGGCTGACCTGCTTTTCGTTAACAAGGTTATAGCAAGGTGCATGCCAATCTTGCGCAGGCCCATATATCAAGGGTTTGCGGGGCGGTTGCCGGCGGCAATGCCAGAAAAGCGGCAAGGGGTTTCCGCGTGGCGCCAGTAAAGCGGCAATGGAGGGTTGCCGCTATTGGGAGAATTGCCGCAAAAAAAAAGTGGGAGCGGGCTTGCCCGCTCCCACCTTTAGATTTGCGTACTATTTAGCCTGGTAGATGATCCCAGGGCTGCACTGCACCATCTGGTAATGATCCGGCAAACCGTTCAGCGCTTCGGATGCACCGAGGAACAGATAGCCGCCCCGCTTGAGCGTACCGTGGATGCGCAGCAGGATGTCCTTCTTCACTTCAGCGGAGAAGTAGATCAACACGTTGCGGCAGAACACCATGTCGAACTTGCCCAGGCTGGCGTAGCTGTCGAGCAGGTTGAACGAGCGAAATTCCACACGGTTCTTGATCGGCGCCTTGATCGCCCAACGTCCTGCCCCTTTCGGGTCGAAGAAACGTTGCAGGCGCTCCGGGGACAAGCCACGGCCCAGGGCCAGGCTGTCGTACTCGCCGGTCTTGCAGTTGGTGAGCATGGTGCCGGACAGGTCAGTGGCCACGATTTGCGCCCCGGCCTTCAGCTGGCCCATGTTGGTCCGCTCGAACTCATCGATGGACATCGAGATCGAGTACGGCTCCTGCCCCGAGGAGCACGCCGCCGACCAGATGCGCAGGCGCTGGCCCGGGCTGGCCTTGATGGCCTCCGGCAGCACTTTGCTCTTGAGCACTTCAAAGGGGTAGGTGTCGCGAAACCACAGGGTTTCGTTGGTGGTCATTGCATCGACCACCATTTCCTTGAGCCCGCTGCGCGGCTGGCCCTGGATGCGCTGGACCAGCTCACCCAACGACTTGATGCCCTGCTGCTCCATCAGTTTGTTGAGACGGCTGGATACCAGATACTGCTTGTTTTCACCAAGCAATATGCCACAGGCCTTTTCCAGGAAGACCCGGAACTGTTCAAAATCCAAATTACCTGTAGACACTGATACCGCCTCTTAAATCGTGTGATCGCCAGGGAAAAAGCCCCTAGCCTTGATCTGCTGCTTTGATCCGCTCGACGACCCGGGATGCCAGGTCATCGGGGCGGAATTTGGCCAGGAAGTCATCGGCACCGACCTTCTTGACCATTGCCTGGTTGAATACACCCGACAACGAAGTATGCAGGATGATATGTAATTTTTGCATGCGTGGATCGTTGCGTATCTCGGCCGTGAGGGTGTAGCCGTCCATTTCCGGCATCTCGATGTCGGAGATCATCATCAAGAATTCTTCCTCCGGCTTCTTGCCGTCATCCACCAGCTTGCGCAGGTAATCCAACGCCTGGCGACCATCGTTGAGAGCCACCACTTCCACGCCGACGGTTTGCAGGCAACGGGTCACCTGTTTACGTGCCACAGAAGAGTCGTCCACCGTCAACACGCGCAGGGAGACTGCCTTGTGCGCAGTTTCAGCGTCCACGACACCCACGGAAATCGATTCCGAGGTGGGTGCCACTTCGGCGAGGATTTTTTCCACGTCGATGATTTCGACCAACTGGTTATCTACCCGCGTCACTGCCGTGAGGTAATGATCGCGACCCGTGCCCTTGGGCGGCGGATGGATCTCCTCCCAATTCATGTTGACGATGCGTTCCACCGAGCGCACCAGGAAACCCTGGGTCTTGGTGTTGTACTCGGTGATGATCACGAATGGATTCTGGCGATCCTGCAAACCTGCAGAACTGGTGGCCAGGGCCAGATCAAGAATCGGGATCGTCGCGCCACGGATATTGGCAACGCCGCACACCACCGGGCTGGACTTGGGCATGATCGTCAGCTTGGGGCATTGCAGCACTTCCCGCACCTTGAACACGTTGATGCCATACAGCTGTTTGCCATCCAAGCGAAAAAGCAACAACTCCAGGCGATTCTGCCCTACCAGCTGTGTGCGCTGGTTTACTGAATCCATTACTCCTGCCATGCCCAGACTCCTACGCTAAAACCTTTGAGGGTGCGACGCGCACCCAACGCTAAACGGCACGAGCTTTGCTATTTATTGATTATGGACATTAAAACGACGGTTTCCCGACGCTCCAACCCTACACGGTTTTGCAGATTGTTCTGCACACCGATGGCGATACTCGCCCTCGCCTTGGGCCTGAGCGCCACAGCCCGCGCAGATAACGTCACCCTGCCTGATCTACTTATCGGCGTCACTCAAGGCTTTCTTGAGTTCACTGTAGAAGATTATCTGGCGACCACCCAGACGCCAGGGCGTTATGAAATCCAGGTCAACCAGTTGGACCCGCGTTTGCGCATGCCAATGTGCGACAAGGAATTGACAGCCACCCTGGAAAGCCCGGCACAGCCCATCGGCCGCGTGACGGTCAAGGTTCGCTGCGACGGCGCCTCGCCCTGGACCGTGTTCGTGCCGGCCCAGGTCAAGTTGTTTCGCGATGTGGTGGTGGTGGCCCGCCCACTCAAACGCACCGGCATCATCGGTTTCGAGGACGTTGTGTTGCGCGAGCGCGACATCAGCATGATCAGTCAGGGCTACCTGACGTCCCTCGATCAGGCCATCGGGCAGAAATTGACCCGACCAGTGGTCACTGACCAGGTGATCACGCTGGTGCATCTTGAGCAGGCAGAGGTGATTCGCAAAGGCGAACAGGTGGTCATTTCCGCCAGCAGTGGTGCACTGCAGGTAAAAATGCCGGGGGAAGCCTTGTCCAACGGCGGTATGAGTGAACAGATACGCGTCAAGAACCTCAATTCCAACCGGGTAATCAGGGCCAGGGTAACGGCGCCGGGGCAAGTCGAGGTCGCTTTATAGATTGCTGGTAGTGGACGCTAGCTTTTTCTACACTGTGCACGAGATGTTCCGTGCGGAGATTTATTGTCATTCGCGCCTAAAGTTAATCCGGGTATTGCCGAAAACATGGCAAGCGTCCAAATACCCAGAGGTTTTTTATCATGGTCATCGATTTCAGTCGTTTGAATAACGCCCCATCAACGGCAGGCACTACGCGCTCCAAGGAAAGCGTGGAAGCCAAGGCCCAGCCACTGCCAGCCAAGGCAGAACAGGCCAGCGCCAGCCAGAGCGGGGAATCCGTACACCTGAGCAATGAGGCTCAACAGTTGCAGAAGGTCACTGACTCGCTGCGCGATCAACCGGTGGTCAATAAAGCCCGTGTGGCTGAATTGAAACAGGCAATCGCCGATGGCAGCTATAAAGTCGACAGCAACCGTGTAGCCAGCAAGCTGCTTAACTTCGAAGCCGAGCGCTAGGCAAAGGCCTGCGCCGGGCTTTTGGACGCTTAAAACCCAAGGCCAGCCATGCATCACGACGAAAATCTGCTTCAGCTAATCATTGATGATCTAGCGCCGACGCAACAGTTGCTAGAGCTGCTCAGGGAAGAATCCCTGGCCCTCTACGGCCGCGATATGCCCTTGCTGGAAGAAATTCTGGCGCGCAAACAGTCGTTGATTGTCCTGCTGGAACAGCACGGCAAAAAACGCAGTCAGATCCTCATCAGCCTGGGCCTGCCCGCCGACCAGGACGGCCTGGCGCAGCTGGCCAGCCACTCCTCGGTCGGCGACCAATTACTGGCCCAGAGCAAAGAACTCAATCAATTGCTCTCCTTGTGCCAGGAAGCCAACCGGCTCAACGGTCAGTCGATCCAGCTTCAGCAAGCTACGACCGCCAACCAGTTGCGTATACTTCACGGCGGTGAGCCTCCGGCGCTATATAACGCGCAAGGCTCCACCTCGCGCCTGGTCAAGCCAAGCACCCGCAGCCAAGCCTGACGCCCGTTTACAGCGCGGCCTATCCAAGGCGCGCAACATACTGGCAGAATGCCTGCTCTTGCGTGTAGTCGTATTTTGTCTGGAGATGGAAGAACCGTGTTCAACGCCCTTAATGCGGAAGATGCCCCGCAGCCACCCAAGGTCCTCACCACCCCTCTGGAAATCGCCAGCACCTTGCGGATGCTGCAAGAAAGCCATGACCCGCTGATCATTACCTTCCATGAACGCAGCCAACGCTTCCAGAGCTACTTGGTGGACGTCAATCGGGACGGCGGTACCCTGGCCCTGGATGAAATGATCCCCCGCGACGGTGAACGCCACCTCGAAAATGGCGAACCGTTCCGCATTGAAGGTTTCCATGACGGTGTGCGTATCGCATGGGAAAGCAACGGTACGCTTACCGTAAGCGAAAAGGACGGCCACCGTATTTACACCGGCGGCCTGCCTGACGAGGTGGTCTACCATCAACGGCGCAATGCCTTTCGCGCCGCGTTGAAGCTGGCGCAACTGATCAACATCGAATTGGGCGGCGAGAAACTCCAGGCGCCGGTCAACGGCAAGCTGCTGGATATTTCCGCTACCGGCTGCAAACTGCGTTTTGAAGGCGACATTTCCGAGCGCTTGCAACTGGGCCAGGTCTACGATCGGTTTATCGCGGCACTGCCCTTTGGCAGCATGACCACCTCGGTCGAACTGCGTTATCTGCATTTCGAAGAAAGGATCAACACCACCTTCGCCGGCGTGCGCTTCCATAACATGACTGGTTTGGTGCAGCGTCAGGTCGAGCGTTTTGTATACCAGCTCCAACGTGAAGCACGGCGCTTCGACAAAGACGACGATTTTTAAGGCTTAACAACCGCCATAAAAAACGGGCAGATCCTTGAGGGATCTGCCCGTTTTTGCTTTCAGGGACGCGCCCTGCTCAAGTCATGCGGATGCTCTTCGGGCCCCAGCGGCTCCGGCGGTCCCTCAAAGGGCGGCTCACCCGTCGGTGGTTGCGGCTCGGTCTCCGGCTCCGGGTCGGGAACGGTGTTTTGCATCTGCTCTTGCACCACCTGCTCATCAACCCGCGGGTCCAGGGCAGCGACCAGCGGTGAGCTGGACATACTGTCAGGCATCGCCACGTGATGCAGTGGCGCATCTTCCACTTGGTGCAGGTTGGTCACGGCTTTCGGGCGGATACGCCATACCAGGATCACCGCGCACAGACTGAAGAACGCGTACAGCATCTGGCTGCCAAAGAGCTTCATCACCACGCCCGCCAACAAAGGCCCGATGCTGGCGCCGACACCGTAGGTCACCAGCAGCATCGCTGTCAGGGAGACCCGACGATCACCTTCGACGTGGTCATTGGAAAACGCCACGGCCAACGGGTACAGGCAAAACTGCACCAGCGAGCACAAGAACCCAGCGACAAACAGCACTTCCAGCGGGACTTTGGACATGATGGCCAGCGGCAACGCCGCCACCGCGAGGCACAAGGCAAAACAGCGGATCAGCAGCGCCCGGTCATACCGATCCGACAACCAGCCAAGCGGCCATTGCACCAGCAGGCCGGCAAAAATGCAGCTACCCATGAACAAGCCGACCTGCTCGGTGCTGAGCCCTTGCTGCGACGCATAGAGCGGCGCCAGACCGTAGAAAGAACCGACAATCAAGCCCGACCCCAGCACAGTACTCAGTGACTGCGGCACGCGCTTGATAAAGAAGCGCGGCTCCATCGGCGCCGGATGCAGCGGTGCCGGGTGAATACGCTGGGTCATGGCCACCGGCACCAGGCACAGGGCAAAACACAGCGCGACCAGCATCAGCAATTCAAGGCCAAGCTGGGGGTGCATGACCAGGATCAGTTGACCGAGCACCAGGCCCAGGTAGGACGCAATCATGTAGCCGCTGAACACCACCCCACGCTGCTTGACGTCGGCCTGCTCATTGAGCCAGCTTTCGATCACCATGTACTGGCACATCATCCCCAGGCCTACGATGATCCGCAGCACAATCCAGGCCGGCAGCCAGTCGACCAGGCCATGGCCCAACACCGCCGCGCCGACAATGCCAGCACAGGTGGCATAGGCGCGGATATGCCCGACCCGGGCAATCAGGCGGTGCCCGATCTTGCCTCCCAGCACCAGGCCAAAATAGTTGGCCGCCATCAGCGCACCCACCCACAGGCTGTCGACATGGTCGGCCGCCAGGCGCAACGCCAGGTAGGTACTGAGCAAGCCGGAGCCGATCAGCATCATCAAAGAGGCGAAATAAAGGGCTCGAAAAGATTTCCAGATTTGGCGCATCGGCGTTCCGAGCGGCTCCTTGCAGTGAGAGGTAGGGCTATCGGCATGATAGTCCGGGGTGGCCGGGTCCGGACAGGCAACATTCGCTGTTTCCGGGGATTATTGTGCGTAGTAGCTCAGACGCTGCCCGACCGCTTGCAAGGTACATAAGTTGAGATAAATACACCGCGCACGTGCTGAGAACCCTGAACACCGACAAGGTTCGACAAAGTATCGAAAATGCTCGACCGTCAGGGCTTATGGCTTTCACAAAGCGTCACTCCACGTAACGCAACCACAGGTGCGTGCGACCGGAAATCGCCTCTGTGACTGCACGAACCCGTGCTGGCAGGCTTTCATCGCCAGTGTTGTAGAGCGCACAAAAATCCTTCGCAACGCGGTCAGCCAGGGATACATCGGGCGGCTCAGCACGAATGAAGCCGATGTAAGAGGCACCGACGCCCATCAGCTCATAGCCATGTAATTCTGAGAAGTGACGCGCAACCGCATGGTTTTTCGCTGGGTCCAGGTCGCAAGTGAAATAGCCGTTCGGAAAAGCAGCGAGCGTCTGAAAGGACTGCTGAACGGGCACCAAAAGCGCTGAAAGCGGCTGATCCAGTAGCGAAACAGGATTTTCCTGGTAGGCCACCCATTCTTGCAGGGCCTGCTCATCAAGCGTCAAGCCATGAGCGCAAGCCTCTTCAAAAGACGTGGCTGATACCAGGTTCGTAAAATTGCGAAAGCACATCGCAAACTCCGCTTTCGTCGTCGGATAACCGATGTATTCACCTTTCTCGAAGCACGCTGGAGGCAACCCGATGATGTCCTGCGCCGATGCGTCGTCCATCCCCAGATTATTGCGCGCATGCCCTGAGGTATAACGGGCCTGGGACAGATCATCAAGCGAGAATAAGGGCTTAAAACCAGGATGGGTGTCAGCCAGCTTACGATAAGCCCCGGTCAGATCATCGATGCTGGTAATGCCGCTCACGCGGTATTCATCGCATGTACCTATAGACGGGTTATCACGCGTGCCATTACCGCAAAATTGAATATCCATCAAAGGTCGCCTACTCCCTGCTGTCACTTGATCAAACGGATGTGGGGGGTGCCGTGAATAGGCCGCGATAATGCCCCTGATTAACATCACGCGCCCGCAAAGATGTAGCACCTGTGGCGAAATAGCGCACCCTGGAAAAATTTACTTCATCCGTTAAAGCGGGCTAAATAGTGGCCCCTTTACGGCGATTTCATTTATGGCTTCGTTGAAGCGCATCAGCCCCTGGATCGCCTGCCTGGCGGTCTTGCTGAACCTGTTCGCCATGCCCTTGAGCCGTGCGATGCAGACGCCCGACACGCGCCTGATGCTCTGGGGCGGGTTCTGTTCGGGTGGAAACTCGAGCGCGTTGCCTCAAGCATTCAGCAAAGTGATCGATGCCTTACAGGTACCTCAGTCGAAATCGGTCATGCAACACGGCGACTGCTGTTGTGGCCACGCCGGACTGGCAGCATTACCCTCCAACTACTACCGGCATTTTCTGCCACAGTACACACCCGACACCTCCCTCGAAAATCCAGAGTTGCCAACCCGGCACCCAAGGATTCGTTTGCCCAGCCTCAGTCCACGCGCCTCCCCCCTCGCCTGATCACAACACCGCGACATTGTCCGGTGCTGCTCTCTTTAAATCCTTTTAGCGGCCCGCGAAGGACGCTGAACGCCCTTAGAGTTTCTTGATCATCAGGAAGTGCGTGCTATGCCTGCTCCATTGACTTTGCGTCACGCAAAGCGTTTGCCTGTGCCCCGTTCCCTGTGGCCGATGATGTCCGCTGGTTTATTCGCAATAAGCCCCTTGTGCTCCGCGTTGGCTGACGTCACCAAGGTGGAAGACTCAACGTTGACCCTCGGCACAGTAAATGTTCAAGCGGCGCCCAGCGGCCCATTGAGCACCAGCACCGTCCTCAGCTCGGTAGATATCCTGGGGGCAGACATCCTCGAAAAGATGCCCGTCAATTTCAGCTGGGAACTGTTCAGCCGCGCCCCGGGAGTGATGCTTACGGAGTTCAACCAAGGCACCACCTCCGGCAAGATCTCCTTGCGAGGCTTCAACGGCGAAGGGGAAGTGAATGCGGTCAAATTGCTGATCGACGGAATCCCAAGCAATAGCAACGACGGCAACATGCCGTACATGGACATGATTTTTCCCATGGAGCTGGACAGCATCGAGGTGGTGCGTGGCACCAGCGATGCGCGTTATGGCCTGAATAACATCGCCGGCAACGTCAATATGCTGACCCGCACGGGTGGCGACTACACAAAAGCACGGCTTCGTTATGGCAACTTCAATACCCAGGAGGCCCAACTCGCCAAAGGCATTGAAAGCAGCAACTGGACTCAAAACTATTTCTTCGCCTATCAGAAGTCCGAGGGCTACCGGGATCATGCCGAAGCCGACAAGTTCTCAATGTCAGGCAAATGGTTCTATACGCCCGACGATGCCAGCTACCGCATCGGCCTGATCGCTCGTCACTACGAAACCGAGGCTCTGGAGCCGGGCTATCTGGCTGAGGACGATGCACGTCATCACCCCGAGATGACCAACCGCTTCAATGCCACGGATAAAGGCACCCGGCGCATGAACCAGGTCAGCCTGCATTTCGATACCGACCTGGCTGATACGCTCGCCTGGTCAGCCAAGACTTACGTCAACACCTTCGATGACAGGCGCTGGACGCAATACTGGCAAACAAGCTCGCAGCAGGAGCGCGACACCTACGAGACTCAATACGGCGCCCTCACGTCATTGACCTGGCGCCCGGACGTCAGCGGGCTATACGATTTTGCCCTGGAAGGTGGTGCAGACGTACAACAACAGCAAAACAAGAGCGAACGCTATCGCACCAAAGACCGTGCACGCCTGGCGACCACTCGCAATCAGCAGTTCGACTTCGACACCTACGGCGCTTATATCCAAGCTGAGATCAAACCTTTCGAGTCACTGAAGATCGTACCGGCCTATCGGGTCGACAAGATCCAGGGTGACTTCAGCAACGAAATGACCGGCGCCGACTACGACATCAACGATTACGGGCTGATCAAGCAGCCGAAGATCAGCGTTGTCTATTCCCCATGGGAAGTCGCCAGCTTCTACGCGAACTGGGGGCGCACCTTTCAGGTAGGCACGGGAGCCGCGGCCTATAAAATTCCGCCCCGGGATACTGACCTGGCACCTTCGATCAACGAAGGTTGGGAAACGGGCATCAAGTTCACGCCGACTGACTGGGTCGATGGGCGAGTCGCCTATTGGCAGCAAGAGGCCTCTGGGGAAGTCAGTCGCAGGCTTAATGACCCGAGCGGCGAGTCCGATAACGTCGGTGAAACCCGGCGGTGGGGCTATGACTTGCAAATGAACCTGCACCCTGACGACCGCACCGAAATTTGGATGGCGTACTCGTGGCAGTACTCGAAAATACTCCGGCCGAGCGCAACGCTGCCTAACAGCAAAGGTCAGGAAATCGATCACATCCCGCATCACCTTTACAACGCAGGCATAAGCTATGACGTGACACCTGCCTTACAGCTCAGCGCCTGGATGAACGGCCAGACTCACTATTATCTGGAGCGGGAAAACACCAAAGGAACCTATGGCGGCTACGTGCTGGTGAACCTGGGTGCAACCTACAAGGTGACGCAGTCCGTCAGCGTCGACCTACAACTGAAAAACCTTACAGACCGATACTATGAATACGTCTGGTACGACCCGGATGGTGCACAGGCATCCCTGCATTCTCCAGGTGATGGGCGCGCGCTTTACACCGGCGTAACTGTGGACTTCTGAGCGGGGGGCATTGCGCAGGTCAATCTGGACTGCGCAGCTCGGGGCACGGATATGCCGTACCGAGCAGAGGGAGGATAGCTGAAAGCCTTGAAGGAGATGGTGTCCCAGGGCCGGTTCGAACGGCCAACCTTCCCCTTAGGAGGGGGATGCTCTATCCAATTGAGCTACTGGGACAAATGACAGTCGTCTGGCCAAGGACACGGCGACGGACGGCGTGCATGTTAACGGCCGAGGTGGGTTTTGTCATGTCGTCCGTCGGCTTTTTGAGTGTAGGTCGATCCCTGCCGGGCTGATCGCAGTTTCGACCCGTAAATCCGGGCACTTGCCGCCATCGTGCAAAATGCACTCCCTCAAAATGCCATCATTGCAAATTGCAACCTTTCGGTCCTTTAAAGTACACTCAACCCATTGATTTTAATGGATTAATAGATTGGCACGAGACCTGCAATACCTCTCCTACAAACCCAATAGGCCACGGCGTTAAGCGGAGAACATGACCATGAACAGTGCCCTTCTGTTAGCCCTCAACACCGTAGCCTTGGCTGCATTAGTAACATTCCATTTTCAATCGACTGGCGCTAACGATCCTGCGCAGATCGGCCAGGCTGTCCCGCATCACCTGCAACAGCGGCCGCAACTGGCGGTAATGACGCCCAACGCGCAATCGCCGGTACGCCTGACCGAAGGCACCCAGGCTGCACCTGCATCTGAACACTGGGTTTTCTAAGGAAATCGTAAATGACCAAATCTGCCTGGCTGTTTTTGTGCCTGACCGCCTTCACCGGCGCTGTGGGCTTGGGCGCCGAATCGCAAGACGGCCAAACAACCGCATTCATTGCCACGGGTGTGTTTGCCAGCCTGTTGTTGATCTCCCTCATTGTCGGTCGTCGTATCAAGTTCGACCCGGTCCTGCGCTGATTCCCTCCTACCTTACGTCGCCTGGCTTTGGCTAATCGGCAGATTGCCACTATTCTTAAAACTAAGGGCAAAGTGCCACTTTGCTATAAGATGTGCGGCCTCAAGCCCTGTGCTGGTCTGGAGTTCTGGGAAGTTCCCTCGCGGAATCACCCGTAGAAGATTTTTCCAACCAGTCCGCAAAAAAACAAATGAATGCTGGCATAAAGCCTCTAGTCAGTTCAATATTTGTCACAGAATTGACGCCAGGGAACTGGCAAATCTGAGGCATGATGCGGCCTCTTTGCAATTCGGGTTGAACTTTGGTCGTGAGTCTTGTCTTAACATTCATCTTGCGGCCAATTCCAAAAACCGCTCCCCTGAACTAACCGGTTAAATATATGCGCCCATTGAAACAGGCAATTTATTCCAGCCGTACGGCTGACAAGTTCGTCGTACGTCTGCCAGACGGAATGCGTGAACGCATTGCCGAGGTGGCTCGCAATCATCACCGCAGCATGAACTCCGAAATCATCGCGCGCCTGGAACAAAGCCTCATTCAGGAAGGTGCGCTGGGCGACGAGTTGAGCATGCGTCTGGACAGCCCCGAGCTGTCGCTGCACGAACGCGAACTGCTGCAGCGTTTTCGCCAGCTTTCCCACCGCCAGCAAAATGCTCTCGTCTCGCTCATCGCGCACGACGTTGAGGCGGCCGCAGAAGCCAATTGATTTGCAGCTGAAAGCCAAAGCCAGCCATGTGCTGGCTTTTTTTTGCCTGGAATTTGTATAGGCATCCACACATTTTTGATGTGCTGGTGCTACGCGGGGAGCTCGTTAGGGGGCAGACTTGCCCCCGCCGAAAGGGATCAGAGCAGGAAAATTGTTGCCAAGCCCAGGAAGATGAAGAAGCCACCACTGTCGGTCATGGCTGTGATCATCACGCTGGCACCCATCGCAGGGTCCCGTCCAAGACGCGCCAGGGTCATGGGGATCAATACCCCCATCAGGGCCGCCAACAGCAGGTTGAGGGTCATGGCAGCAGTCATCACCACGCCGAGCGACCAACTGCCATATAGCAAGTAGGCCACCACACCGATCACCCCACCCCACACCAACCCGTTGATCAGGCCCACAGCCAGTTCTTTGCGCAACAGACGCGATGAGTTAGCCGTACTCACTTGGTCCAGCGCCATCGCGCGCACGATCATCGTGATCGTCTGGTTGCCGGAGTTGCCGCCAATACCGGCCACAATCGGCATCAATGCCGCCAGGGCTACCAGCTTCTCAATGGAACCTTCGAACAAGCCGATCACACGCGAGGCAATAAAGGCGGTAACCAGATTGACCGCCAGCCAGGCCCAGCGGTTACGCAGCGAACGCCAGACCGACGCAAAGATATCTTCCTCTTCACGCAAACCCGCCATGTTGAGGACTTCAGTTTCACTCTCTTCACGAATCAGGTCGACGATCTCATCGATGGTCAAACGGCCAATCAATTTGCCGTTCTTGTCGACCACCGGCGCCGAGATCAAGTCATAACGCTCGAATGCTTGCGCCGCGTCGTAGGCATCTTCATCTGGGTGAAAACTCACCGTATCGCTGGCCATTAAATCCGCAACCATCTTGTCCGGATCATTGACCAACAGACGCTTGATCGGCAGTACACCCTTGAGAATGCCTTCGTAGTCGACCACGAACAGCTTGTCGGTGTGACCAGGCAGCTCTTTCAGCCGGCGCAGGTAGCGCAGGACCACTTCCAGGCTGACGTCTTCGCGGATGGTGACCATCTCGAAGTCCATCAGCGCGCCGACTTGGTCCTCATCGTAAGACAACGCAGAGCGCACGCGTTCGCGCTGTTGCGTGTCCAGCGCCTCCATCAGCTCATGGACAACATCACGCGGCAGCTCGGGGGCAAGGTCAGCCAGCTCATCGGCGTCCATCTCCTTGGCCGCAGCCAGGAGCTCATGATCGTCCATGTCGGCGATCAGGGTTTCACGGACTGAGTCGGATACTTCGAGCAGGATGTCGCCGTCACGATCAGCCTTGACCAATTGCCAAAGGGCCAGTCGGTCATCCAGCGGCAGGGCTTCGAGAATATAGGCGACGTCGGCGGAGTGCAGGTCATCGAGCTTGCGTTGCAGCTCGACGAGGTTTTGCCGGTGGACCAGGTTTTCGACCAAGTCGTTATTCGGGCCATCCTGGCGGTGCGTAAGGTCTTCGACCACGCGCTGGCGCTGCAGCAGCTCAATGACTTGAGCCAAGCGATCCTGCAGGCTGTCTTGTGTTTTTTTCTTTACTTCTACTTCGGTCATAGGCGAACTCCACTCCCAGCAGCGGGGCACGCCGGAAGGATCAATCAGTCAATTCATGATTGGTAAAACGGGGTACTGAGTAACTACTGGGTAAGTCCATGGAGGTATTCCACAAGCCCCGGCGGGGCTGACGGGCGCAATGATACACCGCCCGGCCACTTTAAACGTTAAAAAACTGGAAAGAACAAGCGCTTGCGAGCCAAAGCTAAGCATTGGCTGCATCTATGAACTGCGACGACGCAGTGTGGAAGGAAAACACATGAGAGAAGAGAAAAAGAAAAAATCCTACACAAACTCCAGACGGCAAAAAGCCCGCACTAGGCGGGCTTTTTGTTTGTATGGTGCACTCGACAGGATTCGAACCTGTGACCGCTCGGTTCGTAGCCGAGTACTCTATCCAGCTGAGCTACGAGTGCATATTGTGTTTTTAGACCAGATCACAACTGGTTCCAACCGAATCAACTGCATTGCTGCAATTGACTCTTAAATGGTGCACTCGACAGGATTCGAACCTGTGACCGCTCGGTTCGTAGCCGAGTACTCTATCCAGCTGAGCTACGAGTGCATTTGTTGCCGCGCATTATAGGCCGTTCAATCTCTATGTAAAGCTATTTTTTCGAGTAACTTCAACAACTTACCGAAAAAACCAGATTGCAACGTACTAAGCAAATAATGGCGGAGAACGGGGGATTCGAACCCCCGACACCCTTTTGAGGTGTACTCCCTTAGCAGGGGAGCGCCTTCGGCCACTCGGCCAGCTCTCCGCAACACGGGGCGTATATTAACCACGTTCATCCCCGTTTGCAAACATAAAAAACGATAAAAATTAAAGGCTTGGTTCTTCGTCCTTCTCTTTCTTGATCCGCAGGTAGATTTCCTCGCGGTGCACCGCTACCTCTTTCGGAGCGTTAACCCCGATACGTACTTGATTGCCTTTGACGCCAAGCACGGTCACGGTGATTTCGCCATCACCGATAATCAGGCTTTCTGCGCAACGACGAGTCAGAATCAACATACCTTTCTCCTCACGCATTTCAGTTCAGGAACAACAGTCTGCAAAAAAAAGGCATTCGACCTACAACCCAAAAGCCGTAGCCCTACCACCTAAGTATTGTCGAGCCCACGCAAAAGAACATGCGCCCTACAAAAAAATGAAAGGCGCGGTAAACCGCGCCTTTCTGGCACTGCATCACTCGCCCTGTCGGGCCGGAGCGTCCAGCTCAAAAGCGGTATGCAGCGCACGTACAGCCAGTTCCAGGTACTTCTCTTCGATCACCACCGAAACCTTGATTTCCGAGGTAGAGATCATCTGGATATTGATGCTTTCCTTGGCCAGGGCCTCAAACATACGGCTGGCAACGCCGGCATGCGAACGCATGCCCACACCCACGATCGACAGCTTGGCAATCTTGGTGTCGCCGATCACTTCGCGGGCACTGATTTGCTTCGCAGTGTTCTGCAGGATCCGCTCCGCCGCATCGTACTCGTTGCGGTGCACGGTGAAGGTGAAATCGGTGGTGTTATCGTGCGATACGTTCTGCACGATCATGTCGACTTCGATGTTCGCGCCGCTGATAGGGCCCAGGATCTTGAACGCCACGCCCGGGGTGTCTGGCACGCCACGGATGGTCAGCTTGGCTTCATCACGGTTGAAAGCGATACCGGAAATGATTGGCTGTTCCATGGATTCCTCTTCATCAATAGTAATGAGGGTGCCCGGACCCTCTTTGAAGCTGTGCAATACGCGCAGCGGAACGTTGTACTTGCCGGCAAACTCCACCGCGCGGATCTGCAACACCTTGGAACCAAGGCTGGCCATTTCCAGCATCTCTTCAAAGGTGATCTTATCCAGGCGCTGAGCCACGGACACTACACGCGGATCGGTGGTATAGACGCCATCCACATCGGTGTAAATCTGGCATTCATCGGCCTTGAGCGCCGCCGCCAGCGCCACGCCGGTGGTATCTGAACCGCCACGCCCGAGGGTGGTGATATTGCCCTGCTCATCCACACCCTGGAAGCCCGCTACAACTACCACGCGGCCGGCTTTTAGATCAGTGCGAATTTTCTGATCATCAATTTGCAGGATGCGCGCCTTGGTGTGCGCGCTGTCAGTGAGGATACGCACCTGGCTGCCAGTGTAGGACACCGCCGGCACACCGCGCTTATTCAGCGCCATGGCCAGCAAGGCGATGGTCACCTGCTCACCGGTGGACACGATCACATCCAGCTCACGCGGGAGCGGCTGTTGATCACCACTTATTGCCTTGGCCAGATCGATCAGGCGATTGGTCTCGCCGCTCATGGCCGACAGCACCACCACCAAGTCGTCGCCAGCATCGCGGAATTTCTTAACCTTGTCGGCCACCTGCTCGATTCTTTCGACAGAGCCGACCGAGGTGCCTCCAAATTTCTGTACGATCAAAGCCATTTCTAAGCCGCCTCAGCCCGTAAAGGGGCGCCTGATAACCAATCAACCAGCACCGAACCCGCCCGCGACTAGACCACGGGCTGATTAACAGTGCCTTAAATACCTGCCTCGACAAACGGCACGGTCAGGGCCAGGGCTGCGTCCAGGGCGCCAGCGTCTACACCACCGCCTTGCGCCATGTCCGGACGACCACCGCCCTTCCCGCCCACTGCCGCGGCGGCTTGCTTCATCAAATCACCGGCCTTGAGTTGGCCAGTCAGGTCCTTGGTTACACCGGCAACCAGAACGACCTTATCCTCATGGACACCGCCGAGCAGGATCACTGCGCGGCCGAGCTTGTTCTTCAACTGATCGACCAAGGCCAACAGCGCCTTGCCGTCCTGACCGTCCAGGCGCGCAGCCAACACTTTCACGTCCTTGACGTCCACCGCAGAAGCCGACAAATCGTCGCCCGCCGCACTGGCCGCCTTGGCCTGCAACTGCTCCAGCTGTTTCTCCAGCGTACGGTTGCGCTCCAGTACAGCGGACAGCTTGTCGATAAGGTTGTCGCGGCTGCCCTTGACCAGGCTGGCCGCTTCCTTGAGTTGTTCTTCAGCCGCATTGAGGTAGGCCAGGGCTGCAGCGCCAGTGACGGCCTCGATACGACGCACACCGGACGCTACACCCCCTTCGCTGATGATTTTCAGCAGGGCGATGTCGCCGGTACGGTTGGCGTGGATACCGCCACACAGTTCCACAGAGAAACTGCCGCCCATGCTCAATACACGCACGTTGTCGCCGTACTTCTCGCCGAACAGCGCCATGGCGCCTTTGGCCTTGGCGGTCTCGATGTCGGTTTCTTCGGTTTCTACCGCGGTGTTCTTGCGAATCTCAGCGTTGACGATGTCTTCCAGGGCCTTGATCTGCTCGGGCTTGATCGCTTCAAAGTGGCTGAAGTCGAAGCGCAGGCGCTGGCTGTCGACCAACGAACCTTTCTGCTGGACGTGCTCGCCCAGTACCTGGCGCAGCGCGGCGTGCAGCAGGTGAGTGGCCGAGTGATTCAACGCGGTCGCATGGCGTACATCGGCATCGACCTGGGTGTCCACCGGCGCACCAACCGTCAAGTTGCCCAGCACCAACACACCGTGATGCAGGAACGCACCGCCGGTCTTGGTGGTGTCGCGCACCTCAAAACGGCCGGACGTCGAACTCAGGAAACCACAATCACCAATCTGGCCACCCGACTCGGCGTAGAACGGCGTCTGGTCGAGGACCACAACCGCCTCTTCGCCTTCACTCAACACGTCGACCGACTTGCCGTCTTTATAGATGGCAACGATCTTGGCAGCGCCAACGGTAGCCTTGTAACCGATGAATTCGGTGGGCACGTCAACCTTGACCAGGGTGTTGTAGTCAAGGCCAAAGGAGCTGGCGGAGCGAGCACGCACGCGCTGGGCTTCCATCTCACGCTCAAAACCCGCTTCATCAATGGTCAGCTCACGCTCACGGGCGATGTCGGCGGTCAGGTCCATCGGGAAGCCATAGGTGTCATACAGCTTAAACACCACATCGCCTGGCACCACGGTGCCTTTGAGTTCAGCCAGGTCCTGCTCGAGGATTTTCAGGCCGTGTTCGAGGGTCTTGGAGAACTGCTCCTCCTCAGCCTTGAGCACGCGCTCGATATTGCTTTGCTGCTGCTTGAGTTCCGGGAAGGCTTCGCCCATCTCGGCAACCAGTGCGGCCACGATTTTGTAGAAGAAGCTGCCAGTGGCGCCCAGCTTGTTACCGTGACGGCAGGCGCGACGGATGATACGGCGCAGCACATAGCCACGGCCTTCGTTGGACGGCAACACACCGTCGGCGATCAGGAAACCGCAGGAACGGATGTGGTCAGACACCACCTTGAGGGAAGACTGGCTTTCATTGGCACAACCAATGGCCGCGGCCGACGCGCTCAACAACTGGGTGAACAGGTCGATTTCGTAGTTGGAGTGAACGTGCTGCAGCACCGCACTGATCCGCTCCAGGCCCATGCCGGTATCCACCGACGGCGCAGGTAGCGGATGCAACACGCCATCGGCGGTGCGGTTGAACTGCATGAACACGTTGTTCCAGATCTCGATGTAACGGTCGCCGTCTTCTTCCGGCGAACCCGGGGGGCCACCCCAGATGTCGGCGCCGTGGTCGTAGAAGATCTCGGTGCAAGGGCCACACGGGCCGGTATCGCCCATGGTCCAGAAGTTGTCGGAAGCGTACGGCGCACCCTTGTTGTCGCCGATGCGAATCATGCGCTCGACGGGCACGCCGACTTCCTTGGTCCAGATGTCGTACGCTTCGTCGTCCGTGGCGTACACGGTAACCCAGAGTTTTTCCTCTGGCAGCTTCAACACGCCGGTGAGGAAGGTCCAGGCGAACGTAATCGCATCTTTCTTGAAGTAATCACCAAAGCTGAAGTTACCCAGCATTTCGAAGAACGTGTGGTGGCGGGCGGTGTAGCCCACGTTTTCCAGGTCACTGTTCTTGCCGCCGGCACGCACGCACTTCTGGCTGCTGGTGGCGCGGGTGTAGGCGCGCTTTTCCTGGCCCAGGAAGCAGTCCTTGAACTGGTTCATCCCCGCGTTAGTGAACAGCAGGGTTGGGTCATTGCCTGGGATCAAGGAGCTGGAGGCGACACGGGTGTGACCTTGCTCTTCGAAGAAGCGAAGGAAGGCTTCACGGATTTCTGCGCTTTTCATTAGGTTCTTCCACGGAGGCTGCGGCCAAAGGCCAGTGCGCAACATCATCAGACGGAGCGACGGCAAAGGGCCGCATTATATCGGCCCTTTGCCGGGGGTACAGCGTGTTTATACGATTGAAAGGTTCAATTAGACGGTCTGCACGCTCATTTGCGCGAAAACTCGACGAATGCCTGCACGACTTGCTCGATCTGCGCCCGACTGACATCCCTATGCGTGACCATGCGCAGGCTAGGCGCAGTGCTCAACTTGATCCCACGCTCGGCAGCAAAAACCTTCAAGGCTTCGGCCCGATCACCGATCTGCACGTAGACCATGTTGGTCTGTACCGGCGCCACGTCATAACCCACTTTGCGCAGCTCATCGCCCAGCCATTGGGCGTTAGCGTGGTCGTCGGCCAGGCGCTGCACCTGGTGATCCAGCGCATACAGCCCGGCCGCCGCCAGGGAACCGGCCTGGCGCATGCCGCCGCCGACCATCTTGCGCAGGCGCCTGGCCTTGGCGATCAACGCCGTGGAACCGCACAACACCGAGCCAATCGGCGCGCCAAGGCCCTTGGACAGGCACACCGACACCGAATCAAAGTGCTTGGCAATCTCACGCGCCTCCACGCCCAGCTTGACCGCGGCGTTGTAGAGCCGTGCGCCATCCAAATGCAGGGCCAGACCCTGTTCCCGGGTGAATGCCCGTGCCTTCGCCAGGTAGTCCATCGGCAATACCTTGCCCTGCATGGTGTTTTCCAATGCCAGCAGGCGGGTACGGGCGAAATGGAAGTCGTCCGGCTTGATCGCCGCCAGCACCTGGTCCAGGTCCAGGGAGCCATCCGCCTGCACGTCCAGCGGTTGCGGTTGGATCGAACCCAACACCGCTGCCCCGCCACCTTCGTATTTGTAGGTGTGGGCCTGCTGGCCGACGATGTATTCCTCGCCACGCTCACAGTGAGCCATCAACGCCAGCAGGTTGCTCATGGTGCCGGTGGGCACGAACAGCGCAGCGGCAAAGCCCAGGCGCTTCGCCAGCTCGGCCTCCAGACGATTGACGCTGGGGTCTTCGCCATACACGTCATCGCCGCTGACAGCAGTGGCCATGGCGTCGAGCATGCCGGGAGTGGGTTGGGTCACGGTGTCACTGCGCAGGTCGATCACAGACATGAAACACGCCTCTAGGGGTTCAGTAAGTTCCTTTTCTGAGTGATTACTGCGGGCAAAGCCACGGAATATCAAGCCCCCGCTGCATTCAATCGAATACCAACCAAACAAACCGATATAGCTTATCGATACGGTGATCGTGCAGTTTGCGAAAAACCGTGTTAAAAACTCTCCGCCGCCAGGGTTCTGGTGGCAACGTTCTCAGGGCGGGGTGCAATTCCCCACCGGCGGTAATTACACGCAATGTGTATAGCCCGCGAGCGCTTGGCGCCTTGAACTGCTCACGCAGGACGGCGACAAGGTCAGCAGACCCGGTGTGATCCCGGGGCCGACGGTCATAGTCCGGATGAAGAGAGAACGGGATTGGCGCCTAAGGGCCGCGCACGAACTGTGCTTGCGTACCCTTAAATCCCATTCGATTCATAACGCCCTGTTTTTTTCTTAAACAGGAGTCAGAACATGCAACCCACCGCAATCGACAGCAAAAGCAAAAACCATCACGGCGAGCGCGTCGCGTTTATCCAGGCCTGCTGGCACAAGGATATTGTCGACCAATCCCGCAAAGGCTTCCTCGCCGAAATGATCGCCCAGGGCTACCAGGAATCGGATATTGATTTCTTTGAAGTCGGCGGCGCCTTTGAAATGCCCCTGCACGCCAAGCTGCTGGCCAAGACCGGCCGCTACGCGGGTATCGTCGCTGCTGCGCTGGTGGTGGATGGCGGCATCTACCGTCACGAATTCGTGGCCCAATCGGTCGTCAGCGGCCTGATGCAGGTGCAGCTGGAAACTG
This sequence comes from Pseudomonas sp. EL_65y_Pfl1_R83, assembly GCF_963970695.1. Classification (NCBI taxonomy): domain Bacteria; kingdom Pseudomonadati; phylum Pseudomonadota; class Gammaproteobacteria; order Pseudomonadales; family Pseudomonadaceae; genus Pseudomonas; species Pseudomonas sp. EL_65y_Pfl1_R83. The sequence continues at coordinate 23,719 of NZ_CAXAQI010000026.1, read as the reverse complement.
AAGTGCCGGTGTTCTCGGTATCGCTGACACCGCATCACTTCCATGCGGGCACTGAGCACCACACCTTTTTCTACGAGCACTTCGTGCACAAAGGCCAGGAAGCGGCGCGGACCTGCGCCGATACGCTGCACAAAGTGCGTGCGATCCGTCGCAGCGAGCCGCGTGCTGTAGCGGTCTAAACAATACCGCCAGGCCCAGCCTCAGAGCTGGGCTTGTGTGGGAGCTGGCTTGGAATTCAGGCCAAACCAGCGTCCGTCGTCGGCACAATCAATATCCCCGCCCGCAAGCCATTCTTTACCTTCGGGTTGGGAAAGATGATGCGCGCGCCCTCCTCTTCGATCACCCAACGGGTCTTGGCCACGTCTTCGGCCAGCAGATAGCCCTTTTCCAGTTCCGAAAAGTTTTCCACATCCGCCGGCAAGTGCATCAAGAAGGCATCGCTGTGCTTGATCACTTCGCGCGCAACGGCGAACAGCTTCAAGCCTTCAAGGCTATCGGTCTCAGGCTCAGTGCCTTCAATGATCTGCTTGAGGCGAGTTTCCAGGCGCGACACATCCACGCTCTGGTTCTGCCCAAACGGTCGCGCCTTGCCCAATTCCAGCGTGAAGGCCTCGGCTTCCAGCTGCTCGTAGGTAAACGCGGTGAAGGTGATCGAGGTCTTGTTTTGCAGCAGCACCGCTTGCATGCCGGCAGCGTTGAGGCGCGCCAGTTCGTGGCGAGCGTGCTGGCGACCTTCCTTCCACGGATACAGGGCAAACTGCTCGATCTTCGAGCCGCGAATGGCCGTGTGCAGGTCGTAATGCAGGCGCGAACGGTCAGGCACGCTGAAGAAGCTGCGGGCCAATTGCTCAAGCTCGGCGGCACGCATGGCTTCAGGGCCGATGTTTTTTTCATGACGGCCGTTGAACAGCCGGTTGACGTCCAGTTCGAGGTAACGCTCGCCGCGGCGCATGGCCTCGGGGTTGCCGAACAGGAACAGAATACGATTGCGGGGTTTGATCTCCCCACGGGCGATGCCATGCAACAGGCGGTCGAGCAGTTCGATCGGCGCGGTTTCGTTGCCATGGATGCCGGACGACAGCAGCAAGTCGCTGCCTTTGTCCTGGGCTTGCGGCGGGCGCACTTCAAGTGCGCCCTCGCTGAGCCAGCGCATTTGCACGCCGTCGACAGTCAGTTGAATTTTTTGCGCCGGTTCACGACCGGCGAGGGTCAGTTCAAGCAGTTTGCCGAGGGCGAGCATACGCAGCTTCCTTAGTGGTTGCAGCCTGGGCCGTGGACGTGATCGTCGTCATCACCTTCGACGTCGGCCGGTTCCATTTCCAGTTGCAGGCTCATCAGGTTGGTGGCCAATGGGCGCATGAGCAGGTTGGCGTATTCCGCGTCACCTTCTTCCACGTCTACGCCGATCAGCAGTTGGCCACGGCCGTCGTGCTGAATCCAGATTTCCTTGCCCTGCCAGACCACAGCGACGCGGGTGCAGGAGGTTTCCAGCTGGGTGCCGTCGGTGTCTTCAAGGATCAGTTTCAGGGTGTCGGTGGTCATAAAATAACTCTCAGCCATACGGCATTAATTGATCTGGAAAGGATAAACCGAGCCCAGTTTAAGGATTTGCGTCAGTTCATCCAATGCCGTCCGGCACTCCAGCAGCAATTGCGGGTCAGCCAGGTCGGTTTCACGCAGGCTGTCGCGGTAGTGCTTGTCGACCCACTGGGTCAGGGTTTCGTACAACGGTGCAGTCATGATAACGCCTGGATTCACCGCCGCCAGCTCGGTTTCGTTCAAGGCTACGCGCAAGCGCAGGCACGCCGGACCACCGCCGTTCTGCATGCTTTGCTTGAGGTCGAAGACTTTCACTTCACGAATCAGCCCGCCTGAAGCCGTGAGGCTTTGCAGGTAGTGCCAGACGCGTTCATTGACGCGGCATTCTTCCGGCACGATCAGCAGCATTGAGCCGTCGGCACGGGTCAGCAACTGGCTGTTGAACAGGTAGGAACGCACCGCGTCCTCGACGCTGACCTGGGCGCGGGGCACGCAAACAGACTGGAAGTTGCCGCCCAACTTGCCCAGTTTGCCTTGCAGCTCGCCAAGCATCTGCTCGGTATTGAGGAACGCGTCCTCGTGATAGAACAACACTTCACCGTTGCCCACCGCGATCACATCATTGTGGAACACGCCGGCATCGATCACCGCCGGGTTCTGCTGGGCGTACACCACACCGTCATCCTTCAAGCCGTGCAGGCGTGCAACTGCCTGGGACGCTTCAAGCGTCTGGCGCGCCGGGTACTTCTGCGGCGCCGGGTAGCGGGGGTCGAACGCACTGCGACCGAACACGAAAAACTCAACGCCGGCCTCACCGTATTCCCGGCAGAAGCGCGTGTGGTTGGCCGCGCCTTCGTCGCCGAACTGCGCCACTGCCGGCAACGCAGTGTGGTGAGCAAAGTGCTTTTCATCGGCAAACATCGCGCCCAGCACACGGCTGGTGGTGGGGTGTTCGATGCTGCGGTGGTATTTGCAATTGAGGTTGGCAGCGGTGAAATGCACGCGGCCGTCAGCCGTATCAGCGCTTGGGCTGACGGTCGCGGCATTGGCTACCCACATGCTCGACGCCGAGCAGCTCGCGACCAGCAAAGGCATTGCCTGCTTGGCCGCCTGCTGAATCACCTGAGCATCGGTGCCGCTGAAACCAAGGCTGCGCAAAGCGGCCACGTCCGGGCGCTCCTGCGGCGCCAATACGCCTTGCACAAAGCCCATGTCCATCAGGGCTTTCATTTTTTGCAGGCCCTGCAACGCCGCTTCCTTGGGGCTTGAATGCTGCTGGCTGTTGCTCTGGGACGCGACGTTGCCGAAGGACAAACCGCCGTAGTTATGGGTCGGCCCCACTAGACCGTCAAAATTGACTTCATAGGATTTCATCGGCGAGGCTCCACGAACATCTGTTTTTATAGGCTTCAAATTACTTGAATACACCACAAATCAAGTGGGAGCGGGCGTGCTCGCGAATGCGCTGGATCAGTCACCTGAACTGTTGAATGACACACCGCTTTCGCGAGCAAGCCCGCTCCCATATTTAGATCAGCGTAATGCCGGGGGTTAGTGTGGCTGGAACAACCAGGCTAGGCGTTTCCAGCGACGCCACCGGGTACGCGCAATAATCCGCCGCGTAATACGCACTGGCGCGGTGGTTGCCCGACGCCCCTACCCCACCGAACGGCGCGGTACTGGCGGCGCCGGTCAGCTGTTTGTTCCAGTTGACGATGCCAGCGCGGCTTTCCAGCCAGAACTGCTGGTAGCGTGCCTCAGAATCCGACAACAAACCGGCGGCCAGCCCGTACTGGGTGTTGTTGGCCTCGACAATCGCCGCTTCAAAATCAGCGTAGCGGATCACTTGCAACAGTGGGCCGAACAGTTCTTCGTCTTCGCGCTCGGTCACGGCCGTCACGTCGATGATGCCCGGGGTCAGCAAGGCGGCCTGATCCTGAGGCTGAGTCATTTCCAGCAACGCCACGGCACCGTTGGCCAGCATCAGTTCCTGGGCGTCCATCAAGGCCTTGGCGGCGCCAAGAGAGATCACCGAGCCCATGAACGGCGCCGGTTGCTGGTCAAACGCACCCACTTCAATCGTCGCGCTGACCGCCACCAGGCGCCCCAGCAATGCATCGCCCCAGGCGCCTTCCGGCACCAGCAAACGGCGGGCACAGGTGCAACGCTGGCCGGCGGAGATAAACGCCGACTGAATGATGGTGTAGACCGCCGCGTCCACATCGGCCACTTCGTCCACCACCAGCGGGTTATTGCCGCCCATTTCCAGGGCCAGGATCTTGTCCGGGCGCCCGGAGAACTGCTGGTGCAGGTGATTGCCGGTGCGGCTGGAGCCCGTAAAGAACAAACCGTCGATGCCAGGATTGGCCGCCAGCGCGATACCGGTCTCCCGCGCGCCTTGCAGCAGGTTCAGCACACCCGCCGGCAGCCCCGCGTCGATCCAGCACTGCACGGTCAACTCGGCGACTTTGGGGGTCAGCTCACTCGGTTTGAACAGCACAGTATTGCCCGCCAGCAACGCCGGCACGATATGCCCATTCGGCAAGTGACCAGGGAAGTTGTACGGACCGAACACCGCAACCACACCGTGAGGTTTATGACGCAATACGGCGGTGGCGTCGCCCAACGGGCCGCTCTTCTCGCCGGTGCGTTCGCGGTAGCTTTGCACCGAGATCGCGATCTTGTTGGCCATGCTGGTGACTTCGGTGGCCGATTCCCACAGCGGCTTGCCGGTTTCTTCGCCGATACAACGGGCGATTTCATCGGCGCGGCTTTTCAGGGTGGCGGCGAAGGTTTCCAGCACGCTGATGCGTTCTTCCAGCGGGCGCTTGGCCCACGCAGGGAATGCCTGGCGTGCGGCCTGCACGGCGGATTCGACCTGCTCGGCAGTGGCGCCATTGCCGGCCCACAGTACTTGCTGGGTCACCGGGTTGCGCGATTCGAACAGTTCACCCTGGCCTTCCAACCAGCTACCTGCGATATACAGCGAATTCATTATTTCGACTCCCGGGCAGCGGACAACGGTACGGCACGCACTTGATCGCCGGCGATCAGCTGCAGGCGCTTGGCGGTGAGCGGGTCAACCACCAGGGTGCCTGCCGCCAGCCGCGCGGGGGCGGCGGTGATGCGGCAATCGTCGCGTTTACGGTTATGGATCAGGAACGGGGTGGCGTCGTCGCCGGGCGTGCCGATCGCCAGCACCAGCGCTTCGCTGTCGCGGACCGCGCGGATCTTACTGGTCTCGCATTCCACCGCAGGGCCGGCGTCGAAGATGTCGACATAGCCCTGGTAGCTGAAGCCTTCACTCTTGAGCATGCTCAACGCAGGTTCGGTGTCCGGGTGGACCTTGCCGATTACGTTGCGTGCGTCTTCCGACAGGAAGCAGCTGTACAGGGGAAACTTCGGCATCAGCTCGGCGATAAACGCTTTGTTGCCCACGCCGGTGAGGTAATCGGCCTGGCTGAACTCCATTTTGAAGAAATGGCGGCCCAGGCTTTCCCAGAACGGCGAACGCCCGGCGTCGTTGGACACACCGCGCATCTCGGCAATGATCTTGTTACCGAACAGTTGCGGAAATTCAGCGATAAACAGCAAGCGCGCCTTGGCCAGCATGCGGCCGTTGAGGCCGGTGCGGTAATCGGCGTGCAGGAACAACGAGCACAGCTCGGAATTTCCGGTAAGGTCATTGGCCAGGAACAGCGTCGGAATCTCGCGGTAGATATTCAGCTCCTGGGAGGCGCTGACAGTCAGGCCGACCCGGAAGTTGTACCAAGGCTCACGCAGGCCAACGGCGCCGGCGATGGCGGAAATGCCCACCACGCGGCCCTCGTCGTTTTCCAACACGAACAGGTAGTCGGCATCGCCGCGCCCGGCGTCGCCGCGAAAGGTTTTTTCCGCCCAGCCAACCCGGTGGGTCAGGCGCTCTTCGTTGGCCGGCAAAGTGGTGAGACCGGTGCCGGTGCTGCGCGCCAGATCAATCAGGGCTGGTAAATCGCTGCTGCGTACGGGACGAACGATCATGCTATCTCCTCAGACGGGCCGCCTGCTTCAGGCCACCCGCGAAACTCTGCTTTTAAACCGCTACCAAGCGCACGCTCGCGCCTTCGCCGACGCCCAAGGCCTCAGCGGCTGCCATGTCCAGGGTCACCGGTTTGCCGGGCGCATAGTCCAGCTCCAGCATCACCGCACGGTAATCCTGCAGCTGCACGTTGCTCACCAGGTACTGGCGGCCCACACCCTTGACCCTCTCGCCGATCTTTACCGGTACCACGCGGCTCTGGGCAATCGAGCGAATGCCCGAAACCCGTGCGTGCAGCGTCGGGCCGCCGTCGAAAATGTCGATGTAATGGTCGGTCTCGAAGCCTTCGCGCATCAGGATGTCGAAGGTGATCTGCGCCCGTGGGTGCACCTGGCCCATCGCTTCCTGGGCTTCGTCCGGCAGCAGCGGCACGTAGATCGGGTAATGCGGCATCAGCTCGGCGAGGAACGTACGGCTTTTCAGCCCGCACAGGCGCTCGGCGGCGGCGTAGTTGAGGTCGAAGAAATTGCGGCCGATGGCGTCCCAGAACGGCGAATCACCGTTCTCGTCGCTGTAGCCGACGATTTCGGTCACCACCGAGTCGGCAAAACGCTCGGGGTGGCTGGCGACGAACAACAGGCGGCCACGGGAGTTGAGCTCAGACCACGCTGAACCGACCAACTCCGGCACCACGTAGAAACTGGTGAGCAGGCTGTTGCCGGTGAGGTCATGGCACTGGGAAAGCACGTGGATCTTGTTGTGGATCTTCAGCTCGCGGGAGGCGTGCACGAAGGTCTCGTTACGGAAGCTGTAGAACGGCTCCGAGTAACCGGCCGAGGCGACGATGGCCGAGCAGCCGGCCAGCTTGCCGGTCTCGGTGTCTTCGAGCACGAAGAAATAGCTTTCTTCACCGTTGAAACTGACCTCGGCCGCGAAGGACGCTTCGCTGGCAGCGATCTTGTCGCTCAGGCGTTCCACATCGTCCGGCAAGGAGGTGACACCAATCGGGCTGTCCGCAGCCAGACGCTGTACCTCGCCCAGATCAGCCATTTGCGCGGGGCGCATCACCAGCATGGTGTCACTCCTTAACTCGAAAACTTCATAGAGGGAAAAATGCCGGACACGAGATCTGAGTTCACATACATCTCGATGTGCAAGCAGATCCATGTGGGAGCTGGCTTGCCTGCGATGCAGGCAACTCGGTCTGTCAGTTGCACCGAGGTGATGCTATCGCAGGCAAGCCAGCTCCCGCATCTGACTCGGTCCGGCATATAGAATTTTTGCTCGACGCCCGATCGCCAGGCGCCGAGCGGTAGATCAACCTTGCGTCAGTGCTTTTACAGCACGCTCAAAACGGTCCAGACCTTCGTTGATATCCGCTTCTTCAACCACCAAACTCGGTGCAAAACGCACAACATCCGGGCCGGCTTGCAGGATCATCAGGTTTTCTTTCTCGGCCGCGTTGAACACGTCCTTGGCCTTGCCTTTGAACGCATCGCTCAGCACGCAACCAATCAGCAGGCCCATGCCGCGCACTTCGGTGAAGATGCCGTATTGCTTGCCGATCTGCTCCAGGCGCGCCTTGAACAGATCGTGCTTGGCGTTCACACCGGCCAGCACTTCAGGCGTGTTGATTACGTCGATCACTGCCTCGGCCACTGCGCACGCCAGCGGGTTGCCGCCGTAGGTGGTGCCGTGGGTGCCGACGACCAGGTGCTTGGCCAGCGCTTCGGTGGTGAGCATCGCTGCGATCGGGAAACCGCCGCCCAGGCTCTTGGCGCTGGTGAGGATGTCCGGCGTCACGCCGTAACGCTGATAGGCGAACAGATGGCCGCTGCGGCCCATGCCGGTTTGCACTTCGTCGAACACCAGCAATGCGTTGTTCGCGTCGCACAGTTCACGGGCACCTTGCAAGTAAGCCAGTTCGGCCGGCAGTACGCCGCCTTCGCCCTGGATCGGCTCCAGCACCACGGCGCAGGTCTTGTCAGACACGGCGGCTTTCAGCGCAGCCAGGTCGTTGTAAGGCACGTGGGTGATGCCGGTGATTTTAGGCCCGAAGCCATCGGAGTACTTGGATTGGCCACCGACGTTAACGGTGAACAAGGTACGGCCGTGGAAGCTGTTCAGCGCCGCGATGATCTCGTACTTCTCGGTGCCGAAACGGTCGAACGCGACGCGACGGGCCAGCTTGAACGCGGCCTCGTTGGCTTCGGCGCCGGAGTTGCAGAAAAACACCCGCTCGGCAAAGGTGGCGTCGATCAGTTTATGCGCCAGGCGCAGGGCCGGCTCATTGGTGAAGACGTTGGAGACGTGCCACAGCTTGTTGGCCTGTTCGGTCAGAGCCCCGACCAACGCCGGGTGGGCGTGGCCCAATACGTTGACCGCGATGCCGCCGGCAAAGTCGATCAGCTCGCGACCGGCCTGGTCCCACACGCGCGAACCTTCGCCACGTACGGGAATGAAGGCAGCAGGTGCATAGTTGGGAACCATGACCTGGTCGAAATCGGCACGTTGCACCGGGGCTTGCTCAACGGACATCGGAGTCTCCTGAAGAGGAACGCCTGCCTGGAACTGGCGGGCGATGCAGGGATTGTAAGGACAGTTTTCAGTAGGGCCTTGCCGCCAAGCGACAACTTCTTATAGCGCCAACCCGCGATTTTGGCGGGTTTACGCCAATGCGACAAATAGCATCGCAATGGCGCAGTTTAAACTAACTATCTAGAGCAGGCCGGGGGAAACGCACTGATCTACTGATGTGCTTTGTTGCCATTCAGAGTTGCGCCCATGAGCACGCCAACACCCCCTACTGATACTGTTCAGCCCGACAGCCACTATCACCTGCTGCAAACCGCCATTCCCGACTGGCTGGGCAAGGCCTCCAGCGCCAAGCACCAAGCCATGTCCCAAGCCAAACCAACACCCCTGCACACCCGCCCCGCGCTGCTGGGCGAACTCAAACGCCTGAACGCCGCTCACTGGAGCGCGCAAAATACCGTGGATGACGCGCTTAACAATGTGCAGGACCCCAGGACCTACGCACGCAGCATCCTCGAAGAAGCGCTGCTGACGCGTTACGGCCTGGACCTCAACAGCGAAGCCGTCTACCTGCGCCTGTACATTCCCCAGACCATCACGTTGTTTAAGATACCGTCCGGTGCCGCGCGCACCTGGACCGTGTCAGTGCTGGACGCCGCGCTGCACAACTTCGAGCAGGGTGAAACCGTCGAGGGCGCCTACGAGGCGGCATCAACCTTCATCACCCGCCCCACGCCCAGTGGACAGTTCGATACCCTGCCGGCCACGTTGGAAAAAATCAGCATCCGTGCGTTTACCGGCCTGTGCCGCGAACTGGATATCGGCGCGCGTTACAGTCGTTACCTGCGCCTGCAACTGGGTCTGACCGAACCGCTGAGCGCTGCTGTCATCCAGAACAAAGTCGAAACCAGCCAAAAAGCCGCCCTGCGTGCCGCACTGCATTTGGCGAAAATCGGTGCAGATATCAAGGACGACTTTGCGCAACAGGTCGAGGGGTTATTACAAGGGCGCAGCGACCTGACGCTCGGCAACCTGCCACTGCGTTGCCACGGCTTGACGCTGATGGGTGCGCCGCTGGCCGGCGTCCTGCTGCTTGCCCCAAACCTGGAAACCACGCGCACCGTGCAGCGCCTGGTCGCCTACGTACCGGATGACCCGCTGCATCCGCTCAAGGAATACCCATCGGCGCTGGCGTTCAAGCAGGAGCTCACCCGTCAACTGCGTAATGCCAATTACCAGACGTTTTTCAGCCGTTTCGTCTCCCATGAGCGCCGCGGGGTGTTTTTCGCAGGCCTGAGCCAGCGCCTGGCGCGCATTACCTGGCACCCGCCCGAGCATGGCAGCGGCCAGGCGCCGTGGCGCAAGGAGCCGACCGACGACCCCAAACTACAGTTCGTTGCCACCCCGATTCAGGACGATGCCTGGCAGCACCTCTATCAACAAAAACTCAACCAGATCCTCAACGACGCCCGCTCCCAGGCCGTGTCGACCGCCGAGGCCGATCGCGCAGCGCGGTGGGCGCGCTGGGACTCGTTCGTCAATGTGGCGTCGTCGATCCTCAACGCCGCGCTGCTTATCGTTGCACCGTTCATTCCCGGGCTGGGCGAGCTGATGCTGGCGTACATGGCCTATCAACTGCTCGATGACCTCTTCGAAGGTGTCATCGACTGGGCCGAAGGGCTTGACCAAGAAGCCTTTGGCCACTTGATGAGTGTGCTGCAATCCTTGGTACAGCTGGGTATTTTCGGCCTGGGGGGCCACATCGGCGTCGCCGAGCTGCGCAAAGTTTTGCCTCAGGAAGTGCTGACCTTTATCGATCGCTTCAAGCCCGTCACCTTGGCCAATGGTGCCAAGCGCTATTGGAAACCCGACCTTGCCCCTTATCAACAAGACATCAAACTGCCGCCGAAACTGGGCCATGACCGCCTGGGTCTGCACCAGATGCGCGGCGAGCCCATGCTGGCACTGGAAGACAAGCTGTACACCGTGCAAAAAGCTGCTGGGGACGAAGACTATGTGATCAAACACCCTACCCGCCCCGACGCCTACACCCCACGTCTGCAACACAACGGCGCAGGCGCATGGCACAGCGAACTGGACACGCCCTTGCAATGGGACGAACCCACCCTGCTGGGGCGCCTGGGACATGGCGCGCGCGGTCTGGGTGAGGCCGACCGACGCTTGGCCTTGAACCTCAGCGACGTCAAGGAAAACGCCCTGCGCCAGATGCACGTACGGGGTGAGCCGATACCGCCCCTGCTGGACGATACCCTTGAGCGGCTGCGCATCGATCGCGACCTGCAAACACTGATAGACCAGCTCAACAGCGACAACCCTGACGACCATGCCCAGATCGACCCCCAGGACACGCTCCAGTTGCTGACCACCCACGGCAACTGGCCTAAAACCCGCTCCCTGCGCATGCTCAACGCCGAAGGCAGGGCTGCCTGGGAGTTTGGCGACATGCGCATGCCGGTCGTGCAGATCCATGAAACCCAACTGGCCAATGGCGAACTGCTCAAGACCGTACTGCAAGCCCTTAGCCCGGAAGAAATCCGCGCCCAGTTCGGCGAAAGCGCCGCTGACCCGCAACTGAGCCTGGATAACCGCGTCAAGCAACTGCGCAAAAAGCTTGGGCGACTCGCCGAGCAAAATCGTATCGAGCTGTTCGAGTCGCGTTACGCCCAGCAGCAACTGGGCCAAGGTACGTCGACGCAGCGGTTGGTTCAGGCGGCGCCAGGCTTGCCGGCCAAGGTCGCTACACACTTGCTGGACCACGCCAGCGCAAATGAACGGTCTGAGCTCGACCATCAACGCACACCACCGCGCCTGGCAGACTTGGCAAGCGCCGCACTGGCCGAACTACGCCTGAACCGTGCTTACGAGGGTCAGCACCTAATCGCCTCCCCCAATCTGGACAGCGAAAGACTGGCCCTGAACACGCTGAGAGTCCAACCGGGCTGGTCGCCAAATATGCGCATTGAAGCCCGACACCTGACCGTCGACGGGGAGACATGGCTGCACATCGGCTCGGATGATGCGCCGCTCTTACGCACGCTGGTGCGCACCGCCGACGGACGCTATGTCCCTCACGACGAAAAAGGCCCCCTGTTTGGCGAAACCGACCTCTATACCGCGACGCTCAACGCGCTGCCCGACGCACAACGAAGCGCCCTAGGGTTCCACGTCAATCAAGGCCCGGCGCTGCAACAACGCCTGCGGCAACACCCACTGCCCCGCGACGAACTGCGAAAAGTCCTGGATCCCGAGGTGATCCGCCCACCGAGTCGGGAAACACTGCACGCACTGGGAATGGATGCGGGCTACCGCGTCCAGGCAGGGCCGGCAGCGTTACCGTTGACCTTGGAGCAACGCGCACGGGCACTCTACCCGGCATTCGACGCGCGACAAATCAACGACGTGCTCAACTATCTGCGCAGCCAACCGGAAGGTGCTGCTAACGGCCTTGCGGCACTGGCCGAGGAGTACCGCCAACTGGACAGTGACCTAAGTACCTGGCGGCGACACGTCATCGACGTCCACCCCGACACAGGTCAGCCTTTAACCGCGCTTGAACGCAGCAACGAGCGCCAGAACCGGCGCATGATCGCCCAAGCGTTGCGACGCTGCTGGCGACGCGAAACCGAAGTCGACGACTACTTCGATGACCCCTCCGTTGATGGCCACAGCCTGCGACTGGAGTACCCGATCCTCGGCGCGCTGCCGGAACTGACGGCCAACTTCAACCACGTGTCGCTGCTGACGCTGAGCGGACACCCCCACACCCCTGGCGCCAACGCGTTTGTGCAATGCTTCCGGCAACTGCGTCACCTTTCGGTCAGGGGCTTCAACCTCGGCAGCGTTCCAGACTCCATTTTTACCCTGCCACGCTTGAATTCCCTGAGCTTGAGCAATTGCCAGATCCGCCTGGACCCGGCCAGCCAGGCCCGGATTGCATCACTGCGCCGCTTGCAGACGCTGGAACTGGCTAACAACCCTCTGGGCCTGGCACCCAGTATCGAAAACATGCCCGATCTGATTCACGTCGACTTCTCGAACACGGGTATCGCGCAGTTGCCCGCCGGTGCCCTGAGTCGCGCCGAACTACAAGTGGCGCTGCTCAACGACAACCAAATCCAGACGCTGCCACCTGGTTTTTTTGAGATCACCCCGCAAAAAGCCAATACTTTCTTCCTGAGCGACAACCCGTTGTCGCTGCCCACGCTGGAACAGGTCAAGAACTACTACCAACGCCACGGCGTTGATTTCGGAGCCGACGCACCGCCCGCGCAGGTGCACGAGGCACATAGACTGTACCCAAGCCTGGCAGAAACAGAGCTCAACCGATTGATCTACAACCTGCCAGGCACACTCGAAGCCGGCCGTATCGAACTGGCGCGCAGGGCGGCTGAGCTGGAAACACTGCAAGGGCAACTCACCCAGTGGGAACAGACACCAGGCACTGCCCCACAAGAGGTTGCACGCAGAATCGCGCTGCGCCGGTTACTGGAAAGCAGCTGGCGACGCGAATTGACCACCGGCAGCCAACAACGGCACTCGCTGATCATTCCCCACAACCTGGCTGGCGAACTGCCCACTTTGGACGCTTCGTTCACGCACATTACCTCGCTGATGATCCGGGGCAACGACGCATTCATCAACGTCGAAAGCTTCCTCAACCGCTTTCCCGAACTGCGGGCGATCAGTCTTTATCGAGCGAGACTGGGCGATATCCCATCCGCAATTTTTGCGCACCTCAAACTCGAATTCGTGGATCTGGAAAACTGCTCAGTCCACCTGACGCAAACCAGCCGCGCGAACCTGGAACGCATGACCCAACTCAACTACTTGAACCTGAGCAACAACCCCTTGGGCGAGACAGCGGACTTCAGTCAACTGACCCACCTGACGACCCTGCTTCTGCGAGACACTGGACTCTCGGCCGTGCCCCCCAGCCTGTTGACGGAAACACCGCGCGCCCTCATTGATCTGTGCGGTAACAGCATCACGGAACTGCCCCCCGATCTTTTCGCGCTACCAAGCCACGTCAGCCAAGCATTCGACCTGTCTGCCAACCCACTGACGCGCCAGGCCCTTGAGCGGGTCAAAACCCACTGCCAGCGTACTGACGTATTTTTTAATATCCAGACACCTGCCATACAACGACGTCGCGCTAAACAGCTCTACCCCAAAAAACAGGAAAAAGACCTGAACAGATTGATTTTTGGACTACCCGGCGACCTGGACGGCATTGATAACGCACTGATTGCACTTGAGGCTGACTACCATCAACTGGTCGCCGACCTCCAGCGTTGGACTGATGCTATTCCTGAACAGCATCCACTGGTTGGCGGCGTACTGGGCGACAGTCTGCGCGTCGAAGAAGAGCTCAATCGCCGGCGCCTGAAGCGTCAGCTTGAAAAGGCGTGGCGCCGCGAGACCCCGGAAGACACAGAAAGCCTGGACGATCGTTTTTCTCACGCCGTAGTACTCGACGTGTCGATCATCGGCGCAATGCCAGTCTTGAGGGCAGGTTTCGAACATGTGACCTCGCTCGAAATCAAAGGCGCATTCACCGTCACGGATGTGAATGGCACGCTTACCCGCTTCGGTGCCCTCCAGACCTTGATCGTCAGCCATTGCACGCTCGGTGAGTTGCCATCTGCGATTTTCAGCATGCCCCATCTGAACACGCTGGACCTGTCGCACTGCGAGATCAGCCTGACAACGACCGCGGCCCGCGCAATGGGTGACCTGCACAGCCTTGAGTATCTGCGCTTAGGCAACAACCCACTCAATAACGCGCCGGACGTCACCCACCTGCAACAGTTGAGCTCACTGCACTTACCGCACACGAAAATAAGCGAAGTGCCTGCCGGTGTGTTTCAACTACCCCTGCTGCAAAGCCTCGACCTGAGCAGTAACTCCATTACGAAGATCCCAGCGCAACTGATGGAAATGCTGCAGGTGTTCGACGCGGACTCGGATTTGAGTGGCAACTCCTGGTCGCCAAAGAGCATGAGGCGCTTGCGCGCGTACTACCAACAGACAGGGATCGATTTCCAGATCCAAGGCGTGACCGTGGATGAACACGGTGCCCCATTGGTCACGGAATCAGACGACGCCATGGATGAGGAGTAACGGCTAACCGCGCTCGGACGGCACTGAAGACAACTCGAACGGACTGCTGCTGCGCCGCTGGTTGCGGTCTTCACGCGGCGTGGCGCCGAAGAAGTTGCGGTAGGCGCTGGAGAAGTGCGGCCCCGAAGAGAAGCCGCATGACAGGCCGATCTGAATGATCGACTTGCTGGTTTGCATGAGCATCTGGCGCGCCTTGTTCAGGCGCAATTCCAGGTAGTACTGGCTGGGGACGCGGTTGAGGTATTGCTTGAAGATGCGTTCGAGTTGTCGTCGCGATACACAGACGTGCTGGGCGATTTCATCGGTGGTCAGCGGTTCCTCGATATTGGCCTCCATCAACAAAACCGCCTGGGTCAGCTTCGGATGACTGGAACCCAGGCGGTTTTGCAGTGGAATGCGCTGGCGCTCGCCGCCTTCGCGAATGCGCTCCACCACCAGCTCTTCGGAGACTGCACCGGCCAGTTCGGCGCCGTGATCACGGGCGAGTACTGCCAGCAGCAGATCGAGCACTGACATGCCACCGCAGGCGGTGAGGCGGTCGCGGTCCCAGTCGAACAGATGGCTGGTGGCGATGACCTTGGGGAAACGCTCGGCGAAATCGTCCTGCCAGCGCCAGTGCACGGCGGCGCGGTAACCGTCGAGCAGGCCAAGCTGGGCCAGCGGGTACACACCCGCCGACAAGCCGCCAATCACGCAACCGGCGCGAACCAGCTGCTTGAGCGCGGTGCTCAGTTGCGAGGCGATGACGGTCGGCGGTTCGTCCGCCAGCAGGAACAGTTTCTGGAAGCCCTCGAGCTTACCGGCCCACGGCTCGCCCGGCAGTTGCCACGCGCCTTCGGCCGCCGGTTCCGCGAGCAAAAACGACAGCTCGTAGACCACGTCCGGATGCACCCGCTGAGCAACGCGCAAGGCCTCCTCAGCCAGCGCAAGCGTCAGGGCTTTTGTGCTGGGCCAAATCAGGAAACCAATTTTATGGGCGGTCATGGAGGGCTATCCGAAACGAAGAACGGTAATGAAGACAAGGGCTAATGCTAGCCCGTAAACCAACACAAATCTCTAAAGCTGATGAAGATCCAAATGTGGGGGCGGGCCAACCTGAAGACTGCCGAGCATGCACTACTTCAGTGCACAAAAGCAGCCTTGATTATTTCAAGCTGCCTGACAAGAACTGCTGCAGACGCTCCGACTGAGGGTTCACCAGCACTTCACGCGGGTCGCCACGCTCCTCAACGATACCTTTGTGCAAGAACACCAGTTGGTTCGACACTTCACGGGCAAAGCCCATTTCGTGGGTCACCACCACCATGGTGCGGCCTTCCTGGGCCAGGTCCTGCATCACCTTGAGCACTTCGCCGACCAGTTCCGGGTCGAGCGCCGAGGTGGGTTCATCGAACAGCATCACCTCCGGCTCCATCGCCAGGGCACGGGCGATTGCCACGCGCTGCTGCTCACCGCCGGACATATGGCCGGGGAACGCATCCTTACGATGGCCCACCCCAACTTTGGCCAGGTAGTGCTCGGCCTTTTCACGGGCTTCTTTTTTCGACATGCCCAGCACGTGCACCGGCGCTTCCATGACGTTTTCCAGCGCGGTCATGTGCGACCACAGGTTGAAATGCTGGAACACCATGGACAGGCGCGAACGCATGCGTTGCAACTGCTTAGGGTCGGCGGCCTTCATGGCGCCGTCTTTGTTGGCCACCAGTTTCAGCTCTTCGTTGTTGAGCAGAATCTTGCCGGCGTGAGGTTGCTCGAGCAGGTTGATGCAGCGCAAAAAGGTACTTTTGCCCGAACCACTGGAACCAATGATGCTGATTACATCACCGGCCGCGGCGGCCAGGGACACGCCTTTGAGCACTTCATGACTGCCATAGCGTTTATGCAGGTCTTGGACTTCAAGTTTGTACATGCGGTCGGTTCTCACAAAAACAGGTGGTCAGTCGTTGAGCAAGCGCCCGTGACGCAGCGCTTCGCGCCCCGCCACCTTGGCCAGCCAGAAACCCGCTTGGGCATAACGTAGCCGTTCAACGGCAAACAACACCCCCGAGGTGCCCGCGCAAACGGTGCTCACGCGGTCGTCCAGGGGGTCAATCACTTCAAAAATCGGCTCGCCTTTCTCGATCCACTCACCGGCTTTACGCAGGTAGCTGATCACCCCGGCGTGGGGGGCGAACAGCAGCTCGGTGCCTTCAAAGGGCATGCCTTCGCACGGTGCGTGTTGCGCAGCCGGCCATTCACCCTTGATCAGGCCTTGCTCGGCGAGAAACGCGAGAATGCCTTCCGCGTGGAAGATCGCCTCGTCACGACCAGTGTCGGCCTGGCCGCCCAGTTCCAGGGTCGTCGCCAGGCAGGCCAACGGGATCTGTGCTTCGGGGAACGCCTGGGACAAGCGCAGCCACGGCAGCGAGCAGGCTTCATCAAACGAGCTGCCGCCGGAATCTTCCGCCAGCAGGCCGACCTTCACACCCAAATGCGCCGACAGCGAGCGCCACTGCGGCCAGTGCTGCGGCAGCGCATACATGTGCAGTGCGGCTTCAGCGTCGCAATGCAGGTCGAGCACTACATCGGCGGTGCAGGCGTGGCTCAGCAGGATGCGTTGCATGCCTTGCAGCTGGCTGCTCGGCTCGGGCAACGCGCTGAGCGCATCGGTCATCGCCTGGCGGATCATGCGCACATTGGCGTGAGGATCATCGCCCAACTTGCCGTCCAGCAACGCAGCAACCGGCTCGCTCAACTCGACGAAATCGCGGTTGAAGTTCTTGCCGCTGCCCACTTCGAAACGGCCCTGGTGACTGCCTTGCAGCAACTGGCCCAAGCCCATCGGGTTGGCTACCGGCACCAGCTCGATCACGCCATTGAGCGCACCTTGCTGTTCCAACTCGGCCAGGCGCTTTTTCAGCTCCCACGCAGCGCGCATGCCGGGTAATTCATCGGCGTGCAGGCTGGCCTGGATATACGCCTTGCGCTCGCCCTTGCCAAAGCGAAACACGCTCAGTTGGCGCTCGCACCCCAGGTGGCCCCAGGGCAACAGGTGATCGATACGTTCCATATCAGTGCTTCCGCGGAGCCAGGTAGCTGAGCCAGCGGCGCTCGGCCAACTTGAACAGGCGCACCAGGATAAAGGTGAGGCACAGGTAGAACACGCCTGCGGTGATATAGGCTTCGAACGGCAGGTAGAACTGCGCGTTCACCGTGCGCGCGGCACCGGTGATGTCGATCAGGGTGACGATGGAGGCCAGGCTGGTGGTCTGCAACATCATGATCACTTCGTTGCTGTACTGCGGCAGCGCACGGCGCAGCGCCGACGGCAGCAGGATGCGGCGATACAGCTTGTAGCGCGACATACCCATGGCCTTGGCCGCTTCGATCTCGCCGTTGGGCGTGGCCTTGAGGCTACCGGCAATGATCTCGGCGGTGTAGGCGCTGGTGTTGATCGCAAACGCCAGGCACGCACAGAACGTGGCGCTGGACAGCAGCGGCCACACGAAACTCTCGCGCACCGCCTCGAACTGGGCCAGGCCGTAGTAGATCAAGAACAGCTGCACCAGCATCGGCGTGCCGCGGATCACGTAGGTGTAGAGCCAGGCCGCGCCATTGACGATCGGCTGCTTGGACACACGCATCAAGCCCAAGGGCAAGGCGGCGAGCAGGCCGAAGAACAGCGAGATGGCGAGCAGTTTCAGAGTGATCAGCAGGCCGCCGAGGTACAGCGGCATGGCTTCCCAGATGACGTTGTAGTCGAAGATCATAGATCAGCCGCCCTTACGCCTACCGAGTAGCGTTTCTCAAGATAACGCAAGGCCAGCAACGACACGCTGGTGATCACCAGGTACATCGCCGCCACTGCGAGGAAGAAGGTAAAAGGCTCGCGGGTGGCATCTGCCGCCTGCTTGGCCTTGAACATCATGTCTTGCAGGCCCACCACCGAAATCAGCGCGGTGGCCTTGGTGAGTACCAGCCAGTTGTTGGTAAACCCAGGGATAGCCAGCCGAATCATCTGCGGCACCATCACCCGGAAGAACACCTGAAAACTGCTCATGCCATACGCAAGGCCGGCTTCGGCCTGGCCCTTGGGAATGGCCATGAAGGCGCCACGAAACGTTTCCGAGAGGTAGGCGCCAAAGATGAAACCCAGGGTGCCGATGCCGGCGGCCAAGGGGTTCAAGTCGATATAGTCGTCATAGCCAAGCATCGGCGCGACGCGGTTAAGCAAGTCCTGACCGCCGTAGAAAATCAGCAGGATCAGCACCAGGTCGGGGATCCCGCGGATCACCGTGGAGTACAAGTCACCCAGCCAAGCCAACCAGCGCACCGGCGACAGGCGTAATGCGACCCCGATCAGACCCAGAACAATGGCCAAGGCCATGGACGACAAGGCGAGCTGAAGCGTCAACCATGCGCCATCGAGGATGACGGCCCCGTAGCCTTTCAACATGATTCAGGTCCTCGAAAAGGGGATGAAAAAATGGCGCAAACCTCAGGAACTCTGTTGCTTGCGCCATTTAGGACAGACAGCTACGACGGTTTACTTGGCTTCAGCGCCGTAAATATCGAAGTCGAAGTACTTTTTCTCGATTTCTTTGTACTTGCCATTGGCACGGATCGCGGCAATCGCTGCGTTGATGCGGTCCAGGTTTTCCTTGTCGCCTTTACGTACCGCAATGCCTACGCCGTCGCCGAAGTATTTGACGTCGGTGAAGGCCGGGCCGGTGAACGCGTAGCCTTTGCCGGCTGGGGTATCGAGGAAACCTTCCTGCAGCAGGGTAGCGTCAGCCACGGTGCCGTCGAGGCGACCGGCTTCCACGTCCAGGTAGATTTCGTTCTGCGAGCTGTAAGGCACAACCGTGGCGCCTTTAGGGGCCAGGACTTCCTTGGCAAAACGGTCATGGATCGAACCGCGCTGCACGCCGATTTTCTTGCCTTTCAGTTCATCCAGACTGTCGCTGACCGCAGTGCCTTCCTTCAACACCAGGCGCGCGGGGGTCAGGTAGTAGCGGTTGGTGAAGTCCACGGACTTCTTGCGGTCTTCAGTGATGGACATGGACGACAGGATCGCGTCGATCTTGCGCACTTTCAGCGCGGGGATCAGGCCGTCGAATTCTTGCTCGACCCAGGTGCACTTGACCTTCATCTCTTCGCACAGCGCGTTGCCGATGTCGTAGTCAAAGCCGACGATGCTGCCATCGGGAGCTTTAGAGGCAAACGGAGGGTAAGCCGCTTCGATACCAATTTTCAGCGGCTTGCCTTCAGCGAAAGCCTGCATGGACAGCACGGACAGCGCCAGGGCGCCCAACAGCACGAGTTTCTTCATCTTGGGACTCCATCGGTATAGGGCAAAAACAGCAGTATGAGCCATGGCCCACGATGCGACTTAAAGGAAACCGAATTGCGGTGCTACGTCCTACGCCAGTTAAACCTGCGACGACGAGCGAGTGATCGGCATTCTAACGACAGGCTGGAAGCCGATATTTCCTCAATGCGACAACAATTTACAGAAGCACCGAGAAAGCCGTTCCAACTCATTGACAGCCTCTGGATTTTATGCAGAGACAAAAGACATTAAACCTGTAGACGCTGCAAGTTGCGGGCCTATTATTCGCAAACCCTTCTAGCACGGCAAGTGTGGCGTTTAATCTAATTTGTTGGGGTGTCTGGAATGCGGCTTTTGCGGGCGGGGACGTAGCACTTTGCCTCATGTTTGGGCGTGAGGTTACACATTTGCGTTCGACGGTAACATTCAGAAACCTCCTAGGTGAGAAACCGATATTTATTGGCTTGGATGGAATGAAGATCTGTCAGACACCATAAGGCCTGCTTTGAAATGCCGTCAAAAGGTGGGCGCTGGCTTGCCTGCTCCCACCTTTGATCTTCATTGTTTTCGGGATCCCACAAAAAAGCCCCACCCGGCTCACACCGAATAGGGCTCTGTCCCACCAACCCGCCTTACGCGACGTTCATGGTCTTGTGCGTTTCAATCAAATGCGCCACTACACCCGGGTCTGCCAGGGTAGAGATATCCCCCAAGCCGTCATACTCAGCCGTGGCGATCTTGCGCAAGATGCGACGCATGATTTTGCCCGACCGCGTCTTCGGCAACCCGGGTGCCCACTGGATCACATCCGGCGAAGCAATCGGCCCGATCTCTTTGCGCACCCAGTTTTTAAGCTCCAGGCGCAGCGCTTCGTTCGGCTCTTCGCCATTTTTGAGCGTGACATATACATAGATGCCCTGGCCCTTGATGTCGTGCGGCACACCCACCACCGCCGCTTCGGCGACTTTCGGGTGGGCAACCATGGCACTTTCAATCTCGGCGGTGCCCATGCGGTGGCCGGACACGTTCAACACGTCGTCCACGCGGCCGGTGATCCAGTAGTAACCGTCCTCGTCACGGCGCGCACCGTCGCCGGTGAAGTACATGCCACGGAAAGTCTTGAAGTAGGTATCAACGAAACGGTCATGGTCGCCGTACAGCGTCCGCGCCTGGCCTGGCCACGAATCGAGGATCACCAGATTGCCTTCGGCAGCCCCTTCAATCAGGTTGCCCAGGTTATCCACCAACGCCGGCACCACACCGAAGAATGGCCGCGCGGCCGAACCCGGCTTGAGCGCGTGAGCGCCCGGCAGTGGGCTCATCATGTTGCCGCCGGTTTCGGTCTGCCACCAAGTGTCGACAATCGGGCAACGGGATTGGCCGACGTTCTTGTAGTACCAATCCCAGGCTTCCGGGTTGATCGGCTCGCCCACCGACCCCAATAAACGCAGGCTGCTGCCATCGGCACCTTCACAGGCAGCGGTGCCCGAAGCCATCATCGCGCGGATCGCGGTCGGTGCAGTGTAGAGGATGTTGACCTTGTGCTTGTCGACGATCTTCGCCACCCGGGTGATGTCCGGATAGTTCGGCACGCCTTCGAACAGCAGCGTGGTCGCGCCATTAGCCAGCGGGCCGTAGACAATGTAGGTGTGGCCAGTGACCCAGCCGACGTCGGCGGTGCACCAGTAGATCTCGCCTGGGCGGTAGTCGAATACGCGCTCATGGGTCAGGGCCGCGTACAGCAGGTAGCCACCGGTGGTGTGCTGCACGCCTTTGGGCTTGCCGGTTGAACCGGAGGTATAAAGGATGAACAGGGCTTCTTCAGCGCCCATCTCTTTGGGTGCGCACACAGTGCCGGCCACTTTCATCAGGTCTTCGTACCAGATGTCGCGATGCTGGTTCCACTTGATCTGGCCATTGGTGCGCTTGCACACGATGACTTTCTGGATGCTGCTGGTTTCCGGGTTGGTCAGGGCGTCGTCAACGTTGGCCTTCAGCGGAATTTTCTTACCGGCGCGAATGCCTTCATCGGCGGTAATCACCACCTTCGACTTACAGTCGATAATACGACCGGCCAGAGCCTCCGGCGAAAAACCGCCAAACACCACCGAGTGAATCGCACCGATGCGGGTACACGCCAGCATGGCGACCACGGCTTCGGGGATCATCGGCATATAGATCGTCACTACATCGCCGCGGTGCACATCCTGGCCGCGCAGGGCGTTGGCGAACTTGCAGACTTGTTCATGCAGCTCGCGGTAGGTAATGGTGCGGCTCTCGGCTGGGTCATCGCCCTCCCAGATGATCGCCGCTTGGTCGCCACGCTCAGCGAGGTGACGGTCCAGGCAGTTGTAGGAAACGTTCAGCGTGCCATCGGCGAACCACTTGATGTCGACATGGTGATCGTCGAAAGAGGTCTGCTTCACCGTGGTGAAAGGCTTGATCCAGTCAAGACGCTTGGCTTGCTCGCGCCAGAAACCATCGGGGTTGACCACCGACTGCTGGTACATGGCCTTGTAGGTTGCCTCGTCAGTCAGCGTGTTGGCCGCTACTTCGGGGCGAACGGGGTACAGGGAAGCCGCACTCATCTTTCTTACCTCGGTGACATAGTTGTTTTTGTATGGCCCTGTTGTAGCCGGGGCTGGCCTATAGAACCATTCGACGATGGTAGTAACAAGCCCCTACAAATTACCCTGACATCCCCGTTCGCGCCTCTAGCCCGCGGGCTGCGGCGCTTGGCGGCTGTGTGAAAAAAGCTTTACCACGGGATTGTTACAAAAACCGCCAAAAGTGTTTATCAAAAGTGCGGGTATATGAATATAACCCACACGCCTAGAATCACTTCCGCCAACAAAGGCACCGCGATTGACAACGTAACAGCCCCCACGAAGGCAACGTTAATCCGAACTCACCAATCCTAAGTGACACACGTGGCCTCACAAGGGCCCCGTGACCCCTTTCGCCCTGAAGAAGGTAAGTAAAGAAATGAAAGCTTTATTAGTTATGGCCTTGAGCAGCTTGTGCGTCACCGCCGCCCTGGCCGACGAGGCCCCGACTGAGCTGGCTGGCCAGAACCCGCCGATTGTTGAGGACTACACTTACAGCACCCACCTGGACGTCGCCAAAGTAGTGTCGATGAGCAATGTCCCGGAAGTTTGCGAAGTTGTACCGGTGAAGATGGAATATGAAGACTCGCACGGTCAGCGTCATATTCTTAATTACCACGTGATGGGCAATGGTTGCTCTAACGGGTAATAACTTATTAAGACAGGTTTAACCCCGGATCTTGGCCGCCGCAAGAAATTGTTCTTGCGGCCAAGAACCAGTCTTGAATACACCGCAAATCAAATGTGTGTGTGGCTTGCCGGCGATAGCGGTTTTAGCCACAGCCACGCGCCAAAGCCATGCTTGCCTTCCACTCTCCCTCCCCCACAAAAAACTCCCGCCGTCCGTCAAAAATTTCGAGCCCCAGCAAAGCCTTATAAAACCGCGCTCTGGCCGAAAAACACGCCATTCTGACCGGTCTGCGTGACCACCCGTCCCAACACAAACCCATTTTTTTCCCCTACAATGCGCGGGTAAATCGGGCCTGCAATATCCCTTTACACAGGGACGAAGAGACAGACCTGAGGCCTCCGCAGGAGCAAGCACGCACCGCTCCGCACCTCAAGCCTCACGCAGAGTACCCGTAACCCTATTCCGTTTAATGCCTGCGCTAGCTGCTGCAACAAACGATTCCTTAAGATCCACCGCGGCCTCTGGGCCGTGTGAACACCCAACCATCCGGTTTCACACGGGCACCTTTGAGCCCTCACGCAGGAGACGACACGTCATGCTGAGCTGGGACGAATTCGACAAAGAAGAAGAAGGCGAAGTAGCCACCAAAGGCGCCAACGCCGGCCACGCCACCGAAGCCAACATGGACCGCCTCGACGGTGCCGGCGCTGCCGCCGCCATCGAAGCCCGCGCCGTCACCGCCAATGACTCCGCCGCCATCGTGCGCGCCAAGGCCGCCCTCGACAAACTCGACATCGCCGAAGGCCTCGCCGAGCTGGAAGGCGCCTCCGCCCGCGTCGCCGTTGACGAAAAGCGCATGATCAACTGCCGCGCCGACCTCAACCAACTCGTGCCCTTCAAGTACGACTGGGCCTGGCAGAAGTACCTCGACGGCTGCG
>NZ_CAXAQI010000025.1:0-61930 GCF_963970695.1 Pseudomonas sp. EL_65y_Pfl1_R83 | reverse complement strand
GATATCAGCCATTTTTTGATGCACCGGTACAACTGGATTCGACCGCACCAATTTAATGGTGGGCTGCCACCGGCTCAGGCTGAGAAAAAACTTAACGTCGTGTCCGGGATCAGTTGACCACTACACAAGCGCGTGCGCAAAGACCAGGTCTTGGGCAACAATCGACCAGACGGAAACGGAACGCAGGTCACCATAATCGAAGGAATGTTTGTTATGAGCCACCTTAACAACGACTTGAGGTCCGATTTCGTTGAGGCACTTGAGGAAATTTCGACGCTGATGTCCATTGCATACGAACAGCTCGGCCCTGTACCGGAAGACCATGCATTAGCTCAGGCAGGTTTAGAGAATGGTGGTGAAATCGTTCTGGATTATGTCGATCACAACGAGGCTGGTGTAGCGTTTGAACACCTGCTTTACATGATTAACGAACCACCGCTCGTTGTTTCTGAAAAATGCATAAAAATTTTAGCTCGGATCGCAAAGTCCTTGAAGATGCCATTCAAGAGATGACAAAAATTAACCCACCTGAAGGTCAGCTTTGGGTCGTTTTCTGTCGGTCGGGACAGGCAGAAAACGGCCAATAGCGCACACTCAAGTATCGACTATGCTTGGAGCGATTCAGCCCTGTACCTGAAGGATCTAAACAATGGGGTACCTTGTCGTTGCTCACGCGATGAATGTGAAGCCGGAGCTAGAACCACTTTCTACTTTGCCGATGAGTATTGGGTGGTCATTGCACCAGGATGAAAGCACCACGTCGTTCTACTTAGACACGTTTAAGGCTGGCGAAGAACGGAAATGGCCCTTTACATCTATGCCACCTATCAAGGAAGTACCGCTTGAGCTCCCTCAAGAATTGGCAGCTCTATCGCGGGTATACAAATTGCTTAAGGATGCTCAGCTGGCCGACTACTTCAAGAGAGCTTTCCTGAATGTGAATTTAGCGCTAAGCAAAAGCCTTCAATTACGCGTTTGTAGCTTTTGCACAGATGACGACGGGCTGGATTTTGTGTGCGTATCGTCGAATGGTGAACTGCAAAGGCTGCGTTGCGTTTGCGGTGATCTGGATATCACCTATGAGCTTGGGACGGTCTTGATCCAACCGCTTCTGATAGATGGCGTGGAAGGCACCGACGCAAGTGGTCTGCATGACCCGGAGAGTGGTATTCACGTCTTGAGTCGGAATATAGCGCCTTCATCGTTACTGCATGCGGTGGCTTCAGCAGAAACCACTCGCTTTCTACAAGCAGAAAGCCCCCCTCTGGGTCTAGGTAGCTTCGATGGTATGGAGGTCGCTCCGATAAAGATTGCAGGCTCTAAGATCGCCTCGCTGGCGCCTAAGGTGGTTGCTCAGAAGGCGTGGTGGAAACGGTGGTAGTCGTATCGACGCCTTCGACCCAAGCCAGGAGGATTCTTCGGCGAAAAGTAGTCAATTATCAGCCTCGAAAAATTGGGGTCGATAATGGGGTGCAAATTTTCAAAAAACTACCCGTCACGATGGGCTGCAATCGGCCAAAAGCGGTCTCTCACGATTGCCCGTTTTCGACTGTGGATTCAACCAGAACCAGACAGTCAGCCCAGCCGACCTACGGCAATTAGCCGACGTCTTGATAGGCTTAATGCGTCATGAGAGATCCGCCGCGAGGTTGGGAGAGTGCCTGGCAAAAGCAAGGGAGATTCAACCAGCCAGCAGAAGCGTTGATCAAGCAACTCGTAGAACCACACTAGGCTCAAGGACTGGTTGGCCTCGTTTCCAAAGCCGCAGCCGTGTTCAACCCACAGCTTTTCTAATAACCATTACAGATATCCTACAATTAGCTGTTGTTTCGAGCCCACAACGAACTCGTAGTTAAGGACGCACTTATGCCTGGTTTTTCCCTGGAAGGATTCGCTGACGACATCGTCGCGGTCAAAACAAAGGAGTACTTCAACGAGGTTTTATCGTCATACCAGAATGGTAATTACCGCTCCTCCATCGTGATGCTCTGGTCAGTCGCGGTGTGTGATGTGCTATACGCATCTTAGTTTTCAGCTACTCTCCAGCAGTCCATTTTAAGACGCGCTGACGGGCCAAAATTTATGCGTGGGTGAGGTACCAGCGCCAATCCTGCTCCCCGACTTCAGCATTGAATTGACGGAACTCGCGCCACTTGATCGCCAGAAACACTTTCAGGAATTCAGCCCCCAGCGCCTCGCGTGCCCACGTTGAACGTTGCAATGCCTGCAACGCTGTAAGCCAGTCGGTGGGTAGAAAATCGGTCGCCTGTTCATAGCCATTGCCCACAATCGCCGCGCCAGGATCGCTTTGATGAGTGATGCCGTGGTGAATGCCCGCCAGTACTGCGGCGGCAGCGAGATAGGGGTTCGCATCGGCACCGCAAATGCGGTGTTCGATGTGCCGACTTATCGCGGGGCCGCCGGGTACGCGGAACGACACCGTACGATTGTTGACGCCCCAACTTTTGGCGAGCGGCGCGTAACTGCCGGTCTGGAAGCGTCGATATGAATTGGCATTCGGGCAAAATATCGCCAGCGAGTCAAACAAGGTCTCCATCATCCCACCGATGGAGTGCCGCAACAGCGGCGTGCCCTGTGGGTCTTCGCTCGCATACAGGTTGTGACCCTGCTCGTCGGCCAGGCTGACGTGCAAATGCATACCGCTACCGGCCTGATCGCTGAATGGCTTAGCCATGAAGCACGCTTGCAGCCCGTGTTTGTTGGCCACACCTTTGACCAGGCGTTTGTAACGGACGCCTTCATCAATGGCCTGGAGTGCGTCGAAACGATGTTCCAGCGTCAACTCGAGCTGGCCCGGAGCGTACTCGGAGATCGCCGTACGGACCGGCAGCCCTTGCAGCGCGCAAGCAGCATAGAGGTCATCAAGAAACGGTTGAGCCTGCTCCAGTTCGTAGACGCCGTAAACCTGCGGGGCAACAGGGCGTACGCCATTGGTTTGCAGTGCCGGCTGCGGCCGACCGTTGACGTCGCGCTGCCGGTCCAGCAGGTAAAATTCCAACTCAACGGCCATTACCGGATGGAATCCATCGGCTTTCAGCCGCTCGATGGTGTGCACCAGTACATGGCGTGGGTCGGCCGGTGCGGCCGGAATACCTTGGGTCGGGTGCATGCTCACCTGCACTTGGCCGGTGGGATTGGTGCGCCAAGGTTGCAGGGTCAGGCTTCCCGGTAAAGGGTAGGTCCAGCAGTCGGCGTCAGCAACATCCCAGACCAAGCCCGTCTCGTCGACGTCTTCTCCCTGCACGGTCAAGGCAAGAATGGAACTCGGCAGCGGCCGACCATTTTCGTAGACCGCCAGTAGCTCATTGCGATGCAACAGTTTGCCACGTGGAACACCATTCGTGTCGATAAGGATCAACTCGATGCTCAGCACTTCAGGGTGGGCGGCGAGATAATCTTCGGCCTCTTTTTTATCAGCAAATTGCATGTCAAACCTCTTAGCGCTCATTCAAGCGACTTGGCAGTATTTGTGAAATGTGGAGTCTTTAGACGTCCAGTTATGAAGGGATGACCCGAGCCCCAGGTATGGCAAGCAGCGTGGTTAGCGCGTTATCCAACTCAACGAGCAGCCTGTCGATATCCGATGAACTTGTCTGTGGACAGCACAGGGTCATGTTGTGAAAAGGCGTGATCAGGATTCCGCGATTGATCAGATAGAGATGCAGCGCCATCTGTAGGCTGTCATGAAAAGCGGCCTCGGCTTGCGCGCCTGTTCTCGGCGGGGTGGCACAGAATTGAAACTCACACCGCGCGCCCAACTCTGTTACCGACCAATTTAGTTGGTGCTGCTTGAACAAGTATCGAAATCCCTTAGCCAACCCTGATGCGAAATGCAACATGTTCTGGTAGGCAGACTCTGTCATGACCTCTTCGAGATTGGCTCGCATGCAACGCATCGCCAGCGCGTTGGCGGACAGTGTCGTTCCCATACCACTGTGGCCATGCCCACCGCTCTCTTCGCTAATGGTCTTCTGCGCGTCGTGCATGGCCAACGCAACTTGCTCGGTAACGCCAAACACAGCGCAGGGCACGCCACCGGCGATGGGTTTACCCACCACAAAAAAGTCGGGTTTCAACTCCCATTGGCGAGTGCATCCACCGATGCCGGTGGAAATAGTGTGGGTCTCGTCAATGACCAACAGGCTGCCATATTTGAGGGTCAACTCTCGGCACTTTTGCATGAAGCCCGAATCGGGCAGGACCATGCCTATGTTCGTCATCGCCGGCTCACACATCAGCGCGCACACATCGCCCTGGGCTAAAGCAGCCTCTAATGCGTCGACATCGTTGAAGGGGATGGATCGACTGTACTGGGCCAAGTCGTAGGCTTGGCCCACAAGACCTGGACGGTGCACTGTTTTGCCGTCGCGGTACCGCACCATCACGTCATCCACGGTGCCGTGATAGCAGCCGTCGAACACCAGCAAGACATTGCGTTTAGTGATAGCGCGCGCCCAGCGCAACACATAACGATTGGCGTCAGTCGCGTTGGCGGTGACCTGCCAATAAGGCAGCCCAAATCGCTGAGCCAGCAACTCTCCGCAGACCACCGCATCTTCGCCAGGCAGCATCGTGGTCAAGCCGTTATCCGCCTGCTCAGCTATGGCTCGGGCGATAGGATCAGGTGAATGGCCAAACATCGTGCCGGTGTCGCCCAGGCAAAAGTCAATGTATTCATGATCGTCAACATCGGTGAAGCGCGCGCCTTTGGCGCGCTTGACGAAGAGCGGCGAAGGCATGGACCAATCGCTCATCCAGTGCATGGGAACACCGTTGAACAGATTCGCCTTGGCACGCTTGGCCAGCGCCATTGACGTTGGGTTGTTTTCAATGAATCGGGCACGCTCGGATGCGGTAAACGCAGCAATCGCTGATTCACTAATTCCACTTTTCGACATAATAAGAACCCTATGTTAAGTACCAACATTAATTAAAAGTCGTTGCTGTCTATATATTATTCGGTAATCCATCGCCACATTTACTCACGCATCAGTCCCCTAATGACTAGGGAATGCAGATACGTAAACTTACAACTCGGGTGTTCGCGTTAAATATTTATAGCGTGGACTAACACACTCTTTGGTATATCGCGGTGATAGCAGCAGCCCCACCCAGGGTCATTCATTGATCGTGTTGGAGAAAACCTCAAACTTAATAGCCAGTTTGTCGGGCAGCCAGCGTATTTAAGTCGATTTCGGCACGCAGCCTTCGCATTGTTCGCTCTAGGTATGCTCTAGGCGAGTTACCGAAATTGTAGATTCCGGGGTCTAATTTTCCGTATTATTCCCGCTAAGCGGGGATAAACCGACGTGACTTGAAATCAGGCTTGAGGGGCTTTGTTCTCGACCAGACAGTTCCCTCCATCCACCACGAGGACTTCCCCTGTGATGTAACTGGCGTCAGGCGACGCCAGAAATGCAACCGCCGCCGCCACTTCGCGGGGGCTGCCTGACCGCCCAATCGGGGTAAAGCGCCCCGCCTCTGCTTCAACGGACGTGGTTGACCCGGTGTTGATCCATCCGGGAGCCACGCTGTTTACGGTAACCCCCTGCTTGGCGACTTCAAGTGAGAGTCCCATGTTCATGCCAACCATCGCGGCCTTGGCGGCGCTATAAGCGGCTTCGCCCGGATTGCTCCCCCTGGTGCCCGTGGTGGAACTGATATTGACAATGCGCCCGTAACTTCGCGCCCTCATACCGGGCAAAACGGCCCGAGTCAGAAGAAAAGCGGTCGTTAAGTTTCTGGCCAGTGAACGATTCCACTCATGCAGTTCCATCGTTGCCAATTCCGAGAAAACCTCAGGGCTTCCTTGCATGGCCATACCAGCATTATTCACCAGAATATCCACCCGCCCCCAGACTGACTCTGCCCATAGGCTGAATTCACGTACCTGGCTTTCATCGGTGAGGTCAGTTGGCCGGCCTTCAACTTCAAACCCTTCAAGGCGTAGCTCTTCAATCCGATCCGCGATGCGGTTGCTGCTGGCAGTGATAATCAACTTCGCCCCGGATACACCTAGCCTGCGAGCAATAGCCATACCGATCCCAGATTCACTCCCGGCACCACTGACAAGTGCCACATGCCCCCTCAATTCCGTACCCAACATGGTGTGCCCCACGTATTAAATTTGAAAGAGAGTAGAAATTAGGCCAATAAAACTGATAAATAAAGACGATCATCATCAGAAAATTTGACAACCACTATGGCGTTTACCAGTGAGTCACTTAAAGTTTTCCTCTCGGTCGTCGACAGCGGGTCCTTTTCTGCCGCCGCTCGAAAATTAGGCCGGGTACCCTCGGCCATCAACATGGCGGTGTCGCAGCTTGAAGCAGAGCTGGATTTGTTGCTTTTTGACCGATCAACCCGCAAAGCTATTCCTACGGCGGCCGCCAAAGCACTGGAGCCCCAGGCACGACAAGTCGCCAGCCAGTTAAACCTGCTGGACGCCCATGCGCTCCAGCTTCATCAGGGGTTGGAGGGGCGCTTGGTCCTTGCGATGGCGCCGGAGTTGCAAACAGGCGTATGGAATCGTCCGCTGTCCATTATCGCCAGGGAGTTTCCCACGCTTGAAATCGAGATTCGCTCCGCGTCCCATCCGGAGGCGATGCGCATGCTCCATGAAGGGCGTGTGCAATTGGCACTTGGATTTGAACGACCAGGGCTTGACGAGCGGGAGACGTTTCTCGAAGCGGGGAGCCAATTGTTAGTAGCAGTTGCCTCTCCAGATCATCCTGCGGCCGCCGGCAAGAAAAGCCCCTTAGGTGAAGAGCAACTGGTCAACGTTCGGCAGATCATCGTTTCTACTGGAGGACCTACAGACTCTGACCCACGTGTTGTGCTGTCACGGCGGATTTGGCACAGCGACAATTATCTGGCAACTCTGGATCTGGTGCAGCAAGGATTGGGCTGGGCTTATCTTCCACAACCGCTGGTACAACCTCTAATCACTTCGGGCGCATTGACGGAGGTAGTGTTTGACAACATGCCGAGTCAGATGCGGTTATGGGTCGATATCATCTGGGTAAAGAACCGGCCTCTGGGGCTGGGAGCGCGTCGTTACCTGAGTCTGATGCGCGAAATTGCGGAGGACGAGCCTCGTCGTATTTGATGAGTAAAAGTGCACATTGAGGCTTCTGGCGGCGTCCAAATGCGGCCCGACGGTTGATTCACAAGAGCGAGTTTCGCCGTCCGTCACGCAGCTATCTTTCGCAGAAGCTACCCTCGCAGAGAGGCGGCTTTCGGCCGATTGTGTTGAAAAAGTTCGGTCCTTCCAGGCTGCGCATGTACTGACTGCTGAAAATGCCTTTTTTGCGCGCAGCTACGCGAAATCTGAGCCCGGAACCCTCTGCTCAAAGTAAAGATTTCAATCTCAAACGCGTACTTTTCTGCCGTGGAAACCATGGCCGACTTTTTCAACAGAATAGGCCAGAAGCGGTCATTCATACGCGTCTACCAAGTGGGCATTCAGAACGGCGCGACAGGCTAGAACCCACTATTCAGTGCAGTCGTCCCGTAAATCGCTCTTCAGGGAATCCGGCAGCTACAACGGCTTCGGCTTTTATCAACGTGCCATCGAAATCTGCCGGTTTATCCAGCCCTATCCGTGCGCTGGTGCAGTAAAGCGTTTCATAACCAGGTCCCGCTAACACCGGGCAAGTTGTCTGAATACACGGGGAGTCGATCACGCTGTCAACTTTGCCGTCAGTCGCGTAACGCACGACTCTGCTACCGCCCCATTCCGCATTCCAGAGAAAACCCTGCGCATCAATACAAGAACCGTCTGGAGCACCCTGACCGTTGATTGTGGTGAATACACGCTGGTTTTCTAGCGACGGGTAATCGCAGCAGAAAATGCATCCTTGCAGGGAATCCGCGTAATACATGGTGGAACCGTCCGGGCTAAAACAGATGCTGTTCGGGATCGCCACTTCGGGAAGATCCAGCGTTTCTGTCTCGAGCGTCGCGGCATTGAGCCGGTGAAATCTGCCTATGGTTTGCACCGGCTCGCCGGTGTCCATAGTGCTGAATACGAAGTTTCCCATACGGTCGCAGCGGCCATCATTGATCCGGGTTCCTGCCACGCCAGGGGTGGCTGTGATTTTGCTGAAACGACCGGTGCTCAGGTTGTAGTAGCCCAGGCAGGATGCCAGTCCCATCAGCAATATGTCTTCGTCTGCCGTGAGGGCAAATGACCCTAGCGGCTCTGGCAGAGAGCAACGCTGCACTTCGCCGCTTTCGGGGTCCAGAGCACGCAACTCGCAGCCGGGTATGTCGGTCCAGAACAGGCGTTCGGTTCTTTCACACCAGATAGAGCATTCGCCAAGAAGACTGGTGGTGCCGGTTAGGGTTTTAAACATGGTTGCGTCCTAGGAAACAGGATGGGGCAAACAAGGCAGTCAGTTGGAGAAAAGCGCTGACCACCTGTCACCGAACAGGGCGATGGCCAGGCCTGCGAGCATCACCATCGACCCGGCCAACTTGATGAGAGACACCGGCCTTTCCGATGCCCCCATCAATCCGAAATGATCGATAACCAGTGACGAAATAATCTGCCCTGCGATAGCGAGGCCCAGCATGGCTGACAGACCGATTTTTGGCGCAAGCACCACATAACTAAGCAAGGCACCGGCACCCAGCAGACCGCCCAGCAGGCTCCACCAAGGCTGGGCAGGTATAGCCGCCAGTGAGGCCACTATCCCGCCGCGCATCAATGAAAAGACGCCCAGGCATATCGCACCGGCAGTAAATGAGAACAGCGCCGCCGCTACGGAATCTCCACCCACACCTTTAGCGAGTTGACCATTCAGCGTGGTCTGCAGGGTTATGCCAAGCCCTGCGGCGATGGCCAGCAGGTAGTAGGCTGCGTTCATCTCGCTTCTCCTTACTTGGCTGACTCAAGCGGCATAAATGTCTCGGCAAAAATATCCGGCTGGTAGCCTGCGGCAGCAAACAGATGCTCACGGGATTCGTCGATTGCTGCACGCAGCCTTTCGCTGTCCACGCCCAGCACCTTGCCGCCGCGCTTGACGATGCGCCCGCCAATCATGACCGTGTCGACATTGCTGCGTTCGGCCGCGTGTACAACGGTGCCGAATGCGTTGCCTGACGGGTAAAGGTTGATGTCCTGTGCATTGATAAGGATCAGGTCGGCCTGTTTGCCGGGGGCCAGGCTGCCGACTTTGTCCTGCAATCCGGCACAGGTAGCGCCGTCGAGAGTGGCGGCTTTGAGCAGGCCATGAGCAGGCAGGGTCACCGGATGATGTTCTGCGCCGCAGCAGCGCTGCTGGTGCATGCCCATGACGCGCTGCAGGTAGAACGCCACCCGCATCTCCATGAACATGTCACCGCTGTAGGAGGTTTCGTTATCGACACTCAGCCCCGGACTGATGCCGTGACGCTGGGCCGACTGCATGGCGAACATTCCATCTTCAATGCCGTAGTGGGCATCTGAACGCGGGCATACGTTGACCCGCACGCCAGCCTCGCGAAGGATTTTCCAGCCGGCGTCCGGCAGCGCTGTGCAGTGGTTGAAGATGTTATCGGGGCGCAGCAGACCCTCGCGATGCAAACCCTCCAACTCAGCTGCCATGTCCCCGTCGAAAAATTCGGTAATGATCGGCAGCCCCAAGCGCCGGGCTTCAGCCCATAGCTCAGGCTCCAGCTGCGCCATCACCGCCAGCGAGAGCAGTGGATTGTCGCCGTTCTTGACGTATTTTTCCTGCAGGCGCTCCAGGTTGCCGGGCCAGTGGGCTTTGTCCCACTCACCGGAAACTGGCGCACCGGAGGCGTGTACAGATCGGATACCAGCATCAAGCAGCGCCTCTACCGCAGCATCGGAGTGCGAGCCGGTGCGGCTGTTGTGCGAGTTATCGACCACGGTGGTGATGCCGGCATCGATGCAGCCCAGCGCAGTCAGTAGGTTGCCGATATACATGTCAGCCGGGCGATAGTATTTGGCGAACGAGAAGTGCGTGGCGTTGCAGTAATCTTCCAGGGTTTCGGCATTCGGATTGATTCGACGCAGTTGGCCCTCCCAGGAGTGACGATGCGTATCGACCATGCCGGGCATGGCAATCATGCAGGATGCCTCGATAACAACAGCGTCGCCGGCCTCAATGTTTTCACCTATGGCCGTGATGGTGCTGCCTTCGATAAGGATATCGCCGCGCGCCAGATTGCCGATATCACCATCCATGCTCAGCACAGTGGCGCCGCGGATAAGGGTGCGGGCGGCCGGAGCGGCCGGGGCCTGCACGATGCTGCGGTTATATTCAGCCATTTTCTGTACACCTCTTCAAATTTCGTTGGAAGCAATGTACGCAATGCGGTACTGCGGGAAAAAGATGGTTAAACTGTTTTTATTATTCAATATTTACGAATAATAACGACTTCCCCCGATCACTGCTTTGAGGCTGCTAACAGTCATGGACCGTATTCAAGCGATGCAGGTTTTCGTTCGTGTGGCTGAAGCAGAAAGCTTTATCCAGGCGGCGCAGACGCTCTCTCTGCCGGCCTCGACAGTTACCAGCAGCGTCAAAAATCTTGAGAAGTACTTGCAGGTGCGCCTGCTGAACAGAACAACGCGACGGGTCAGCCTGACGCATGAGGGCGCTCAATATCTGGCGCAATGCAGGGAAATATTGGAGCTGATCGAACACACAGAGACCAGCCTGACGGATTCCGTAAAACGGCCACAGGGGCGTTTGCGTGTCGATATGCCGGGTGGCATTGCACACTTCATCGTCATGCCAAACCTGCAAGACTTTTACAGGCGCTACCCGGATATCTACCTGATGATAGGCGTCAACGATCGGCAGGTTGATGTGGTGCAAGAGGGTGTCGATTGCGTTATTCGTACAGGCGAGCTCGATGACTCAACGCTCGTTGCGCGCCCACTCGGTCGGTTTCGCTGGGTGACCTGTGCGTCTGCCGCCTATCTCGAAGAGAACGGTACTCCGCAAAATCCGCAAGATTTGTCTCACCACCGGGCCATTCATTACTTCTCGGGCCGTGCAAGGCAAGCAGGTGAAATGCGCTTTGCCCGTGGCACCGAAAAAATCTCAGTCCCGGTGAACGGCACAGCGGCTGTCAACGAGACTGGGCTTTACATCAAAATGTGCCTTGAAGGTTTAGGGCTGGTGCAGCTCGCTGAGAACGTGGTCAGCGAGCATCTGCGAAAAGGGCGGCTGGTTGAAGTACTTGCTGACTGGCAGCCCGCATCGGTTCCTGTGCACCTGCTATACCCGCATCAGCGCTTTCTATCGCCAGCTGTGAGCGCATTCGCTGACTGGATTGCTGGTCTTGTTCGCGACGATGATTCAGCAGGTTCAAGTTGAACGTTGCGCCCGGCCAGCATTCCGATGAATGCGCCGGCTACGGAGATTGCGGCTGTGATCAGCAGCGGTGCTGTCCAGCCACCGGTCCAGTCGTGCAGTTGGCCTAGCAGCAAGGGGCCTGCGGCTGCCATCAGGTAGCCGACGCACTGCGCCATTCCTGACAGTGCCGCCGTGTCACCGGCATTTTTTGTGCGCAAGCCGATGAAGGTCAGGCCGAGCATCATGCTGGCACCAGAGCCGAAGCCCAGGAACGCGGCCCACAACATGGCGTAGTCTGGCGCGTAAATGAGCCCGATCAGGGATGAGGCGGTTAACAGGCTGACGGTAGCGGCTGCCAGTTTCTGGTCTTTGAGACGGCGAAGCGTGGCCGCCAGAATCAAGCCGGGAATGGCCGTGGTCAGTTGAAGCGTGCCATGTACCGTGCCTGCTTGCTCCGGGGATATGCCATGGTCCATCAGAATGGTCGGCAGCCAGCCGACGGCGACATAAAAAGGCATCGCGTTCAGCCCCATGAACAGTGTGACCTGCCATGCCAGCGGCGAACGCCAGACGGCCACGGTTGGCGCTTGTTTCGGACCGGACAGATTTACGTGTTCATGTTTTTTCAACTGCGGCAGCCACACCACCAGCGCCAACAAAGGGGCTGCGACCAACAAACTCAGGGCAATCGGCCATCCCCATGATTGGGTCAGCGGAACTATTACGGCTGAACCGACAGCGCCCGCTGCGCCCATCGTGATGGAATAAGCGCCGGTCATGGACGCCATTTTTGTCGAGAAGTCGCGTTTGATAAGGCCGGGCAGCAGCACGTTGCCCAGGGCGATCCCAGTGCCTATCAATATCGTACCGGCGTACAACGCCCACGCGCTGCCTGCGGAGCGGAGCAGGATGCCCGCTGAAATGACCAGCAGCGCACCGAAAAGCGTGCGCTCGATGCCGAACCTGCGGGCGACCGATGCGCTGAGCGGGGAGAAGGCTGCAAAGGCAAGTAATGGCAGTGAAGTAAGCAGGCCTAGAGCTGAGGCGCTCAAGCCAAAATCATTCTGGATCAGCGGCAAAACGGGCGCGATGCTGGTAAAGGGAACGCGCAGGTTCACGGCGATAAGCAGAATGCCTGCGACGAGCGCGATGGCATGCCACTTGTTTTTTGTATCTGACATATTCTTTATCTGTCCTCTTGAAAGAAGACAACTGTAGAGAACTTCAGAACTGTATAATATAGATATCAAGACACCCGATACCTAAATTATGCCAAGCTCAAAAAATATCGTTTCCTCGCCGGAAGATTTCGATTCAGACCTTTTCGCCCAGGCAGCGATTGCCCTCAAGGTTGCGCCTGACCTCAATGATTCGGGTGCCCGCCCGCATGATCATCGCAAAGGCCAGCTGATCCTGTCTTTGCATGGCGCAGTGAGCTGTGAGGTGCAAAATGCACTATGGCTTGTCCCTCCCCAGCACGCCGTATGGATCCCGGGCGGCAAGCCGCACAGTTGCCGAGTGACCGAAAACGCCCGGACCTGCTTTCTGTTCGTTGAGCCCGGTGCGGCAGCCATGCCTGAAGAATGCTGCACGGTTGCCATTACGCCCCTTGTTCGGGAGATGATCCTGCATCTCGCTGAACAGGAACCTGCTTTCCATTCCGAGGGCAAGACAGCTCGGCTGGTTGCAGTGCTGCTTGAGCAGCTTTCCGATGCTCCGCTGAGAGAGCTGCATTTGCCGATATCAGACCACCCCAAGATCAAACAAATCGCGGATACGCTCTTCTCAGATCCAGGCGACCGAACTACGTTGCGCGAGTGGGCCACTCGGCTTGCAACCAGTGAACGAACGCTGGCCAGGCTTGTAGAAAGCACGACCGGGCTGAGCTTCGGACGCTGGCGTCAACAATTGCATTTGATGATCGCACTGAGTCATTTGGCGGAGGGGGTTTCAGTGCAACGTGTGGCAGGCATTCTGGGATATGACTCTGTTAATGCCTTCATCACGATGTTCAAAAAAGCCCTGGGTAAACCGCCTACTCAGTATTTTTCCTCGCTGCGTTAATGCTCCGGTGGCTGATACAGAGCGCCAAGGTTGTAGAGTGATCACGGTATGTCCGCTTCTGGCCGATAGAGGTCGGTCAGAAAGTTTTATATTGCCCATCATAGGGCTTGCTGGAGCCCAGCTTGATACCCCCATGTTCGGTAAGGCCGCGTTCGATTCACGCGAGCGTTAATCCCGGATCCACAGCTCATTCCGGAGTGAGAACCTACTTCAGCTTTTTCACTGCTACGTTCTTAGCCTCGATCTCCATATCCCCGAAATCACCCTCCAGACTCAGCACGTCGTTTACAAAACTTATGCCTTCCAGCTCTCCGAGTTCCGTGCAGTGGTGCAGGTTGAGTGCGCCAATTCTGACTGTCAGTTTGGTGCCGTAGTCGTTCCAGGCAGTCAGCTTGTAGCGGCTATCGCCATGCAGGCTGACGATCACTTCAAAAATATGGTGAGCCTGGTCCAATGAGACTGACAGGATATTGCTTTCTTCGAGGTCTTTAACGTCCATGGTCAGGCATCTCTCGATTGCTGTTCACTTTCATCGGCCTTACTTGATATCGTCTGAGCGGGCACCGAGGAATAACGGGTCAGCTAAAATGTTGTGAATACCTGGCGACTTGTTCAGGAAAAAACTCCCGATAAAGAGGCTGGGGAATGCCAAGCACGTTAATCTCAATTAAGTCAGGTAGAAGCTCTTCTGAGTAATCCAGGATACCAACGCCTGCACACTGAATGAGTTGGCCTGTTTCGGTTTGAACCGAAAGAGCTAGAGACGTCTGATCACGATGGTTAGCCCGGCATTCGTTTTGGATTAACGAGTAGTCATCGGTTGGCTCGAATCGGCCGAAAACAACCCCCATGGGGGCGTCCCCCTCCTCGAGTGATGAGTAACCCACCAAAACCGTCCCGCTGTATATTGAAAATCGCGCCAAGTGATTACCCATTCGGTATTGGATTTAATATTGCCCATCATCAGGGTTGCCCGCCGCCACTAAAAACTCCTGACGCGCCAACGCTCACAATCCCACACTAGCCGTAGTCGACTCAGCCTCTGCCTCGGGATTCGCCCGCCACAACTGATATGCCAGATAAAACAGATACGCCGCGCCCAAAAACTTGATCCCATAAAACAACAACTCCGACGTTTGCAGCACCACCGCCAAACCCGCCGAGGCGAGGGCGATCATCCCAGCAAAGGCCAGCAGCCGACCGATACCCGCCAGGCACGAAGTGCGGTAGCCGTAGCGCGTGGCGTTGCTCACAGACAGTAAGTTGTTCGGGCCGGGCGCCATGTTCAAGGCGAAGCAGGCGGGCAGGAAAAGGGCGAGAGTGGCGAGGTCCATGGCGGCTCCGGGATCGCGTGGGCGGGGAGGTGTGAGGATAAGGGGGTAGGGGGCTGTTGGACAATGCGCGCGTTGAGTCTGCGATGAAACCAACGCGCGCGGATCAACTCAGCTATGGCGTGCCGGTGTCTCTTCTGTAGTTGACACCTCGGCACGCAAACGTTGGCCGATGCCATCCATCAGGTCAGGTGGCTCTGGCTCAGATCTCGGCCGCCGAGTTGCCTTGGGCAGGGTGACGAACATAGTAGTTGTCGAATTCGGTACTTTCGACAAACTGGAAGCCATGACGCGTATAAAAACGATTTGACTCGCTTTCTCTGAGAGCCCCTACCCGCAATGCCATTCCTGCGGCATCCGCTTCCACGAAGATTTGACTGAGGACAACGGAACCTATGCCCGCGCCTTGTGCGCTCGGCTTGATGTACAGATGATCAAGCAATAATCCGTCGATAAGCGGCTTGATGACGACGAAACCTACTCGCTCGCCGGAAACTTCAATGCAGCGAGTGGACTCGGAAGAAAAGCCTTCGCGAAAACGCTCGCGGGCCCGCACGGGATCGAAGCGACCAATGCGCTCAAGGCTTTCACGCATGGCTTCAATCCGAATAACGACAAGTGTTTCGAAATCACCGGGTTCAGTTCCAACAAGAGTAACTAAAGGGATAGCCGTAGTTGCAGGCTGAAATTGCATCCCGAGTGCTCCAGTTTCTATTCAGTAGAATCAGCTCTCACAGAAAGCTTGCTTGAAAAGTCCCAACAGTGGATGGGGCAATGTGGGTTAACGGATTCAGAGCGTTAAGCTATCGCGACATGCGCGACACCGCCTGCACGACATCCTCCGCCATCCGTTCAGCACTGCTCATCCCGTCAACCCGCAACACCGAGGCCACCTGCCGGGATAACCACGCCTCGTGCCACGCTCGGTTGCGTCCTGAAAAGTTCGGATCATCATACTGCGAAGCCCATTCCCGAAAAGCCTCATGTATCTGATACATGTCACCACCTGGCGCTATCCGACCGCCAAAGTTCTCCTTCTCACGTGCGGCCAGCCGTTCAAGGCGAACGGGTGTAGGTGTGACAACGAAGACAATCAGCTCCGCATCAGCGATGAGCGCATCTCCCCAGCCCATGCATGAACCGCTCAACACCCAATCGTCTTTACCGAGTGCTTGCTGCATCAATGACACGCGATCAGCGGGAGGCCGCTTGGTCGTGAAGGGAGGGTCTGTGGGCATCCAGTAATAATCATCGACATCGACCTGCCTTACATCAAGCCGCGTGGCGAGGTTCTGACCCAAAGTCGTCACGCCTGCACACGAAGCGCCTGTGATGTAAATCCGCATTTTTTCCTCCATGAATACACGCTGGTTTCGAGCTCAGGGAGCTACCCGATAAGCAGGCCGACTATGCCGTCCTGCTCTGGTATTTCAGGGCAAAGGTGCTGGGCTGACGGTGTACCATCCCGACGGCGTCTTGGCACACACCTGCGGTCTCAGCGGCGTTTCAACGGTGGTATCGCCCTGCGCCGAGAGTTGGCGCACGGCAATCACGCAACCGGCCTTGAACGTGCTGATTTTCAACATTTGAAGTTCCATTTCATAGTCCTTGCCGGGCTCGGGGATGAGCGTGACGGGTGCGGGAAAGCAGGACATTTGCGAGCCGCCCATGGCGAACCCGGCAATGAAGGGTTTACCCGCAGGGATGACATGCTCGTCAAACACCTTGGGCGATTGGTTGATGGCTTTGCTTGCCTTGCTGGCGGGAATGCCGATGATGGTTGGTGGCCGCCACCCTACTATGAAGGGTGCTTATTCGCCCACCTGGCATGTGCGGCTGAGCGGACGCTCGCCTGTGCCTGCTTCAAGCTGAACCCGCCGGCCGTTCACCCAAACGCTCGACCAACCTTACAAGATAGCCATCGGGATCCTGGACGATGAATTCGCGCTGGCCGACTTCTACGTTGTTCGCCCGATACCAGGTGTCTTTGCATGCTCGAAAGAGTGGAAATCCAGCCTGACCCAGTTTCTGGATGATGGGGGCCACAGCCACAACGTCAATCTGCAGGTTGATGCCTCTTCCAAACGGCTTACTCAACGGGGCAGTCAGCCATTGGCCTGCATCCGGGGCGGCCTGCTCAAGCATGACTTGCGCACCGTTCAGGTCGAGGTAAGCGAACCCGTCTTCTGGGCGTTGATAAACCACTTCAAATCCCAGGCAGGACACCCAAAAGGCCAGGCTGCTTTCCAGGTCAGCGACCATTAACTCTGGAACCAGTTTGCTACGTTCGAACATCAGGTGACTTCCATTTCATTAGGCTTATTCAGCGGTGAGGTTGAACACCCCAGACAGCCAGTTCATAACCATCAGGATCGGTGAAATGGAACCTGCTTCCACCGGGGAACGAAAATGTCGCGCGGGTAATTACAGCGCCCAGGGCTTTGAGCCGCTGTTGCGCGGCATCGAGGTCGTCGGTGTACAAAATGATTAAAGGACCACCCGGTCGAACCGGTTCGCCGGTGGTGAAGCCACCGGTAAGGCGGCCATCGCTGAATTCAGTGTAGGTAGGGCCTTAGTCGACGAATGTCCAGCCAAACGCGCTGGCGTAGAACGCTTTGCTGCGGGCAATGTCGCCCACATTGAACTCGATGTTGTCGATTTGCCGATCTTGACCGCGAACACTCATGCTTGCCTCCATGGCTGCTGTTTAAGCCAGCGAGTGTAACGTACTCGCACACCTTCATGAGTGTCGCTTGAGCTTTTACCCTGGGCGAAACCGGGTTCGCCAAATGTGCCTATGATGCTTCGAACCTGCGCCATTATCGGCTTGAGATAAGGGAGGAAACACAGTGCTGAAGATTGGAATCCTGGGTGTGGGTGAGCTGACGGAGAAGGTTGTGATCGGGCTGCGCCGTGGCGGGTTTACCGGGCGAGTGCTGCTTTCTCCGCGCAATCACGAACGTGCACAGCAACTCAGCCGTCAGTGCGCGTGTGAGGTGATGGCCGACAATCAACAGGTCGTTGATGAGGCGGACCTGTTATTCCTCGGTGTGCGCCCGGAGGTGGTCGAGCAGCTGTCCAATGAAATACAGCTCAAACCCCAGCAAACGCTGGTGTCGTTGGTGGCCGGTTTGAAGCGCAGCGAGTTACAACGCTGCTTCCCACAGACGCATTCCGTGCGCGCAATGCTCTCCTATGCGGCCCAGATCAATCAGTCCACGGTGGTGGTCACGCCAGGCGGTGAGCCTCATGAAACGCTGCTGGGCACGCTGGGTTCGTTGATAGTGCTCGACGACGAAGCTGCGTTCGAACTGGCCACCGTTGCGGCTTGCATGAATGGTTGGTTCTACTTCTTCCTGAGCGATCTGCAGCAATGGTTTACCGATAAGGGCTTGTCGAAAGAGCAGGCTGCGCAGCTTGTGATGGGCAACATGCAAGACTGCCTGGCCAGCGCCCGGCACACGCCGCAGGCCAGCCTGCAAGCGTTGGGTGGCGCCATTGCTACGCCAGGGACTTTTACTGCGGCTGGGTTGGAGGTACTCAGGAATAACGGCGCGACGCCGGCATGGAGAGAGGCGTTTGAAGCAGTGCTCAACCGTCTGCATAAAGGTTCGTAGTGGGGCGCTCAAGAAATCGAGTATCTTTAGCCGCCTCAGCCGCGCACGATTAATAGTTCAGGGAAGAATGGAATGGCACTCAGGGTGATGGTGATCGGTGGCTACGGTAACTTCGGCAGCATTGTATGCCGGCATTTGGCCGTAGCGCCGGGCATTGAACTGGT
This sequence comes from Pseudomonas sp. EL_65y_Pfl1_R83, assembly GCF_963970695.1. Lineage (NCBI taxonomy): Bacteria > Pseudomonadati > Pseudomonadota > Gammaproteobacteria > Pseudomonadales > Pseudomonadaceae > Pseudomonas > Pseudomonas sp. EL_65y_Pfl1_R83. The sequence continues at coordinate 43,418 of NZ_CAXAQI010000025.1, read as the reverse complement.
GCTCTCGGGGCGTGATCCCCATAAGTTGCAACGCAAACTTGATGAGTTGAACGCACCGTTGGGCAATGTGTGCGAAGGCTGGTGCGGCGATGCCATGGGGGCCGGTTTCGCTGGCGTCCTGCAGTCTCAGAACATCGGGTTGGTGGTCCATACCGGTGGCCCGTTTCAGGGGCAGTCCTATGCCGTCGCCCTGAGTTGCATCGAGGCGGGCGTGAACTACTGTGACCTGTCTGACTGCCGCACGTTCGTCAATGGCGTGGACGTGCTGGATGCACAGGCCAAGCAGGCGGGCGTCGCCATTCTCACGGGTTGCAGTTCAGTGCCGACGCTCTCGTCGGCGATCATCGATCAGTACCGGTATCGCTTCACGCGCATCGACTCGATCGAGCATGGCATTTCCTCTTCGGCCAAGATGCCGGGCTTGTCGACGGTCGAAGGTGTGCTCGCCTATGCGGGCAAGCCGATCAAGCAGCTCAGGAACGGCCAGGTGCATGAAGTGTTGGGCTGGCAAGACCTGACGCTGCGCAAGCTGCCACAGCTAGGCACACGGGTGCTGGCTAATGTGGACGTGCCCGACATGGATATTTTCGCCAGCCGCTATGGTGCCCATACCTTGAGCTTCAAGGCGGGCGCGGGACTCAAACTGGGAGGCGTCGCCAACTACTTGCTGGCCCAGGCTTTGCGGCTGGGGATTGTGCGTGACCCTGCCACCTGGGCCGCACGGCTGCATCGGCTGGGTACCTGGTTCGAACGTTTGGGTGATGGCAAAAGTGCAATGTACATCGATGTGCGGGGCCTGGGTGCCGAGGGTCAACCGTTGTCACTGGCGGTGCAACTGACGGCCTTGAACGACAAAGGCCCGGAAATTCCCAGCTGCGCCGCCGTTGCGCTGGCTATCAAACTCGCCCAGGGCAATGTACCCGAACCCGGCGCGCGGCCGTGCGTCGGTGAGATAAGCGTCGACGAATACATGGCGGCCATCAACGATCCGGCGAACCTGAGCCTGGCCGTGCGTTTTTCAGACGGATATTCCAAGCCACTGCACACAGCGCCAGCCCGGCCACGTTAAGTGACATAGGGTTAAACGCCTCCCTTAGCAGCGCCGGGCTGACCACCGCCACATCCACCAGCAACCCAATCAGTGCCGTCGCCGCCACCGCGATCGGCCAGGGATTGCGTGGTGAAAGCACGATCCATAACGCCAGCGCAATTTCGCCAACCCCCGCCAGCGTTGCGAATAACTGCACTTGCTCGATCCCGTGCGCCTGAAACATCGTCCGCTCGCCGTCGCTCAGCCACAACAGCTTCGGCACCAGCCCATGATAGGCGAACATAAACGCCAGGCCGCCTCGGGCGATCCAGTTGATGCGCACCAGGGCGTTCATAACGGTCTCTTCAAAAAACGCTGCTCATGATCGGGATCCGGTAACAGGCAGGTGTTGTACTTGCCGAAGAGCCGATAGCGATTGCGTGCGATGCGATCGTAAGCCCAATCCCGAAGCCCCCGCGGGATGCCGCGCAACAGCAGAAATGGACGCCACACGGCAGGCAGTTGCGCGATGATTTCGAACACCGCGTCCGAACGCATCCAATAGTGGTGGTCGCGAATCACCGCCAGGGTGTCGAACTGATCCAGTGGCAATCCCGCCCAGGCCAGCAACGCCTGCCCCTCGGGGGATTGCACTGCCGCCAATCGAATACGGCGCGGGTGGTCATGACGAATCAGGAACCTGGCCCAACCGTTGCACAGCTTGCACACACCGTCGAACAACACGACGGTTTCGCCAGGGTTGAGCAAAGGTGCTGGAGAAGGGCGAGTTTGGGATGCGGGCATGAGCGAGGGTCCAATCGGGCGGGCCTAGGCTGGATCATACCCGTGTTCAGCGCGAATCGTGTTGGTTGGATTTCGGTTGTAGCGGCGAGCGAAATTTCAGCTGCGACGCCGATCAAGGGTCGGAGCCGTCGAGCCCCGGCGAGGCTGCGAAGGCGGCGGTATCGCCAGCCACTTCGTCGCCTGACACACCGTTTTCGCAGCTCCGCGCCGTTGTTCTTGAACCTAACGCGAAAGCAAAGGCGCCGCGTCCTTCTCCTCCGACCCCACGTCATGCAACGAAATCCTCGATGTCTCCGGCAGCGCCAACCCGCCCGCCAACGCCAGCAACGCCACCGCAATCAGATAAAACGCCGGTGACAGATTGCTCCCCGTAGTGCTGATCAACCATGTCGCCATCAGCGGCGCGGTTCCGCCGAAGATCGTATAAGCCACGTTATAAGTGATCGCCGAGGCGGTGTACCGCGTGCGCGTCGGAAAAGTCTCCGACAGCAACGCCGCCGTGACCACACCACACAAAACTGCGCCCACCGCCAGCAACATCACCCCGACAATAGACGCCGCAAACGAACCCGAACTGGCCATCAGGAACGACGGAAACACCACCACGATCAGCAATGCACACGCCGTCATCACCGTGACCCGACGCCCGACTCGATCTGAATACAACCCCGCCAGCGGGCAGATCGCCGCCGCGAAGATCAACGCAATCAGCGACACCAGCAACGCCGCCGCCCGAGTCAGCCCACCCGCCACTTGCAGGTACGTCGCGAAGTAGGTGGTGAACATATAAAACGACAGCGCCGTCAGCGACACAAAAGCGCCCAGGCAGCAGATCGCCGCACCATGGTTGCGCAAGGTTTCCTTGAGCGGGGAGTGGGCGACTGCGTGCTCTTGCTTAACGGCCTGGAAGGCTGGCGTTTCATCCAGCTTCCAGCGCAAGTAAAGCCCTACCAGGCCCAGCGGTGCGGCGATCAGGAACGGCAGGCGCCAGCCCCAACTGCCCATCGCCTCGACGGATAATGACGTCTCAAGGGCGTAAGCCACCACAGCTGCGGCGGCGAAGGCGGAAAACGTCGAGACCGGCACGAAGCTGCCGTACCAGGCGCGTTTGTCACTGGGCGCGTGCTCCATCAGGTAGGCACAGGCTCCGGCGTATTCGCCCCCGGCTGAAAAACCTTGGGCGCAGCGGATCAGCGACAAAAGAATCGGCGCCGCGACGCCGATGGCCGCGTACGTAGGGAGCAGGCCGATCAAAGTGGTGGCGCCGGCCATCAGCAGGATTGTCATGGCCAGCGTGCGTTTGCGGCCAATCCGATCACCGAGCATGCCGAAGAAAATCCCGCCCAAGGGCCGGAAAGCGAACGCAACGGCGAATACGGCGAAGGTTTTCAGCAGCGCGGCGCTGGCGTTGCCGCTGGGGAAAAATTGTTGGGCGATGGTGGTGGCGAGGAAGCCGTAGACGGCGAAGTCAAACCACTCGACGAAGTTACCGATGCCGGCGGCGATGATGACCTTTCGCAGGGTTTGGGGGCTGACCTGTTCGGTGGATGGGCTCGTCATGGGTGAGGGCCTCGGAATGATCGGGGATGATCAATTATCGGGGGAGGCGGTTGGGCCGCGGGGCCCAAAAGAGTCGTCCGCGTAGTCAGTAGCGACTCTATGGGCATATGGAGGCAGGAATTGGGCCAGGTGAGGCGACGGGCTATCGATGGGCGGGGCTGGATGAGTGTGGCTCGCGCGCAGGCCGAGGTGATCTGCGATAAGTCAGCAGCACAATCCCCGTCACCACGATGACACCGCCGGCCAACTGCCCGGCGCTGAGCATTTGATCGAGCACGATCCAGCCCATCAGCAGCGTCGCCAGCGGCTCGATGTTCATCACCGGCGCATTGCGCGGCATATCCAGGCGGGGGACGGAAATGAACAGCACGATAAAACCGGTGCCATAGAGCACGACCAGCGTCGCGAGCGCCAGCCAACCGGTACCCGTTGCCGGCAAGTTCAGGCCGCCTGGAAGGGCACCACTCAGGCCGGCGAGGTTGACGCTGCTGAACACGATAAAGATCGTCAGCAGGCTGCGCACGGAACCACGTACCTGGGACAACTTGTGATCGGTGATCCACAGCGCGCAGGCGAATACAAACGCGGCGCAGAAGGCGAGGGTTATGCCGAGTAGCCAGTGCGGGCCGATGTCTGTATTGCTTGAGAGGCGGCCTGGTACGTCGAGGACAAACACCAGCCCCACCAGAATCAAGCCCATCAGCAGGCCGGTGCGAGCAGTGGGTCTTGGGCCGCCAAATGCCCAGGTGAGCAGCGCCAGCAAAATAGGGAAAACATTGCCCACCAACAGCGCCACCGCTACGGGTACGCGGGCTACGGCGGAATACAGGCACAGGCTTTGCGCCGCAATAAGTAGGCCCAGCAGTACTTGCCAACGCCATGCACCGGGCGGCAGGCGCAGGCTTTGACGCTGCCACAGCACTAACGCGGCCAGTACCAACAAAGTGCCGCCCGAGCGCAGCACAATGGCCAGCAACACCCCGGCGCCGTCATCAAAAGCTACGCGAGCGGCGATGTGGTTGCCTGCGAAGGCGCAACCCATGCAGAGCAGAATCAACACGGCGATGGGGCGGGAGAATAGGGCGGGTGTGGCTTGGGCAGGGGCAGTCATGGGGAACTCGAGCAATGGACGCCATCGTCGCGGATGGCTATTTATTTTTAGGTTGTCGTACAACTGGGTGGTGGGATTTGTAGCCTGTTTAACGCGAAGGGGCAAGGAGGCCGTTTAAATAGTGAGTTCAGGCTTTGGCTTTGCCGTCGAATCGCTGTCACCAAGTGGGCGCACATCTGCGCTCGCACGGCTCATTGATGAAACCGCCTCCCCAACGCATCCAACCTCACCGCAATCGGCGGTAACCGTTCACTGCTCCTCGCCAACATCTCCACATCATCCGCTGTGCTCTGCGCAATGGTTTGCACCGACTGCAACCGCCCGACGATCTCCAGGTTCGCCGAGGTTTGTTCGCGGGTGGTGGTCACGATCTGCCCATTCAGGTCGTCGATGTGTGCGATGTCATTGCCTACCGCGCGCAGCATATCGACCGCCACCTGGCTGTCTTCCACGCAACGTTCGACGCCTTGGCGGCTGTCGTGCATGGCTTCTACGGCTTGGCGACTGCCGTGTTGAAGGCCTTCGATGATGGTTTTGATTTCCTGGGTGGACACCGCCGTGCGCTGCGCCAGGCTGCGGACTTCGTCGGCGACCACGGCGAAGCCACGACCTTGCTCGCCGGCGCGGGCGGCTTCGATGGCGGCGTTGAGGGCGAGGAGGTTGGTTTGGTTGGCGATGCTACTGATGACTTCCAGTACGGTGCCGATGTGTTCGGCTTGTGTGGCCAGGCCTTGCACGGTCTCGTGCGTGCCATTGATGCGTGAGGCCAATTGGGTGATTTCCTGCTGGGCGCGACTCACGCTTTCCTGGCCGCGCAGGACTTGTTGGCTGGCCTTGCCCGCGTGATCCACGGCGTGTTCGACGTGTACGGCGATGTGGCCCATGGCGACTTCCATGCGCTGCATCGAGCCGGTCATCTGGATGATTTCTGCCAACTGATGCCGCGCGCCTTTTTCCAGAGTGCCGCTGGCGTCTGCCAGTTCCTGGCCGAGTTGGCCGAGGCCGTGGGAGTCGCGGGCGACGCCGTCAATCAGGTGGGTGATCTGTTGCAGGAAGTGGTCGAAACGCTTGGCCAGGGAGACGTGCACTGTGCCTTTGTCAGCATTGTCGGCCTCAACGGTGAGCTGGGAGGTGACCGCGAGCATTTTCTCAAGCATTTCCTGGCTCTCGACTGCTTCGGCCTGGCTGTGCACGGCCAGGTAGAGCAGGGCAACGGTTTCCATCACCACGTAGAAGGCGTGAACGAACACCATGGTCCAGCCACCGTGGTGTTCCATCACGAACACCGGGAAACCTTGATGTTGCAGCGCATGGAACACCACGTGGTGCACGGCAATTGTCGCTGCTGCGATCAGGATCGGCAGCCAGTCGCGATAAAACGTCAGCACGGCCAGCAGCGCGAAGATCCCGAAGTGCGCTTCGATCACCCCCTGCGCCTGGTTGATGTGCAGTGCAGCCATCACCATCAGGCCCGCGCCTAATGCGCAGCGCATCACGCGGGTTCCGCCAAGGGCTCGATAAAGCGCAGTGAGCACCACGCCGGTGCCGCCGCCCACGATCACGGCCTGCATCAATGTGTCGTGCCAGAACGCCAGGCCCAGGGAGAACAAAAACATCAGCCAGATCAACGCCAGCATGATGCGGTCGGCTTTACGGTAGTGCTCGAAAAAACGCGCGCGGGTGTGCATTCACACTGACTCCATATGGTTTGGTTGGAACAAAACGGGGGCAGGGTGGAGCAAGTGGGGTGTTTTTGTTTTTTATTGGATTGAGTTTTGCCAAACGCATATCGGCATCATCGAGAGGAACTTTAGAGACGGCTACCCAGTCGGGTAGCCGAATATGCGTCGATGATTAGAAGCTGTACTTGGCCGTCAGCGTCATGTTGCGCGGGTTGCCGTAGGCGTCACCGCCGTAGCTCACCGAGTTGGCAATGGTTGTGTAGTAGCGTCGGTCGAAGATGTTGTTGGCGTTGAGTTGCAGGTCAAGGTGATCGTTGACCTTGTAGCCGGCCATCAGGTCGGTGACGGCGTAAGCGCCTTGTTCAAGGCGATAGTAGCTGCCATCAGCCAGCTTAAGGTCGTCGTACATGCGGCTCTGCCAAGAGATGTTGCCACCCACGCGGAGTTTTTCCAGTGGGCCCTGGAAGTTGTAGCGGGTGGTCAGCTTGAACAGATGCTCCGGCGTATCAGTGTCGAACTGCTTGTTGACCTTCTGCGGGTTCGCTTCGTCCTTGATGGTGTGTGTACGCGCGTAGGTGTAGCCACCGCCGACCTGCCAATTCTCGGTCAACGCGCCCTGCAGTTCGACGTCGATACCCTGGCTGCGAATCTCGCCGGAGGCTTCAGAGCAGGAGGCTTGTGGGCAGTTTGCCACGGTCACGCCCACTGCTCGGTTTTCCTGGTCGACGCGAAACAGCGCCAGGCTCGCATTCAGCGCGCCACCCAGGTATTCGCCCTTGATCCCCACCTCATAGTTCTTGCCGACGATCGGCTTGAGTGGGTTGCCTGAAGTATCTTTGTCGCTCTGTGGCGTGAAGATGTCGCTGTAGCTGACGTAGACCGAGTGGTGATCGTCCAGGTCGTAGATCAGGCCTGCATAACGGGTGAGGTTGCGGGTCACTTTGTAGTCGCCGGTGTCGCTGCCATGGGCATCGTAGTCATACCAATCCAAACGTCCGCCGAGGATCAGCTTCAATGGGTCGGCCAGGCTCAGGCGAGTGGTGACGTAGAGACCGTCCTGGGTGGTGACGGTGCGGTCATTGGTCGTGTGCACAAAGTCCGGCTTGGCAGCCGTGAGCGGCCAGTTGGTGTTGTACGGACTGTAATTGTGGGTGGTCATGTCGTAGATGCGGCGGCTGGCGCCTACCACCAGTTCATGGGTGCGCCCAAATGCCTGAAACGGGCCGCTGGCAAAGGCGTCAACGCCGGCCTGGTTTTCGTCGTAGGCGGCCTGGTAGACCGTGCGGGCCAGCGTGTTGTTGACCCAGCGTGACTGGTAGGAGCCAGAAAACAACGCGTTCTGCTCGGCGTAGTTGGCGTTGACCTGAAGCTTCCAGTCGTTGGCCAGGCGCTGACGCAGCTCGGCGAACACTGTGTTGATCTCCTGGTCCTTGTTCTCCCAGTCGGTGCCGGGATTGTAAGAGCGCGGCAGGTCCAAGTGATGGCCATCCTGGCCGACCATCGAAGAGCCCCAGAAGTAATTGGTCTTGTCCTTCTGGTTTGAGAAACCGAGGGTGAGGGTGGTGTCTTCGCTCAAGTCGGCTTCGGTGACGGCATAGAACAGGCCGTGAGTGTCCTCGGCTTTATCGATGAAACTGTTGGCGCCGCGGTATGAGGTCACCACCCGCCCGCGCCAAGTGCCACTGTCATTGAGCGGGCTGGAAGCGTCGAGCTCGCCGCGGTAGTCATCCCAACTGCCGGCGGCGCCGGTCAGGGTGACTTTCTGCTCGTCCAGTGGGCGCTTACGGACCAGGTTGATCGCGGCCGAAGGGTTGCCCGCGCCAGTTACCAAGCCGGTGGCACCGCGCACAACCTCGACACGATCAAACATCGCCAGGTTCGGCTGAGCGCCCACCGTTGTGCCGTTATAGCCGCTGGGGATGCCGTCATACATGAGGTTGTCGATGTCAAACCCGCGCGAGGTGTAGGACTGCCGCCCAGGCCCGCTGGAGTAGTTCAGGAACAACCCGGGAGTGGCATTGACCACGTCGTTGATGCTGGTCATCGCCTGGTCGTCCATACGTTGACGCGTGATAACGGTGACAGCCTGCGGGGTCTCACGCATGGTCAATGGCAGCTTGGTCGCCGTTTTCATCGCGCCAGTGGTGTAGGACTGCGTGCCTTCGGTGGTTTCGCCAAGCTGCTGCTCCCCGGAGATTTGCGTGGCGCCCAGCTCAAGCGTGGTTGTCGGCGTTTCAGTGTCCGCGGCAAAGGCCGCTTGGGCGCTCGCAAGACAGACAGCCAACGCCATCAAACTGGGTGAAAAACCTTTACCGCCGTGTTGTTGCACAGGCATGGAACTGAACCTCCCCGAATGCCATCCGTGGCGAATAATAAAGATGTTGATAATTATTCGCATAAGTCTCGCAGATTGAGTCGGAAGGAAAAAGCCTTTAGGGATAATTAGTTAACGAATTTTTCACATGTGGCGGATGGGGCGTTTAGCTATCAATCTCCAAACGGGCCCCAGGTGCGGCTGCTCAGTCGCGCTTGGGAATGGCCAGCCGGAATCACGCCTTCTTCTTCCAGGGGTTTGCGTCGCCGCCAGCAGGTCGTGAGGCTCAGGGATAAACGCTCGCTGAGTTGAGCGTTGTAAATACTGGCGTCTTCCTGCCGCAGGGCGAGGATGGCGAGATCAGTGTCATCAAGAGCGACCTGTGGCGCTGCGGCCGGATACACGCTTGGCGCTGTACGTGATGCCGGCCTGGTTTATCTGGCTGGGGATCGCTTACCCGTTTTCGCGATTCAAGGGTGCTAATTGGATGAAGGGGACACACTCGGTCGCAGGTGATCCGCATCAATGACGGCCTTGGCAAACGCCTCGGGCGCCTCCTGCGGCAGGTTGTGACCCACGCCGTCATTGATCAGGCGGAACGCCTACTTGCCGGCAAAGCGCTTGGCGCAGTCGCCGGGCGCGGAGCGCCGTTGGCGTCACCAGTTGAACACGGTGATCGCCACGTGATGCGTGTTCTCCAGGCTTTTGGCGTTGCGGTCGAACGTGGCGTAGCAGCCTGCAATCCCGCCCTCACACCCATCAAACACACTAGGACAGGTGAGGTTTTACGACAGCACGATCTCGTAAGGCTCGCGCATACGCTCCAGCAGCACCTGGGCCATCATGGGGGCCAGGCCGATTTCCGGATCGCCGGCCAGCTGGCTGGCGTAGGCGTGGACGGCATGGAGTTTGCGCGCCACGCTCCAGCTGTCCAGATGCACTTTGCGCGCCCGTTGCCAGGGGATGATCGCCCCTTCTCGGGCGGGCCAGTGCCAGGCCCAGATCGGCAATTCATGCAACTGCGCGCCTACCAGGCTGCATGCCTTGGCGCTGGCACGGCCGACTGCGTCATGGTCGGCGTTGCCGTCATTGCGCCATGTGCTGAACACCACGTCGCCCGGTTGCAGGTAACGCGCGATGAACTGGCTCAGCTGTGCTTCCCGGGCGGCGAGGGCGGTATCGCAGAACCCGCCACGTATCCACCTCAGGCTGTGCAACGGCATACCCAGGCGGCGTAGGGCTTCGACACTTTCCTGCGGGCGCACCACGCTCAAGCGGCTTGCCGGCCATATGTTGGACCCCGGGTGGCTGGCACTGCCGTCGGTGAGGGAGATCAGTTGCAGCGGGTGTTCCAGGGTGCTGAGCAACTGCAGCAAGCCGCCACAGGCCAGCACTTCGTCGCCGGGATGGGGGGCGATGATGACCACGCGCGCGCCAGCGGGTACCAGTGAGGACGCGGTGATCGGAAGGATTTGCGCCAGTTGCGGGGCGCTGTTCCAGATTTGCGCCGTACCGCAACGGCCGTCGCTTAAAGAGGCAAGCTTCATGGGGTGTTACATCCTTGTCGATTGATGCCGTGGGTCGTGCCCGTTGACGGGACGACTCTCTTCTATCCACCACAGGCTCCGCCGCAGTGGCTGCATGGCACTCCAACCGTGGAATACCAGCAAGGCGTCCTCAGCATAGACAAGGATTGGTCGCTTTTACATTCAGTAACGCCGTTTTTTAAGTGGCGTGCATCAAACGCTTCAAATAATCGCCAAACCCGCCTTGTGCGCGGGCGTCCAGGCGCGCACTGGTGATCACTTGCGGCGTATGGCTCCAGGCGATGGAGGCGCCGCACCGCTCAAGGTTGCGCACCAATTGGACATCTTCATGGCACGCCAGCGGTTCGAAACCGCCGGCGCGCACATAAGCGCCAGCGCTCACGCCCAGGTTGGCACCGTGGATATGCCGATGACCGTCACGGGCCTCATAACCTTGCAGATAACGAATGTGTGCCGCGGGGTCGAAATCTTCGCTCCAGGCGTCCACCGTGACAGTGCCGCACACCGCATCCACCCCCAGCGCCAGCTGCGCCACCAGCCAGTCCGGGGCAACCCGGCTGTCGGCGTCCGTGCAGGAGATCCAGCGCGCGCCCTGATTGAGCAGGTGGCGCGCGCCAACGCCGCGCACATGCCCCACATTGCGCGCCTGGGCTTCGAGGTACTGCACCGGGTAGGCCTGGGCAATGGCGGCACTGCCATCGCTGCAACTGTCGAGCACGACCAGGATAGTGACTGTTTCGCCCATCAATCCAGGGTGGCAAGCCGCGATCAGCGCCGCTTCAAGGCAGTCGCCCAGCAACGCCTCTTCGTTATGGACCGGGATCAGAATACCGATCATCGCAAGCCCTCAAGGGTAGCGACCGAGGTGCCATCGCGGCTCCATAGATCAAGAAGAAAGTCGTGTTCGTGATGGCTTGCGATCCGCGGCATGTCCAAGCGCTGCTCGAGCAGCGCGTGCACCTGCTCGGCAGTCTGCGGGCAACCTTCGATAGGCGGGCGCCAATGGCAGGCCAGCACCTGGCCGTCGTCGGTAAGCGAGGCGCGGGCGCGATCAATCAACTCGCTCAGGTCGTTTGCGTCGAGGTAGTAGCACAGCTCGCTCAATACGATCAGATCGAACTGGCCGGTGGGCCAATGGTCCGGCAAGCGACTTTGCTGCACCTGCGCATGCGGGAAACCCAACAGCCGGCTACCCGCCAGCGCCACGGCGGCGGCGGCGGTGTCGCAACACAGCAGGCGGTCGCAACGTGGCGCCAGCTCGAAGCTCAGCTCGCCATTCGCGCAACCGGGCTCGAACACCGAGGCATAGCGCGGCCGCGTGAGTATCGCCAGGGTCAGTGCGCGTTTGCGTCGCTCGTACCAGCGCTGGCGAAAGGCCCAGGGATCGTCGTTCTCGGCGAACAATTGGTCGAAGTAAGGCGTGGCCACACTCATACGAACACCACTTCAAAGGGCTGCAACAAGCGCTCCACCACATAGGGCGCGAGCACTGGCGCGAGGCCTACCTGCGGGTCACCTTCCAGCTGGCTGGCGAAGGCATGGATGGCATGGCGCTTGCGGGCGACGGCTTCGCAGCTCAGCGCAATCTTGCGCGCGCGGTGCCAGGGCACCAGGCTGTTTTCGGGGGTTGCCCAGTGCCAGGTCCACACCGGTACCTCATACAGGGTTGCGCCCACGGCTTCGGATGCCTTGGCGCTGGCACGGCCAACGGCCTCATGGTCGCAATGGCCGTCTTCACGCCAAGTGGTGAACACTACATCGTTGGGTTTGAGGTAACGCTGGATAAACGCAGCGAGTTCATCCTCGCGCGCCGCGACCTTGCTGTCGCTAAAGCCCGCGCGCAGCCATTTCAAGCTGTGGGCAGGCAGGCCGAGACGATGCAGGGCCTGTGCTGACTCCTGGGGGCGCACCACGCTCAAGCGCTCGACCGGCCAACGTTGCGAACCGGGATGACTGGCGCTGCCATCGGTGACTGAAATCAACTGTATTGGCCGGCCCAGCGCCGCCAAACCCTGCATCAGCCCGCCGCAACCCAGCACTTCGTCATCCGGATGCGGGGCAATGATCACTGCACGATGGCCTTCAGGCACCAACTGCTCGACGCTGATCTGTAGCAACTCGGCCATTTTCGGCGACGCCTGCCAGTGATGCAGCGGCGTACCCTGGCCAACAATCGGATTGGCTTTCATAGCTGCCACCTTCCTGTGGGGGCGCCCGCGGCCAGTTCGCCAAGACCAGCCAAGTCGCGCTCGGCATGGCTTTGGCGCACATACACCGGCAGGTCCGCCATCAACTGGGCGAAGTGCGGGTCCTTGCAATACGGACCCGCACCGACGGCGCGGCCAACGTGGCGAATCACTTGCTCAACGGTGTCTTCGATGCAGGCACGCGTCTGTTGGGCCAACGCCCTGGCGTCAGTCTGCGGTTCTCGGTCGAGGTGTTCGGCACTGGCGCGCAGCACGCAGGCGGCACTGTTCAATGCACTGTCGACGGCGCCGAGATGCGCGAGGGCATGCGGTTCAGGGCGTTTATTGCAGTGTTGGTGCAAGACTTGCGCCAGGCGTTGCGCCGCGCCGTACCAGCAGGCTGCGATGCCGATGCCGCCCTGCCAGAAGCCGGGGCGGGTGAGGTAATCACCGGGGCTGCCCACGGCAAGCCCCCACGCCCCATCAAACACGACTTCCACACTGCCGGTGGCCGCCATGCCCACGGCATTCCAGCCCTGGTCAGTCACGGTGATGCCGGGTTGGTCCATGTGCACCGCCACCAACTGCTGGCGATCTTCTTCGTCCCAGGCCGTCAACAACCCATGGCTGACCACCGCCGCGCCGGAGCACCAGGCTTTACGCCCTTGCACCAGCAGGCGATGGCCCTCTTTGCGCACATGCACCTTGGCCATGGGGGGTTCGGCTGCCCACATACCCCACGTACTGCCCAAGGGCGGCAAGGGGCTGTTGAGCTCGGCGATGATTGCCAGGGCATCGGTATGGCCTTCAAACAGCTTGCACAGGCGTAGGTCGTGACCTGCCACCTGCGCCAAGCGGCTGAACCGTTCCAACGTCTGCCCGCTGCCCGGCAAGGGCAGTTGGTCCAGGCCTTCCTCCTGAAGCGCCTTCAGGGCGGCGCCCAGGGCTTGCGTGTCCGCATAGCCCCGATAGCCTTGAAGGAGTCCATGCAACGCCATCTCACACCTCGTCTTCGTGCTGCAGCTCAAACAGTAGCAACGAGCGGCCGGTCACCGCGTATTCATGTTCAAAGTCGAAACGTTCCTGACCACGCACCGCAGGCTCGTTGGTGTCGAGCATGCAGGACCAGAACTCACCCTCTGGCACTGGCGGCAGGCGGAAATTGACCATGTCGTGGTGGGCGTTGACCACCAGCAGCAAGGTCGCATCGGCGCCGGCACGGCGAATCCCGGTTTCCTGGGCGCGGCCATCCATCAACATGCCCAGGCAACGGCCGTGGCTGTCTTGCCACTGTTCTGTGGTCATCTCGGTGCCATCTGGCGATAGCCAGGTCACGTCCTTCACGCCGATATCTTCGTTGTAATCGCCCACCAGGAAGCGTCCACGACGCAGGATCGGGTAGGTCAGGCGCAGCTTGATCAGGCGTTTCACAAATTTGAGCAGCGCCTTGCCGTCGTCGTCCAAGTCCCAGTTGACCCAGCCGATCTCGCTGTCTTGGCAGTAGGCATTATTGTTGCCGTGTTGGGTGCGGGCAAATTCGTCACCGGCCACGAGCATCGGCGTGCCTTGGGACAACAGCAGCGTTGCGAAGAAGTTACGCATCTGGCGCAGGCGCAGTGCGTTGATCTCCGGATCTTCGGTGGGGCCTTCTACGCCGTGGTTCCACGAAAGGTTATTGTTGCTACCGTCCTGGTTGTTCTCGTCGTTGGCTTCGTTGTGTTTGTCGTTGTAGGACACCAGGTCGTGCAAGGTGAAACCATCGTGCGCGGTGATGAAATTCACCGAGCTGTAAGGGCGGCGGCCACGATGATTGAACATCTCACCCGAGGCGGTCATGCGCGCAGCGAAATCCGCCAACTGGCCGTCATCACCTTTCCAGAACGCGCGCACGGTGTCGCGGAAGCGGTCATTCCATTCCACCCAGCCCGGCGGGAAATTGCCCACTTGGTAGCCACCAGGGCCGCAGTCCCAAGGCTCGGCGATCATTTTCAGCTGGCGCAGCACCGGGTCCTGGCGGCAGGCCACGAGGAAGCTATGGCGCTCGTCGAAACCGTCGCGATAGCGCCCGAGGATGGTCGCCAGGTCGAAGCGGAAACCGTCGACGTGCATTTCCGTCGCCCAATAACGTAGCGAGTCAGTGACCATCTGCAGCACGCAAGGGTGGCTCAGGTCCAAGGTGTTACCGGTGCCGGAATCGTTGATGTAGAAACGTTTGTCATCCGGCATCAGGCGGTAGTACGAGGCGTTGTCGATGCCACGCATGGACAGGGTCGGGCCGCGTTCGTTGCCTTCGGCGGTGTGGTTGTAGACCACATCGAGGATCACCTCGAGCTTCTGTTCATGCAGGTGCGCGACCATCTCCTTGAACTCGGCGATTTTGCCGCTGGCCAGGTAGCGCGGGTCCGGGGCGAAAAACGCGATGCTGTTGTAGCCCCAGTAATTGGTCATGCCTTTTTCCAGCAGATGCTGGTCGTTGACGAATGCGTGTACCGGCAGCAATTCGACGGAGGAAATGCCCAACTGGCGGATGTGCTTGAGTACATCGTCTTCCATGAGACCGGCGCAGGTGCCGCGCACGGATTCGCCCACGGAAGGGTGGCGCATGCTGATGCCGCGCAAGTGGGTTTCATAAATGATCGTACGGTCCCACGGCACACGCACCGGCTGGTCGTTGCCCCAGGTGTGCGCCGGGTCGATGACCTTACATTTGGGCACGAAGGGCGCACTGTCGCGTTCGTCGAAGCTAAGGTCGTCGTCGGGGTGGCCGATGGTATAGCCGAACAGCGCCTCCGACCATTTGAGTTCGCCCACCAACTGTTTGGCATAGGGGTCGATCAGTAATTTGTTGTGGTTGAAGCGGTGGCCGTTGGCCGGGTCGTATGCACCGTAGACACGGTAGCCGTAAATCAGCCCAGGGTGGGCGTCGGGCAGGTAACCGTGGAAGATTTCGTCGGTGTATTCCGGTAGTTCAATACGCTCCACCTCAATCTCACCGGTGTCATCGAACAGGCACAGCTCAACCTTGGTGGCATTTGCTGAGAACAGTGCAAAGTTGACGCCCAGACCATCCCAGGTCGCGCCAAGCGGGAAGGGCAAACCTTCACGAATCCGCGACGGTTCGCTGTCCGGCGTCGGTGAGGTTTTATCGGGTTTGCTCATTGTGTTGCTCCTGCAGGGTCTTTTTTCAGGCCGAACGCGGCCGTGCTGACGAGATTTCAGCTGACAATTTGGAATAAGAAATCACCGCTTGCCGACGGCGTCGGCAAGCGGTGTGAGGTCAAGACTTGGGCTTCTTCGGCGCCGACGGCTTTTTAGCGGCCGCTGGTGCTGGCTTGCTGGCCGAAGGTGCCGAAGGCTTGGCCTTTGGCGACGGTTTAGGCGCGCTTGCCTTGGGTTTGGCCCCCGCCTTTGGCTTGCTTGGCGTCAAGGCCTCGGCTTCCGCCAGCTTGCGCGCCATTTCCCAATGCCGCGCATCTTCACCGTGGGGTTTGCCTTCGGACTCCCAGATCTGATGCGCCAGCTCGCGTATGCGTTTGTCTTCAGTACTCATCACAATGCTCCTCGCAGAAAATTTTCAGCTTTCTTGATCATCAGGATTGATAAAGACATTGACCGGGAAATCCCCCAGGGCAGTGCTAACCAACAGCTCCTTGTCTGGTGTGACTGCGCCTGTATGAAAAAGTCCCTTCCAGTTTTGGGTTGTCGCGGCGAACGGTAATTTCACCCGCGTATCGCCCCAAACCTGCGCATTGATCTGGGGATGCACACCGTTTTCAAGCAAGCGATGCGGCCAGCGTGGCACCACCACCAGCAGGCGTTTGCCCTGGTGTTCACGACAGAACGCGACCACCCGTTCAGCGTGCTTGCCCACCACGTCCAGCGGTGTGTAGGTGGCGCTGCGGAACAGCTCGGGATGGGCCTTGCGCACGGCCAGCACCTGAGCAATCAGCGCCTGTTTGATACGCCCGTCGCGCCAGTTGAACAGCAGTTCGCCAATGTCCGGTGGTGTATCCAATGCGTGTTGCCGTGCATTGAAATCCACTGGGCGGCGGTTGTCCGGGTCTACCAAGCTGAAGTCCCAGAACTCATCGCCCTGGTACAGGTCCGGCACACCCGGCACAGTGATGCGAAGCAAGGATTGCGCCAGGCCATTCAAGGCGCCGGCCGGGGCAATCGCCTGGGCGGCGTTACCGATAGCGGTGCGCAATGGGTGGCCTTCATCGCTGAGCAACAGCCGCGACAGGAATGCCTCGACGCCTTGTTCATAGGCCTCGTTGGGCGCGCTCCAGCTGCTCTGCAACTTGGCTTCGCGCAGGGCTTTTTGTTGCCACTGCCACAGGCGCTGCTGGTAACCCTCGAAGTTGGAGGCAATGTCCAGCGGCCAACTGCCCAGCAATGCCTGATAGAGGATCAATTCATCGCCGGCTGACGGCGTGTTTGCATCGGTACGCAACGGGGCGGCGAGGCTGCGCCAGTGCTCTACTTGCTCGACGTACCACGGCGCGCATTCGCTGAGCACCGCCAGGCGCGCGCGCGTGTCTTCGCCGCGCTTGTGGTCGTGGGTGGCGGTGGCCAGCAGGTTGTCGGGGAAGCGCTGCAAGCGTTGCCCGTTTACCGCATGGAAGTCGGCCAACGGCGCGCTGAACTGCTCGGTGCTGAAGCCCACGTCATTGCGCGATAGCAATACCGCCGAACGATAGAACGCAGTGTCTTCCACCGCCTTGGCGGCCGCGGGCGAGGTCAGTTGCTGGAAGCGCACGCAGGCATGTTTGAGGATCTTGCGTTCACGGCCTACCGGGCGATTGCGCCACGGCTGGCCACCCAGCCATTTCTCCAGGTGCTCGAGTACCGGCCAGTCGCCTTCGCCCAAGGTCGTGCGAGCGCCCTCCATGGCTTGCTGGAATACCTTGTCGTCGGCGGCGCTGCGCCCACGGGCACTGATGTAGGTGCGGTACACCGGGAAGTGCACGATCAGTTCCTGCAAGGCGCGGCGGATCGCGCCCAGGGTCAGGTCGCGGGTCATCACATCGTCGCGCGCCACTTGCAGCAGCGCGCGGGCCACGCTTTCAAAGTCGCCGCCGAGTGAACCATTGAGGATTTGCTGGCGTGCCAGTCGGGCTTCCTCGATGAAGGCCGACGGCCGTTCGCTGTGGCGAGTCCACAAGTCGGCCAGCGGCTCAAAGCCGTCCGGGTGATGTTGCAGCAGCGAGAGCTGGTTCATGAATTCGTAGCCGGTGGTGCCGTCCACTTGCCAGTCTTCACGAAGGGTTTCGCCTTCACCGAGGATTTTTTCCACAAAGATCGGCAGATGCCGCTCTGGCGACAGCGAATCGACGCGGCGGCGCAGCTTGCGGCAGTAACCACGCGGGTCGGCCAGGCCGTCGATATGGTCGATGCGCAGGCCATCTACCAGGCCTTCGCTGATCAGGTCAAAGATTTTACCGTGGGTGGCTTCGAACACCGCCGTGCGTTCTACGCGCAGGCCGCCGAGTTCGTTGACATCGAAGAAGCGCCGCCAGTTGATATCGTCCGCTGCGGTGCGCCAACTGGCCAGGCGGTAGGCCTGTTGTTCGAGCAACTGATGCAGGCGGTTGAAGCCCTCGGGTTGGCGTCCGTCGAACTCGGCCAGCCGTTGTTCAATGGCTGGCAACACCTCGGTGGCACGCTCGGCCAAGGCCTGCTTCAGCCACTGAGCCTCATGGTAGGCGTCATCCTGATAGGCGAGGGCGGTGAAGCGCTCCGCCAGGGGCTTGAGCAGTTCACCGGTGCCCAGGATCGCTGCGTATTCCTTTGGGCAGATCGGGAAGCGGTGTTCGTAATGCTCGACGTAGAACGCGCCGTGGGGGGCGTCGAACCGCAAGGTCAGCGCGCCGGTCTGCAGGGCTTCGCCATAATCGCTGCCTAGGAATGGCATCAGCAGTTGGCCCTTGAGCAACGGGTCGGGCGAATGCCACTGAATATCGAAGAACTCGCTGTAGGGGCTCAGGCGACCCCACTCCAGCAGGTCCAACCACCAAGGGTTATCCGCGCCGCCCACCGCCATGTGGTTGGAGACGATATCGAGGATAAGCCCCATATTGTGCTCACGCAGCGCCGCGGCCAGGCGGCGCAAGGCCGCTTCGCCGCCCAGTTCCGGGTTGACGCTGGTGGGGTCGACGACGTCGTAGCCATGCATGGACCCGGCGCGGGCGCTTAGCAGTGGTGAGGCATACAGATGACTGATGCCCAATTGGGCAAAATACGGCACCAAGGGCACCGCATCATCGAGGGTAAAGTCTTTATGGAATTGCAGGCGCTGGGTGGCGCGCAGGGGCAGTGCTTTCATCGGTCACGCTCATAGGCTTGGTTGCGCGCGACGGCCAACAGTTCGAGGCGGCGGGCGGCCCCGGCATTGTCGAGCAGGCTGGAGGCCTCACCCGGCAGGCGGCGGCGCCAGTTGGGGTGGGTGTCGGTGGTGCCGGGCAGGTTGGGCTGTTCTTCGACGCCCAGGGCGTCCTCCAACGGCAGCAGGACCAGCGGCGCGCGGGTGTGGCCGAGGTAGCGCACGCTGGCGTCGATCATATGGTCGGTTTCATTGCGAATTTCGTCGACGAAATTCTGCGGGTCCTGGCTCAAGGCCTTGCGCAGAGCCTGGCGTTCGCGCAGGCGGTGCTCGCTCCATTGCTCCACAGTCGGCGCATCGATAAGGCCGAGCTGGATGTTCCAGTCGATATCACGGCTGTGCCACCAGCCGTTGAGCGTAGGCAAGTCGTGGGTGCTGGTGGTGGCCAGCGCGTTGTCGGGCCAGTCGAGGATCGGCCTGAACTGGCCTTCGTGGTTTTGCTCGAACAGCAACACGCGCATGCCCAGGATTGAGCGGGCGATGAGTTTTTCGCGCAGGCCATCCGGCACCGTGCCGAGGTCTTCACCGAGCACAATCGCCTGGTGGCGCTGGGATTCCAACGCCAGCAAGCGCAACAGGTCGTCCACCGGGTAATACAGGTAGGCGCCGTCCGTGGGCGAGGCGTCCATGGGGATTACCCACAGGCGTTGCAGGCCCATCACATGGTCAATACGCAAACCGCCAGCATGGGCGAAGTTGGCACGCAGCATTTCGATGAAGGCGCGAAAACCATGGCGCTTGAGGCCTTCAGGTGAGAACGCGGATATGCCCCAGCCCTGGCCGGCACGGTTGAGGATGTCGGGCGGCGCGCCGACGGTCAGGTTGGCGAGCAACTCATCCTGGCGGCTCCAGGCCTGACTGCCGCCGCCGTCGGCGCCCACGGCCAGGTCGGCGATCAAACCGACGCCCATGCCGCTGCCTCGGGCGGCCTGCTGCGCGCGCTCAAGGCAACGGGCGATCAGCCATTGGCTGAAAGCGAAGTAGCCGATTTCATCGCTGTTTTCTTCGGCGAACTGAGCCAGAGCCGGGCTCTGGGGCGTGCGCCAATCCTGCGGCCAGTGGCGCCAGTCGAGCGCTTCACCCTTCGCGGCACGAGCAGCTTGCACGGCTTCGAAGCGGCAGTGGTTTTCCAGCGCCTCGCCACCGGCCTGGCGGAAGCTCAGGAAATCGGCGTGTTGTGGGTGGTGGCCGTGGCGGAAGTCTTCATACAGTGCACGCAATAGTCGCTGCTTGGTCTTGGCGGCCGATGGCCAGTCGATCAGGGTGTGCTGCTCCAGATCGTGCAATTCATCCGTCAGGCCGATGGCCTCGATGGCGTTGCGCACTTCGCGTTCACCCAGGATGCAGCCAGGCGAAGCGTACAAACCGTTGAGGAACAAACGACTCGATGGCGAGTAGGGGCTGTAGCGACCGGTGTCGGCGCTGAACATCGCGTGCATCGGACTGATCGCCAGGGCGTCGGCGCCGCGTTCGGCGGCCGAGCGGGCCAGTTGCTCCAGCGCCAGGGTGTCGCCAAAGCCGCCATCACCCAGGCGCCGCAAGGAATACAATTGCGCGCTCACGCCCCAGGCGCGGGCGGGTTGTGTGTCGACGGCTTCGGCCACGCTGTAGCAATGGGTGGGTGCGACGGCCAGGGTGAACGTTTGGCCGGCGATCTGCACGTGGTGGTAGCCGAGTGCAATGATGCCCTGCAGCACTGCGTCGGCATCAAGCCGCAGTTCCAGGGTTTCGCCTTCTTCAAGGCTGACCCGGCACAGGGTGTCTGGTTCAAAGTAGCGCGCCAGGTCCAGCCCTTCGCCGCTGTCGATGGTCAGCAACGGTGGCAGGTGTTTGTTTTGTTGCACCTGTTCCAGTTCGTACAGGCTGGCGTCGATCTCGGCATCGCTATCGGCGGGGTGGCCCAGGCCTTTGAGAACGGCGCGCAGGGCGTCGGCTTTCACACGTTGCGGGCGACCGTTTGCGTCGATCCAATCGACGGCCAGGCCCGCTCGGCTGGCGAGGATTTCCAGGTTCGCTTCGCTCAAGGGTGCTCTCCAGCAGGGGATAAGGTGACGCGTGCGCTATACGGCGGCAAGTGAGTGCCCGCCTCGGCATGCGTTTCAAAAAGGACGGGGGCTGTCGCCGGATGATCCAGGGCCGTGGCGCTCAGGTTGAGGTCAATCTGCAGCACGCTGCCGTTACCCAAGCGCCAACGGGCAGTGACGGCGCCCTCGGCCAACACCTCGGCGCCCAGTGTCACGCTGCCCGGCAAGTGCGGCACGATGTGACGGTGGCGCAGGCCCAGCAGTTGGCGGTAGAGCTGGGCGTGGGGGGTGTCGGTAAACAACGGTGCCGATTGTTGAAAGGTGGACGCGTTGTTGGGGTCGGGAATGCGTTCACGTCGTTCCGGATCCTTGAACGCCGCGAAGTCAGCGAACTCATTGCGCCGACCTTCACGTACCGCTTCGGCCAACTCGCCGTGGTGGTCGGTGAAGAACAGGAATGGCGCGCTGGCATTCACCTCGTCACCCATGAACATCAGCGGAATCATCGGCGACAGCAACAGCAGGGCGGTCGCGGCCTCCAACGCCTGGGGCGAGCAGAGTTGGTGCAGGCGTTCGCCCAGAGCGCGGTTGCCGATCTGGTCGTGGTTCTGCAAGAACGCCACAAATGCGCCCGGTGGCAGATGCCCGCTGGGTTCACCGCGCGCATGGCCATGCCGAGTGGTGTGGCCCTGATAGATAAAACCTTCGCTCAGGCAACGGGCCAATTTGGCCGTAGGTTCGTGGGCAAAGTCGCTGTAATAAGCGTCCGTCTCGCCCGTCAGCAGGACGTGCATGACGTTGTGGAAGTCATCGTTCCATTGCGCGTCGAAGTCGTGCTCGTACTCCAGGAGGCCGGCCTGGTTCAGCTCGTTTTCCAGGGTCAGCCAGACGTGCCGACCCGTGTCCACTTCCTCGCGAACCCGGTGCGCCAACTCCTTGAGAAACTCCGGATTGTCGATGGCATGCACCGCGTCCAGGCGCAGCCCATCGAAGCGGTATTCAAGCAGCCACATCAAGGCGTTATCCAGGAAGAAGTCGCGCACTTCACGGCGATCGAAGTCGATACCCGCCCCCCATGGGGTGTGCACGTCTTCCTGGAAGAAACCCTTGGCGTACTGCCCCAGGTAGTTGCCGTCGGGCCCGAAGTGGTTGTAGACCACGTCAAGGATTACCGCCAGGCCATGCTCGTGGGCGCTGTCGATCAGGTGCTTGAGCTGTTCGGGGGTGCCGTAGGAAGCTTGGGGCGCGTAGGGCAGGACCCCGTCGTAGCCCCAGTTGCGTTCGCCGGGAAATTGCGCCAAAGGCATCAATTCAATCGCGGTCACACCCAGCTCAGCCAGGCGTGGCAGGTGTTTCTCGACTTCTGCGTAACCGCCCAGTGCACCGACATGCAGTTCGTAGATCACTGCTTCGTGCCACGGGCGGCCTTGCCAATCGCTGTGTCGCCACTGATAGGCGAGCGGGTCGACTACCAGGCTCCAACCATGTACGTCCTCGGCTTGAGCCCTGGACGCCGGGTCGGGTACATCCATTTCTCCATCGATGTTGTAGCGGTAGCGCGTGCCCGCGGGGCACTTGATTTCTGTTTCGAACCAGCCATCTGCCTGAGGCAGCATGGCGACGGACTTGCCATCTTCCAATTCAACGCTGACATAAAACGCGTCTGGCGCCCACAAGGCAAAACGCGTGTGTTGCGCGTCCAGCATGATTGCGCCGTGGGGCCAGGTTTCCAGAGTCCGTAACGGCATCTATAGAGACCTTCCTTCGATTATTTAGCGGATTTCCCCAGTGCCTTAGCCACCAGTTGTTCGTAGAGCTCGGCGTAGGGTTCCACCGCCTGGCTCCAGTTGAATGGCTGCGTCATTGCCCGGCTGCGCATGGCATTGAGCAGGCCTGGGAAGGCAAACACCTTGAACGCTCGGTTCAAGGCTTCTTTGTAGCTGTCGACGGTGGATTCATTGAACAGGAACCCGGTCACGCCATTTTCGATGGTGTCGGCCAAGCCACCGGTGTTACGGGCGACGGGCAGCGAACCGAAGCGCTGGGCATACATTTGGCTGAGACCGCAGGGCTCGTAGCGCGACGGCATCAACAAGAAATCGCTGCCGGCGAACATGCGTCGGGCATCCGTCTCGTTGAAACCGATGCGCACGCCGATTTGGCCAGGGAAGCGCAGCGCCAGTTCACGCATGGCATTCTCTTCTTCCGGCTCGCCGCGACCGATGATCGCGATCTGCCCACCTTGCTCGACGATAAAGCTGGCAACGGCCTCGGTGAGGTCGAGGCCTTTCTGGAACACCAGGCGCGACACGACGGCGAACAGCGGGCCGGTCGATTCATTCAAACCGAACAGGTTGCGCACTTGGGCGGCGTTGATTGCCTTGCCTTCCCAGTCGCCGATATTGAAGTTGTGCGTCAGGTGCGGATCAGTGGAGGTTTCCCAGCTGTCTTCGATCCCGTTGGGAATGCCGCTGAGCAGACCTTGCTGGGTCTTGCTGGCCAAAAAGCCATCAAGGCCGCAGCCGAATTCCGGGGTGGTGATTTCCCGGGCGTAGGTCGCGCTCACAGTGGTGATATGGCTGGAATACGCCATGCCGGCCTTGAGGAACGACATCTTCCCGTAGAACTCCATGCCTTCCTGTTGCAAGGCGTGGGGGGGAATACCCAACTCTGGCGTGGAGGCCAGGCTGATCACGCCCTGGTAGGCCAGGTTGTGGATGGTGAACAGCGTCGGGGTGCGTGACCCACGCCAGTGCATATAGGCCGGGGCAAGGCCAGCGGGCCAGTCGTGGGCGTGCACCAGGTCCGGGCACCAGTGAATCTGCGCCAGGTTGGCGGCCATGTCAGCGGCGGCCAGGCCCAGGCGGGCGAAGCGAATATGGTTGTCCGGCCAGTCACGGCCGTTGTTGGCGCCGTAGGGCGTGCCTTCCCGTTCGTAAAGCTCGGGGCAGATCAATACATAGATGACCAGACCGTCCTTGAGGTCCATGCGCCCGATCTTGCACGGCGGCAACGCGGCGTGGCCACCCAGCTCACCAATGATGTGGATCGGGTTATCGCTTTCCATCACCTGCGGGTAACCAGGGATCAGCACCCGGACATCGTGCAGATGGGCCATGGCGCGGGGCAGCGCCGCAGACACATCGCCCAGCCCGCCGGTTTTGACAAGGTCGGCAAATTCGGACGTGACGAACAGCACCTTTTTACGATTTGGATTGTGGCTTGGGACGGGCCGCGCCGTGTTGAGGTCGACTAAAGAGGTCGACCCGCCAACTGGCTTACTAACACGCTCTCCCTGAATACTTGCAGCGGCACTGTTCATAGTTATCTCCACGTGTTGGCCGGCTAGTGGCCCGCTGCCACTAGCTCCGATGACCGCATCCTGCGGCCAAGCGCATAAGTGCATGACGAAACTGGCAAGTCGTATGCCAGTTGCACGGTTAGCTTAAAAAGATTGGATAGACGGCATCTGGTATGAACCGCTTTTGCACGCCTTACCCTCAACCTGACCTACGGCAGAGTTGGAAAGTTTCGATTATTTTCGCGGGGTTTTTGTTTTGAAACGGACCCATCGGCCATCAGTCTAGGACAGATCCTAGAGCCTGTAGGGTTTATACGAGAATTTTGTAGGACAAAATACTTGTAACGATATGCTTTGCGCGAAGGGAGGGGGTTGTAGTGAGCGGGCTTTTCCCGCGCCGGAGTGCGCAGCGCTCCTAATCTAGTTTGCGCGGTGCTGCAGTGAAACCCCAGTGTGACGGTTTTGGGGCCGCTTCGCGCCCCAGCGCGGGGCAAGCCCGCTCACTGCAAGAGGGTTGCCCTTGAATGGTGCGTTAGCCCAGCACGCGAATGGGCAGGCCGTTTGTCCAAGCGTGGATATCTTCGATCATCTGAGAATAGAACTGCCGGTAATTCTGCTGGCTTACATACCCCACGTGTGGCGTGGCCAGCACATTTGCCAAGCGGCGGAACGGGTGCTCCACCGGCAACGGTTCCTCGGCGTATACATCCAGCGCCGCCCCCGCCAGGCGCCCGGTTTCCAGTGCATGCACCAGCGCCTGCTCATCCACAATCGGCCCACGTGCGGTATTGACCAAGTGGGCAGTGGGCTTCATCCAACCCAGGGCCTCGGCATCCACTAAACCACGACTGCGGTCGCTGAGTACCAGGTGCACGGTGAGGACGTCGGCCTGTTCAAACAGCTCTCTCTTGCTGACCCACGTAACGCCTGACTGTGCGGCACGCTCAGGCGTAAGGTTTTCGCTCCAGGCAATCACGCGCATGCCGAACACCTGGGCGAATTGCGCGACCTTCTGGCCAATGCTACCGAGCCCGAGAATGCTCAGGGTCTTGCCATACAGGTCGCCGCCGAGGCCAACCTGCCAGTGGCCAGCACGCAACGAGTTGGCTTCGGCCACCACGTTACGGGTGGAGGCCATGATCAACGCCCAGGTCAGTTCCGGCGCCGCGTGTTTATAGCTGTCGGTGCCGCATACCGTGATGCCCAGGGCCTTGGCAGCACGAATGTCGATCGCCGCGTTGCGCATGCCGCCGGTCACCAGCAATTTGAGCGCAGGCAGGCCTTGCAGCAGGGCTTTGTCGAAGGTCGAGCGTTCGCGCATCACGCAAATCACCGCAAAGCCCTTCAAACGCTCGATCATGGTGGCAGTATCTGCCGGGTAATCGTGCAGAAAGTGCACATTGCCCACGGCCTGCAGGACCGACCAATCCACCACGCCACTGGCCACATTCTGCCAATCATCAATGACTGCGATCTGTACCGACATTCACGAGCACCTCGAAAAAGGTTGGATTAGAGCGCGTTCAGCCCCTGCAACAGGGCTTTGTGAAACTGGGCCGGTTCCTCCATCTGCGGTGCATGCCCCAAGCCTGGGAATTCCACCAGCGTTGCATGGGGAATCAACTTGGCGACTTGCTTGCCCAGCACGGCATAGTTGCCGAGCTGGGCCTTGACCGCTGGCGGTGCGACGTCTTTGCCAAGGGCGGTGTTGTCGGACGTGCCGATCAGCAGCAGCGTGGGCATTTGCAGGTTCTTGAACTCGTAGTACACCGGCTGGGTGAAGATCATGTCGTAAATCAACGCCGAATTCCACGCGACCAGCGTATGCCCCGGGCCGTTGCTCAGGCCGGCGTACATGTCCACCCAGCGCTCGTATTCCGGCTTCCAGCGCCCGACGTAATAGGTGGTGAGTTGGTAGTTGCGAATGCCTTCGGCGCTGACTTTCAGCTCGCGCTCATACCATTGGTCGACGGTGAGGGAAGGCACGCCCAAGGCCTTCCAATCTTCCAGGCCAATCGGATTGACCAGCCCAAGCTGTTCGGTCTGCGCGGGGTACATCAGTGCATAGCGCGTGGCAAGCATGCCGCCGGTGGAGTGACCGATGAGGGTGGCTTTTTGAATGCCGAGCTTTTCCAGCAACTGGTGGGTGTTGGTTGCCAGTTGCTGGAAGCTGTATTGATAGTGATCGGGCTTGCTGGCGCTACAGAAGCCGATCTGGTCCGGCGCGATCACCCGGTAACCGGCGTCGCTCAGGGCTTTGATCGAGCCTTCCCATGTGGCGCCGCAGAAATTCTTGCCGTGCATCAGCACCACGCTGCGGCCGTTGGCCTGCCCTTTGGCGGGCACGTCCATATAGCCCATTTGCAAGGCCTTGCCCTGGGATTCAAATTCGAAATGCTGAAGTGGGTAGGGGTATTCGAAGCCTTGCAGCTCGGGGCCGTAGGTCGCGGCGAACGCCGGGGCGGTACTGGCCGCGAGCAGGCCGGCGATGCAAAAAGCACGGGTCAGAGGCATTGGCGGGGCTCCGAAAAAGGGTGCTCGGATGCTGTTGCGAGGGGATTAAGTGGGGATTAACACCCACTGTAAGGTGATTGCCGCGAGCACGCCATAACGCACGCTTTTGGCCAGGGTCACCAGCAGCAGGAATCGCCACAGAGGCTCACGCATCACCCCGGCGACCAACGTCAGCGGGTCGCCAATGATCGGCACCCAACTGAGCAAAAGGGTCCAATGCCCCCATCGCGCGTAATGTTGACGGGCTTTGTCCAACTGCCTGTTGCTGACCGCAAACCAGCGCCGTTCCTTAAAGTGCTCAACCCAGCGTCCGAGCCACCAGTTAACCACCGACCCCAGCACGTTGCCCAGCGTGGCAGCCCCCAGCAACAGCCCTAGGCTGTAATGCCCGCTGAGCAGCAGGCCGACCATCACGGCTTCCGATTGCAGTGGCAGTAAGGTCGCGGCGCCAAACGCCGCGAAGAATAATCCCAGGTAGCCCGCGATCATTGCGCCGGGTATTCAGCCACCACGACATCTTTACCCTCACGGGTCAGCCCGATGACTTGATAGGCCTCGCTGCGGCCTTTCACTTCCATGCCCGGTGAGCCCATGGGCATGCCCGGTGCAGCAATGCCCAGCAGGTCGTTGCGTTTGCGCAGGGCCAGCACTTGATCGGCGGGCACATGGCCTTCAACGAATTTGCCGTCGATCACGGCGGTATGGCACGAGCCCAGGCGCGGTGCCACGCCCAGGCGTTGTTTGACGGCGCTCATGTCGGCTTCCACGTGGTCGTTGACCTTGAAACCGTTACTTTCCAGATGGCTGATCCACTTTTTGCAACAGCCGCAGTTGGCGTCACGGTGCACGTCGATGGGAATCAGGTCGGCGGCCTGGGCGAGGGTGGTGGTGAACAGGGCAGACAGCAGGGCCAAGCGTAATGTGCTTTTCATAGGGGAGACTCGCGTGCAGGCGTTAGCCGTTGGGATGGCGGCGATCATGACGGCGTCGTTACAAGCAGGCCAGCTTCCACAGCTCCGCAGGCAGGGCGGGAATGTTTCAAAATTATACGAAGGGGGGATTTTCCATCCGATGCTTGAGCTGGCCGAGGGCAATCGCCGAGAGTTCGATCATGCGTTCACGCAACGTGGTCAGCTGCAATTCGGTTTCATACGTCAATACACGCTTGAACAGCGTGCCGCCTTGATGGGGCAGCAGGAAATAGTGGATGGAGCCATCAACCGCCAGGGAGGTGAACACCGTCTTGAATTCGCCGGGGCGCCGGGCGATCTGTACGCGGTAACTCATCGGCACACGCACACCCAGCAAGTCGATGAACTCGGTGAAACGTGCGCCGGCGGGCAGTGAGCCGGTGGTGCCAGTGTCGGCGCTGAGGGAGGTGGGGTGCCATTCGTGCCAGCGATCCGGTTGGGTCACATAGTCGTAAACGGCTTCGATGGGAGCCTGGATAAAGCGTTCCTGACTGATCCGCTCCAAGCGGAACGACTGCTCGGCTGCGCGCATGGCACACCTCCTGTGTGGCGTCTTCGAACTGTCAGAATAGTCCCACTCCCGCGCTTTGGCACGGGAGTGTTTCAGCCATTTATCACCGCACTTTGAAGCGACTCATCAAGGCAATCACCCGGCCATTCGCATCCAGCAGGCTCTGGGTATTGGTTTCAGTGGCGTGGCCGCTCTCTACCAGCTCTTCGACCATTTGTCGGATCTGCACCATGCTGCGGTTGATCTCCTCGGTCACTGCGCTTTGCTGCTCGGCGGCCGTGGCGATCTGGGTGCTGAGGTTGTTGATATGGCTGACGGAACCTGCCATTTCGTCCAGGCCGGTGTTCACCCGCGCCGTGGCATCCGCCGCCGACTGACAGCTGGCCTGGGTGTTTTCCATGGCGGCTACCGAGGAACTGACGCCCGCGGTCAGGCGGGTGAGCATTTCGTTGATCTGCGAGGTGCTGGCCTGAGTGCGTGCGGCGAGGGCGCGGACTTCATCGGCGACCACCGCAAAACCACGGCCTTGTTCCCCGGCCCGCGCCGCTTCAATCGCGGCGTTGAGGGCGAGCAGGTTGGTCTGGCCGGCAATTGCACCGATCACGCCGAGGGTTTCGGTGATGCGTGCGGCGTCCTGGCGCATGTTTTCCACGCTGTGGGTGGCGCTGGAGACTTCGCCTATCAAGGCGCTGACGCTGTTGGAGGCCTCACCCACAACCACGCGGGAACGGTCAGCGTGCTCATTGGCGCGCTGGGTGAACGCAGCGGTTTCGGCGGCGTTTTGCGCGACGGTGTCGGCGGTGGAGCTCATTTCGGTGATGGCGGTTACCGTCTGGTCGGTTTCCGAGGCGTGCCGCACCAGAATCTGGTTGGTGTGCGCCGAGGTCCGCTGCAGTTGCTCAAGGCTCGACGACATGGCGCCGGTGGCTTGGGTGACTTCGCCGATCATGTTCTGCAAGTAGACAATAAAGTGGTTCACCGAGTGACCAATGGCACCCAGTTCGTCTTCTGCGCGGATGGTGATGCGTCGCGTCAGGTCGGCATCGCCGGCGGACAGTGCGTCGATATTGGTTTTCAGCGACTTCATGCGCTGCACCAGTTGGCGGATCGCATACACCGCGAGCAGCACCAGCAGCAATACCATGGGAATTTGCAGCAGGGCCAGGGTGCCGAGTACGTCATCGCGCTGGGCGGTAATCAGCGAGGTGGGCAGGGCGGTGGCAAGGAACCACGGCGTGCCGGCGATCGGGCGCATATAAAAGGTGCTGGCCACGCCCTGGTTGTCGAACTCGCTGCGTTGCAGCGCCTGGTCGCGCTGGGCCAGGGCCTTGCTGACCTGGGCGGCAAACGCCGAGGAGCCGCTGAGTTCGCTGATGTTTTTCAACACCACGGGGCTGCTGATGCGCGTGCTGTTGCTGATGATCTTGCCGTCGCCTTCGACGATCAGCATTTGCCCGCCGATGTCTTTTTCTTTGCTGGCCACCAGGTCGTTGAAGAAACCCAGGGTCACGTCGATGGTGGCGACACCATACGGCACGCCGTCGCGCTGGATCGCCATGGCGCAGTTGGTACGCGGCTCCTGGCTGGCGTCATCCTTGTAGGCGGCGGCCCAGGCGCATTGGCCGCGCGGCGAGGCCAGGCCACCTTTGTACCAGCTCTGGTCGTAGTAGTTAGGTGCGGGGTCGCTGTTCCAGAACGTATTCACCGCCAGCTTGCCGGAGGCATCACGGTGCCAGAACGTGCTGTGCTTGTTGCGTCCAGGCGTGCGTTGATTGGGTAACGGCCAGATCCCGCCACCGAAGACTTTCAGCTCGCCGTACTGGTCGACCAGGCCTGGGAGGACTTTGTCGATGGCATCGCTGTCGAGCAAAGGGATGGTCTGAGTGATGGTGCGTTGCTGGGACTGAACCTTGTTCAGCTCGCCCTGGATTTGCTCGGCGACCTCAGCGATGCGGTTGAGCACCACCTGTTCTTCGGTATGACGCAGCGTAGGCGCGACCAACTGGCCGATTCCCACCACGGTCAATACAAATAAGACCAGGACGAACAGCACCAGGAACAGGGTATAGCGGGCTTGGATGGAGCGCAGTGTGGGCATGAGGTCGTCCTTACGAAGCGTTTATTGTCGACGCGGCTTTATTAGAGCTTCGTAGGGCTATCGGCTTGGATAGCAGGAGCTTTAGGTACCCTCGTACAAGAAAAAAAGAGCGCCTTTTGAGGGCGCTCCTTTGATCAGATATCCAGCATGGCCATTACCGCCGCGGGGTAGCGCAAGCCGGCGGGAGCGTCGGCGGGGAAGATCGCCTCCAGTGCTGCCAGTTCTGCCTGGCTGAGGTTGATTGAAACGGCCGCCGCATTTTCTTCCAGGTACTTGCGCTGCTTGGTGCCGGGAATCGGAATGATGTAATCGCCCTGCGCCAATACCCAGGCCAGCGCAAGTTGCCCGGCGCTGACACCTTTATCGGCTGCCAGCGCCTGCACTTGCTGCACCAGTTGCAGGTTTTTGACGAAGTTTCCGCCTTGGAAGCGCGGGTTGAAGCGACGGTAATCATCGGCGCCGAAGTCATCCGGGCTTTTCAGGGCGCCCGTGAGGAAGCCACGGCCGAGCGGGCTATAGGGTACAAATGCGATACCCAGGCGCTGGCAGGTGGCGAGGCAACCGTTGTATTCCTGGTCGCGGCTCCACAACGAGTACTCGCTTTGCAGGGCACTGATCGGATGCACGTTGTGAGCGCGTTCCAGGGTGGCGGCGCAGGCTTCGCTCAGGCCCAAGTAACGCACCTTGCCTTGTTGCACGAGCTCGGCCATCGCGCCGATGGTTTCTTCGATGGCGACCTCCGGGTCGATACGGTGCTGGTAGTACAGGTCCAGGGTTTCTACACCCAGGCGCTGCAGGGTGCCGTTGATGGCTTCGCGGATGTACTCGGGGCGGCCATTGACGCCGCGCAACGCGGGGTTGGCCGGGTCGCGAAGGATGCCGAACTTGCTGGCCAGGAACACCTGCTCGCGTTTGCCAGCGATGGCTTTGCCGATCAGTTGTTCATTGGTGTGCGGGCCGTACATGTCAGCAGTGTCCAGGAAATTGATGCCCAGCTCCAACGCGCGATGCAGGGTGGCGGTGGCTTCCCGAGTGTCGTTGCCAGGCGTGTAGAAATCGCTCATGCCCATACAGCCGAGGCCGATGGCGGAGACGAGTGGGCCGTTTGTACCGAGTGGACGGGTGTGCATGGGGTCAGCTCCTTGATGGGGAAGGACTCCATTGTCACGCTCGACAAAAACTGGATAAACCGGCTAAAAGTGCTATCACTGTTCGTATTATCTAAATAATCCAATGGAGACCCTGCACTTGGACCGTTTTAACGCGATGCGCGTGTTCACACGGATCGTCGAACTGCGCGGCTTTGCCAAGGCGGCCGACAGCCTGCAATTGCCACGCGCTTCGGTGACCATCCTGATCAAGCAATTGGAAGCACACCTGGGCGTGCAACTGTTGCAACGCACCACGCGTCAAGTCAGCCCTACATTGGATGGCGCCGCGTATTACCAGCGCTGCGTACAACTGCTGACAGACCTGGAAGAAACCGAAGCGGTGTTTTCCACCCAGCGCCAGAACCCGCGCGGCACCCTGAGCGTGGATATGCCGTCGGGCATTGGCCGCTTGATCGTGATCCCCGCATTGCCGTCATTCGCTGCGCGCTACCCGCAGATCGAACTGGAGATCGGCCTTAACGACCGCCCGGTGGACCTGATCCGCGAGGGCGTGGATTGCGTGCTGCGCGGCGGCCTGGCCCTGGACGAATCGCTGGTGGCGAGGCCTTTGGCGATGATGGATCAACTCACCCTGGCGAGTCCGGAGTACCTGGCGCGCAGAGGGGTTCCCACTTCATTCGAAGACCTGGTCGATCACCAGATGGTCGAGTACGTCTCCAGCGCCAGCGGCAAACGGTTCGGCCTGGAGTTTGAGGTGGGCGGCGAATTACAGACGGTCAACCTGCTCAAAGGGTTGGCGGTGAACAGTTCCGACGGCTACTTTGCCGCATGCGAAGCCGGGTTCGGCCTGATACAGGCGCCGAATTATCACGCAATGCGCCAATTGGCCGAAGGCACGCTGGTGGAGGTGCTACCAAGGTTGGCGGTGCCGAAGATGGCCCTGACGGCTCTGTATCCACCGCATCGCCAGCTGTCCCAGCGCGTGCGCGTCTTCGTGGATTGGTTGGTTGAACTATGCGCTCAACCTGGCACCGGGTTGCAACGCTAGGCGTGCGCCTTGCGATAAGCGCCGGGTGGGGTATTAAATCCTCGCCGCCCCGGCGTGAGTCCGCGCAGTGTGAGCACTAAACAACTTTCCTGAATATTTGAAAATCACCCGCCATGTCACCCTTTTGCAGTGATTGATTGGGATTAGGGATGCGGTAGGTACTTTTCGAGGCGATGGTCTGCGAGCCTTCATAAATGCCGATGCCGATGCCATTGGTGAGTTCCGCGATGCCCGGCACACCTTCACACGTCATCATGTGTGAACGGCCGACCAACACCACAGATTTTCCGCCGTTGGCATGTTGCTCGATAGTTCGTGTAGCAAAATAGTTGAATTCTTCCAGGCGCTGTTTGGATAACGCCGTATCAGGCCGGATGTTGTGGTAGGTACCCGACACGTCCTTACGTTTCGTCAGCCAGTAGTGTTCGAGCGGGATGACCTTGATGCCATTGAGCTCGGCTTTTTTCAACAAGTCGGCCAAGGTCGGAAACTTGCCCGGTGTCCGTGCATCATGGGCGACAGTGCCCAGGCCGGCGTCGCGCCAGCCACCGTTGCTTTTGGGCAGCAGTCCTTCGCAAAAAAAAGATCTGACCCCCTTTGCCTGAAATGTGTCCATCGCATCGTAGAGCGTTTGAAAGCTCGACATGCCTTGATGGGACTCACCAAATACCAGCGTATTATTTTGGTCCAGCGCTTTCTCGATAAGGTCATTCGGGGCAGTCGAACCGTTAAGGACCGGCAGCGGTGGGCGCGTTGCAGGGACGGTGGCCGGGATATAGAACGTACTCATGTCATTAAGAAATTTTTGCCGGGTCGCCCCCAGTCGCGATGGGGTGAAATGGGCATGCACCTCTTTGGCTTGGGTATTTTTCAGGTATTCACCCGGCATTAAATGGTCGGTTTTCTGCGGCAGGGTGGGCGCAATCGTTGGCGGGAAAGGAGGGTACGAATTCAGAGCTACCGGGTTATAGCGATGGTTGCCTACGACGGACGAGGTTCGGCTGGCCGGCATCAACGTATTGGACTGCGCCCAGCTTGCAGGGGTGAAGTAGTCGAGTGGCGGACCATAGGGTTTCTGAGTCACGGGGTCGTAGTGATACCAACGATCTTCGTGGAAAACGGCGATGGTTTCGACACGTGCGTCGCCGACCAGCAGTTCACCGCTGGCGGCGATGCCATGTTTCTTACTGGCGGCCAACAAGTCAGCTCCATCGGCGGCTCGGAACAGGGAACGATAGCGCTCCACGGCGAAGTTGGCTCCTTTGCCAATGACGTTTGCGGTACCTCTGATCACATCCGTTACGCCACTCACTGGATTAAGTTCACTTATCGCCGTGGCCCCCAGTATCCTGGCCACCTTGAGGGCTTTTTGCACCCCAGAAACTGCGGCGGAGCTCGCCTTCACGACCTTCGCACCGGCACCGAGCCCGGCGGTAACGAAGCCGAAGATATCGATGGCCAGGTCCGTCAGGCCTGCGCCGTAGTTGCCGTCCTGGAAGTTATTGATAGCCGAGCGCAGGGGGATGAGGTCGAGCAGGAATTGTTTCAATCCTTCCTGTTGTCCGCGTTCTTTATCAAAGGAGGTCAGTCCCCTGGACTGCGCGTCAAGGCCGAGTGCTTCGACGTAGGCGTCGGCGATGTGGCGAGTGCGCTCACTGGAAAAACTCTGGGGCGATCGATAGCTGTCACCCACCCGTGCCTCACGCAGATGCGCGGTGTTGTTGTCCTTAGGTGTAAAGCGCTCAACCTTGTGGATCATGTTGTAGAAACGCCGACTACTTGGGATCTTTCCCTCCAGCAAGGGTCGTTCCCGGATCAGGCCATGCTCCGGGTCAAGCTCGTAGACAAAGTCTTTTTTATTGTGTTGGATTTTTACCAACAGGCTGTTTTTTCGACGTTCAAGGGTGTCTGAAAGCAGACCCGGCGCGTAGGTGTTTTCCTTGAAGAACTCGAGCTTCCCATTAGCAAAACGTGTGCGGTCTTCAAGTGGCAGTCGAGCCACTAATTGCTTGACCAGCGTGGCGTGAAGGTCTTTTTGCCTGTTCAATGCAGGCTCGAATTCAACGGCGATGTCGGCAGCTGCGGTTTTGCTCCACGTGTTGAATGCGTCAATGGGAATACGCCTGTCGCGGGTCTCCCAGAGATCGGAGGGACCCAGGGTATTCCCTTCCATGACAATGTCGAGCATCGAGCGCGAACCTGGGTTGAACGCTCGATCCTTGATCGACAAGCCCCTGATTTCAAACACACGCTGATCAATATCCGGAAATGCTTGCTTGAGTACGGCCAGGGCCATCGCTTTGCGGCTCGGTAGCTTGATGTCCAGTTGCCCCGAGGCCGCTTTCATTTGGTCCAGTTGCTCATTGAATGCAGTTCGCGCCAGATTAAGTTCATCCTTGCCGTAATGCTCGTCGTTTCTGATGCGCAGATAACCGTTGCATACCCCCCAGTCGATCAACGCTGCTCGCTGCGCCGCTTCGGAGGCAGGCGGCGCCAGGTTCTCCGCTGTTTCCAAGAGCTGAGGGTACGTCATCTCTTTTGCCGAGCCCGGCACGTGGGCTTCTTGCCTGGCGACCAGAATGCTCAGCGTGGCCCAGGCGTGGCTGCCATAGACCACATGGTCAGGGATGTCCTTTAGCAAAAACTGCGGTGCCACCCGAGCCAGCAATAGCCGGGCCGCCAAGTCACCGGCTTCGCTACGCCGCTCACCCTCCAGGTGGCGGCTTAAACCGTTGATCACTGCTGAGGCCGGTTTACCCCAATGATCGTTTTGGGCAAGGTTGTAGCCAGCAACGGTGCTCCTGCCCGGAGCCGTCATTGACTCGGGATCCAGACCTATCTGGATAGCCGCCAGTACATAATCCTCTCGACGGGTGGCATTTGGAAAACCCGCCAATGCTGACTCTATTGCCTTGCCCAGCGCTCGTGCGCGCGGGGTATCGAGCAGCAGTTCCAACGCCTTGGCAGGATCGCGCAGTTCCAGTGGGGACAGGCGCCGCCCTTGGAGCAGGTAGCCCAATGCACCGTGGCGCCGCATGATCAGCGGTAATCCTTCCAACTGCGCGGTGTTACGGTCGACGAGGTTTTCGATTATTCGCTGTTGTTCCGCGCTCAATGGCACGGGCCAGCCCAGGGCTCCACTGAAAGGGCCCGGTCTAGGCGCAGGGGAAGATGGCACAGCCTTTATCGGTTGCGTTGCAGTGACAGTGTCTGGCTGCATTGGCGATGCATAGGGGGGAGGCGAAATTGAGTGGAGCCTGGCGGCACTGCTGTTGGCGGTCATAACGAATACCTGTGAATTCAGAGGTTCTGCGCGTTCTTTCAGACTTTCTGTCGAAAAGGCACAATTCTGATTGGCAGTGCTCGCCGTTGCCGTTCCCTTTCACAGTGTGATCGGGTGTTAATGGAGTACCGCCGGTCGATGGCTAAATCCAGCCGGACAAGCCAAAGTTTTTCATCACCTGTAACATGAGCGCCTGTCGGCCCGTTCACAGCGGCTATATTTTTCAGGTTCAGGAACCCGTCATGACACAAAAGCAACGTTTGAAATATTCGATTCTGATTGCCCTGGCCGTACTGGCGACGATGTTCGGCCTGTCCTACCTGCAGAACACTGGGGTTATCAGTGAGAAAACGTTCCAGACCATCGCCATTGCCGTCGCAGTGGTCGTCGTGGTGATCAACGGTGTCATGCGCCGCAAGGTCAAGCTCTAAGCGCTAGATCGCGCCTCAGGTGCGACCTTCGATCACCTTGGCAGCCTCTTCGTGGAGGCTGTAGCTTTTATCTGCATTGAGGGTGATCACGCCTTCGCTGCACAGACGCTTGAGCACCTCGCGCACGCTGAGAAATGACAGCGGAATGCCCAGCTCCAGCAAATGGCTGTGCACGCCGCGCACGCCGAGGCTGCGTCGGTTGTCGGCGGCGGTGAGCAGGGCGTCAATGACCTTCAGCCGGATCAGGCTGGTGCGCAAGCCAAAACACTTGAGCAGGTGGCGAATACGCTGGTTGCCTTGCTGTTCCGGCGTTTTGCCGAACACGTGTGTACCGCTGCCAAAATGGGTCTCTGCAGCCGGTGAATGTCCATCCGTGGGCACTTGCGGGTTGTACATGCTAAAACTCCCTATCAGAGCCTGATCAGGAAAAAAATGAGCGCTCTTGGTTAATAAGACGAACGAGCGAGCGAAATCATGAAGTGCCGGATGTAGAAAATTCGTCGGTATCGGTTTTGTTACGTTCGCGCCGTCTTCAATAAACCTCGCCCCTTGCTAAATTATTCCCGGTGGTTTGCGTTCTTACGGTGGGGTTATTGCCCCGCGTGAGGCGGTTAAATCTGACTGTGGAGTCTGCGTGATTATTTCCAATGGGTTGTCCAGGGTATGTGTGGCTGGGGTGTTGCTGGGATTGAGCCTGGCTGCTTTGGCGCGGGAGCAGGTGACGCAAGCGTCGGCGGATATCCGGCGTACCAGCTACGGCGTGCCGCACATCCGCGCCAATGACGAGCGTGGCCTGGGCTTCGGCATTGGCTACGCCTACGCCCAGGACAACCTGTGCTTGCTGGCAAATGAAGTGGTCACGGTGAATGGCCAGCGCGCCAGCTTCTTTGGCCCGGAGCAGACTATCTTGGGAGAGCGCACCAACCTGGCCAGCGATGTGTTCTTTACCTGGCTGAATACGCCGGACGCCGTCGCCGCGTTCTGGAAAGCGCAGAGCCCACAGATCCAGCAGCGTATTGAAGGTTATGTGGCCGGCTACAACCGCTACCTGAAAGAGCAGGGCGCGCCGGCACAGTGCCAGGCGGCGTGGGTACGGCCACTGGTGGCTGAAGACCTGGTCAAACTGACCCGTAGGCTGCTGGTGGAAGGTGGTGTAGGCCAATTCGCCGACGCGCTGGTCGGCGCGACACCTCCACAAGCGACGGCCAGTGCGCCGACCAGCGCCAAGGCGTTTGAACTGGCCGCCGCCAACCAACAGCGCTTCGCCTTCGATCGCGGCAGTAACGCGGTGGCGGTGGGGCGGGATCGCTCATTCAATGGGCGCGGTATGCTGCTGGCCAATCCGCACTTCCCGTGGGTGGGTGGCATGCGGTTTTATGAGATGCACCTGACCATCCCCGGCCAGTTGGATGTGATGGGGGCCGCGCTGCCGGGCTTACCGGTGATCAATATCGGCTTCAATCAGCATGTGGCGTGGACCCATACGGTGGATACGTCCAAGCACTTCACCCTGTACCGCCTGACCCTGGACCCCAAGGATTCCACGCGCTACATGCTCGATGGCAAATCTGTTGCCCTGGATAAAACCACGGTGAAGGTGCGGGTCAAACAAGCCGATGGCAGCCTCAAGAACCAGTCGCACACGGTCTATAGCTCGCAGTTCGGCCCGGTAGTGCAGTGGCCGGGCAAGCTCGATTGGGATAGGCAGCACGCCTTCAGCCTACGCGATGCCAACCTGGGCAACGACCGCGTGCTGCAACAGTGGTATGCGATGAACCGCGCCAGCAGCCTCAATGAACTGAAAACCTCAGTGCGCACCCTGCAAGGCATCCCGTGGGTCAACACGGTGGCGGCCGATGACCAGGGCCAGAGCCTGTACATGAACCAGTCAGTGGTGCCCAACGTCAGCGCGGCCAAACTGTCGCAATGCAGCGACCCTCGCGCCGGCCTGCAACTGATCATGCTCGACGGCGCCCGCAGCGCCTGCGCCTGGGACATCGACCCACGCGCGGCCCAGGCCGGCATCTTCCCGGCCGACCAGTTGCCGCAACTGGAACGCAGCGACTACGTGCAGCATTCCAACGACTCGGCGTGGCTGGTCAACCCCAAGGCGCCACTCACCGGGTTCTCCCCGGTGATCAGCCAGGACCACATCGGCCTCGGCCCCCGCGCGCGCTTCGCGCTACAACGCCTGCAGTCCCTGAATAAACCGATCAGCGTCACCGATCTGCAAAACATGGTGATGGACAACGAGGTGTACCTGGCGGGCCAAGTCATGCCCGACCTGCTCGCGTTCTGCGCCAAACACCTCGGCGCCGACACCACCGCGCTGCAACCGCTGTGCACCAGCCTGAAAAACTGGGACCAGCGCTCCAACCTCGACAGCGGCGTGGGCCTTGTGCACTTCATCAACCTGGTGCAACAGCTGCAGCAAATCCCCGACGCCTGGCGCGTCGCCTTCGACCCGGCCCAGCCTCTCATCACCCCACGTGGTCTGGCCATCGACCGCGCACCCGTCGCCAAAGCCCTGCGAGAAGCGATGCTGACGTCCACCGCCGAGGTCGCCAAACTCGGCCTGAGCACCAACAGCACATGGGGCGACATCCAAGTCTCCGGCCAAACCCCGGTCCATGGCGGCCCGCAAGAATTGGGGGTCTACAATGCCATGCAAACCGTACCCCGCGCCGATGGCAAACGCGAAGTCGTCAGCGGCACCAGCTACCTGCAAATCGTCACCTTTGACGATCAGGGGCCGCATGCCAGGGGCGTACTTGCGTTCTCCGAGTCCAGCAACCCAGCCTCCAAACACAGCAAGGACCAGACCCTAGCGTTCTCCCAGAAAAAACTCAGCCCGCTGCCCTTCACCGAAGCCCAAATCAAGGCCGACCCGCAGTACCAACAGCTGCACATCAAGGAGCAGGGCAGGCACGCAACTCCTTGATGGCAATACGAAATATTTTTGAAATCAAGGGGTTGCACGCACTGGAAAATACGTACATAATGGCGCCCATCGAACGCAATGAAGTATTAAAAACTTCAATGTATTCAATGAGTTAGAGTAGAGGCAGGGTTCTTCAGCCCACTCAAGTTTTTATGCGGTGAGTGTTAGTCGTTGAGACACTGATCGTTTGAGGCCGAGTAGCAAAATGGTTATGCAGCGGATTGCAAATCCGCCTACGCCGGTTCGATTCCGACCTCGGCCTCCACTCTTAAAGCCCCGTAGATCAATGGTCTACGGGGTTTTTTATTGCCTGTGATTTGGGATCGTTTCCGCAACTTTTAGGATCGTTTCCGCAACCTGTGTCTTTTCGGTAGGTGATAAGCCAGGTTCCGCCGAGTCTGGCACAGGCATTGCCAACAATCATTTTGGAGGAAGTCAGTGGCGACTGACTTGCACCTGATGCGTGCTTGAAGATTGATTCATGTTGCGGTAGTCACAGTGCCAGCATAAGCTCACGCGGCAGCATCAATGCCCCTTTGTCTAGGCGTGAGAGCGCGGGCCACACGGACGGAACAGGGTTGTAGTTAGGCTTATTGAAATTGATCCTGCCACAGAGCGGACATAAACAGGGATGTCAGTTATGCATGCAATCGCTCCATACTCCATACGTTTTTTTGACCCGAACAGCACCGCTATTAAGATCGAGGATAGATATTCTAAACTTGATAAAGTTGGTGCCTATGATGCCTTTAATATTCTAGAGGACTATTTCAAGAGGGTTGATGATAAGTTTGTAATTGCTGAAGATGCCAAACAGGTTTACAGATTCAAAGGCATGGTGGCGGATCCGGCAAAGCGGCAAGTCGCTGGATGGTTCGAAGTCGGAAGCTATGGTGTCAAAAATGATATTATAGATGGCGGTTGCAGGAACTGAGTGCAACACAGTTATTGAATTGAAGTGGGCGCATCGTGCCGCATAACCACGGCCATTTGCATCACCTCACCCATCATTTCGATCGGACATTTGAAATCGAAGCGTTTACGGGGGCGCATATTCAGTTGCAAGGCAATGGCATCCAACTGTTCTTGGCTGTGTCCCGACAAGTCCGTCCCTTTGGGCAGGTACTGACGGATCAGGCCGTTAATGTTTTCGTTACTGCCTCGCTGCCAGGGGCTGTGCGGGTCGCAGAAGTAAATGGCCACCCCGGTCTGCTGGGTGATTTCAGCATGCCGCGCCATCTCCCGGCCCTGGTCGTAGGTCATGCTCTTGCGCATCGCCAGCG
The DNA here is from genome assembly GCF_963970695.1 of Pseudomonas sp. EL_65y_Pfl1_R83. Lineage (NCBI taxonomy): Bacteria > Pseudomonadati > Pseudomonadota > Gammaproteobacteria > Pseudomonadales > Pseudomonadaceae > Pseudomonas > Pseudomonas sp. EL_65y_Pfl1_R83. The sequence continues at coordinate 3,285 of NZ_CAXAQI010000025.1, read as the reverse complement.
GCATGCCATTGAGCGCCGCACTGAAGCCCTCCATCGCCGAGGTTGCCGTCGCATCATTCATTTTCACCAACATCAAATAACCACTGGTACGCTCCACCAGCGTGCCTACAGACGAGGCGTTGGCCTTCCCCTTGATCAGGTCGCCTTCCCAATGCCCAGGCATCAGACGGTCTTCGATCTCCGGCGGGCGCACATGAATGCTGACCATCTCGGGGATCTGGCCGCGCCGATCCACGCCGCCAGAGCGCGGTCTGCGCGTGGTCTTGCTTTGGCGCAGGCAGATGATCAGCTCCTTACGCAACTCGCCGACCGGCAAGGCATAGATCGCGTTATAGATCGTCTCGCGACAGACGTAGGCATCTCTGAGATTGGGTATGTTCATACTGCGCAGCTTGCCGGCAATCTGCTCGGGAGACAAACGCTCACGCAGCATGTGGGTCACCAATTCGAAGCGCTCGCTACCCGGCAACAACTTTCGCACCGGTCGACAAACCTGGCGGCGGGCCTGCATCTGCTGCTGGGCCACGCGGGCCGAGTAGCCGCCGCAGGCCTCTCGATTGCGGCGCAACTCCCGGCTGATGGTCGAAGGCGATCGGGTGATCAAGCAGGCATCCTGCGCAGGCTCAAGCCTTGGGCATGACCGATTTGAATGGTGGCGCGTTCTTCAACGCTGAGTTCGGAATAAGACATAGGGGCAGCACCGTACCGGAAAGATCAGGTGTTGCACTCAGTTTTCGCGGCCGCCCGGTGTTTGAATGGCCCCGGATATTCTATCTGTGGCGCTCCTGCCAATTCGTATGCTTGGGTTTTCAATCACGCGGCTCGCGATGTAGCAAGCGAACATCAAGATTGGCAGCGCGGTGAGTGCGTTCGCTGGCAGGCCTGGATTTATATAAGAAATCAACGCAGCGATATATTCAGTAAGCCAGTTATGAAATAGGTATATCGAAAATGTCAGGCTTGATAACAACTTTATAGGTCTGCCATCTGGCAGATATTTGCCTATATAAATAGCTCCTATGAACATAGATAGCCCAGAGTAAATGAAATACATATTGCTCCATCGCGGCTGATAAGCGTCTATCATCGATAGCGAAGATGCTATTATCATGATTGAAGTGGCAATAGCAAAAACTGTTGTTGCTTTTCTAAATTGGACTAGATATATGCAAGACCCTACAAGTAATATCCCAAAGTATATGCTTGTATATCCATAGGCTAAAAATTTACCGGCCGGAAAAGCTGGCAGGAAATATATGGCAGCCACTGATGCGGCGTATATCCAAGGCAGAATCTTCGGGTTTTCAAAGGCGCGTAATTTCCGAAGTACTGCCATGTACGCATAAAATAAAACCTCGACCCGTAAGGTCCACTCCACGCCGCTCAGGGAGTAAGGCGTGCTGAAAAAGTCACCTAGCAACAGAAGTCGAGGAATCAGTGTCTCTATTTCGGGAACTGCGACGTTATGTAGCTTGTAATCCATGACGGTCTGCGTGATGACTGCGACTGCATAGAGAGGATAGATTCGGAATGCCCTCTTAATTAAGAATTCAAGTGGTCGCTCATGCTGTAGTACGTGGGTGATGATGTAGCCTGAAACTAAGAAAAAAACGATTACACCAACTACACCTCCGTAAAACAGAGGCATAGCTAAATCTAACGCTCGCCGCGCTATCTCGCTATTGTTCTGGTCCGCTACAAAGCGTTCCATTGCCGGATAAAACTTGTGTCCTATCAGTACGCTCGCGAAAGCAAATATGCGCATGTAGTCCAAGAAAACTATTCGGCGCTGATTATCTTTGGTCATCCTGGGCTTCTTTCCTTGGGGGCGAGCGATTCTACATCGCATGTCGGTATCAGTCTCGATATGTTTCTTTATGATCGATGAGGTTTGATGATGCCAATCACCGAGCAGCAGCTGCTGCAGATCCTCCCGAACGCCGGCCGCCAAGCCGGCGTTTTTGTTCCTGCCCTGAACACGGCCATGAACCGTTACGGCATCGTCGGCACAGCACGCGTGGCGGCGTTCATTGCCCAAGTAGGGCACGAATCCGGTCAGTTGCGGTGGGTGCGTGAAATTTGGGGCCCCACTGCACAGCAGGCCGGGTACGAGGGCCGCGCCGACCTCGGCAATTCACAGAAGGGCGACGGCTCCAAGTACCGCGGACGCGGCCTGATCCAGATCACGGGCCGGGCGAATTACGCGGCATGCGGCGAGGCGCTGGGCCTGGACCTCATCAGCAATCCGGAACTGCTGGAGCTACCGCAGCACGCGGCGATGTCGGCGGCTTGGTTCTGGTCGACTAAGGGGCTGAATACACTCGCTGATCAGGGGCAGTTCGCGAAGATCACCAGGCGTATCAATGGCGGGCTCACCGGCCAGGACGACCGCCAGGCGCTATACGACAAGGCGCTGAAGGTGCTGGCATGACGTCGATGCAGAAGCTGCCGGGCCTATTGATGCTGCTGCTGGTGCTGATGGCCGGTAGCGCGGGCGTGACCTGGCAGGTGCAGGACTGGCGGATGGGCAAGAAGCTGTCCGAGCAGGCCGGCCTGCATCAAGAAGATCTGACCAGGATCAGCATGGTCGCTGCCGCCCAGGCCCGCGCCGAGCAGGATAAGCGCCTGGCCACCGAGCAACAGCTCGCCATCCAGGACCAACAACACACCAAGGAATTATCCGATGCCCAACGTACCCAGGCTGCTCTGCGCGATCGCCTTGCCACTGCTGATGTGCGGCTGTCAGTCCTTGTCGACGCCACGGATTCAGCCGGTGGCTGCAACGTGCCTACCGCCACCGGCGCCGTCGGCGTGGTTCATGCAGCCCGTCGAGCCCAACTTGACCCAGCGCATGCTCATCGAATTATCTCCATCACCGACGCCGGCGATCAAGGATTGATCGCGCTGCGGGCGTGCCAATCGTACGCTGCTAGGGTTTCTGAGCTGAAATAGCTGGTCGGCCCAGTTAATATGTCCACTCGATCAGCACCAAGGAGTAGGACATGTCGGATTTGACCAGTGGTCTTTACGGGGCATTATTGGGAGGAGTTGTGGCTGCAATCGCGACTTATGTGGTCGCCAGGATCCAGCTCAAGCAGATGGCAAATCAGCATACTGAAACGATAAAGATGGTTACCTCCAATCATTTCCAGAGTCTAGTGTAGTGGTCAACTGATCCCGGACACGACGTTAAGTTTTTTCTCAGCCTGAGCCGGTGGCAGCCCACCATTAAATTGGTGCGGTCGAATCCAGTTGTACCGGTGCATCAAAAAATGGCTGATATCC
>NZ_CAXAQI010000024.1:0-84505 GCF_963970695.1 Pseudomonas sp. EL_65y_Pfl1_R83 | reverse complement strand
ATAACGAGGTCGGCAGCCTCGCGTTTGAATTCAGGGGAAAAGGTACGGCGTTGTTTGGTCATCTGACACCTCGTTCTGGCGAGCATTCTCGCCTAAATGGGTGTCCGGTTTCATTAGACCACTACAAACAGCCGATCGTGGGTCACTCAGGTCAATCCGTTTCACGGGGAGTGCGGGTCATTTCCGGGCGGTGGGCGGATTGATTTGAACTGCTGATTCCTCCAGGTGCCGAAAAAGCACCATCCAGAGGACATAGCAATGACTGAAGAAAAGAAGAAAGAACCTGAACAACAAACTCCAGCGCACTCCACCGAGGAAGAGCGCGAGCGCCTGAAGGACTTCAACAAAAACGGCATTCCGCCCGGCACTTGCTGAGTATTACGCGATCCGTGCCGTAAGGTGTGAGAGGACGGCGGATGTAAATCCGCCTCCTACTCGATCTGTGATTTGGGATCGTGTGCGCAACCGTGCTCCTTTACGGAACAAGGCTATCGTCGAAGTCTTCACGCTCGATGGTTGTGTAGGCCTGCTCGCGAATGCCGCCTTCGGAATAGGTGCAGAGTCGACTTGTCGCTTTTTTACCCGGCAGACGCACGACGATGCCCTCGCTGAATTCGGGGTCGTTGGGTTCTCCTGGGGTAAAGTTTGTGCGCACCGTGCGGTCGAAAACGGCGTAGGTTACGCCATGATTGGTGAAGCGCAGATGTGCCTCGGCGCCACCTGAGTAGCCCGTAGAGCTGAGCCAGAAATGACCATTCGGTGGACTCAGCTTCTGGGGGTAGCTCAATTCAATTTTGCCGGGCGTACCAAATCGGTATTGCACATAGCCTGTTGTCGCTGAGAAACCGGACGATGCGCACACCGAGATCATCTTCGGGCCGGAGTCGCATCCGAATAATAGCGTTTCTTGCGTCGAACATAGAAAACGCTGCTCCGACGTCCCTGCGAGGGCATCTAGTGCTATAGCACCCATCGTCAGGAAGCAAAGGCCTTTTAGCATCGTGACTTTAATTCCCATGAGGGTTCCCGTTTTATTCGATGGAAATTTATCAGCATGTGTTCTGTGCTGCCGCAAACGCAGGATTTGGGCGTACACCTTCATGAGCCAACAGAGCTATTCACGCGGCGCCCGTCATTGCAAGGAAGTGGGTCGCAGTCAACAGGCCCGTGTAAACGCAATAGCCCCACGCCTACACATCCACCAAAAATAACTCAATCAAGGCGATTCGCTCATTGTTTCGCGAATAAAGTCAGCGATCTTCGGGTGGGACAAGCGTGCAATCAAGACGCCTTGACTGACGACGCCGAGTTGCACAAATCCTCTTTTGGGATGTTTGGTGAATACAGGGCCACCGGAGTCGCCGCTGTCCGGTATCAAGCCATCAGCCCCCACACAGAAAGTGTTTTGCAGGTTCACGTTTGGCGCGAGTGATGTGCACAGTGCGTCCGTCATTCTGGGCAAGCGTGCGCGCTGCAGATGGTCCGGCTGTGCGTCGGGGGCTGGGCTGCGCGCCGTGTTTCCCCAGCCGAGGGCGGTAGGGCGCTTGATGCGATCTTCAAGCCCTTCTTCGCGTGTTACCAGCGTGATGGCCTGGATGTCGGTGATGTCGCGATCGAGTTTGAGCAGCGCGACATCAAGGGTCAGCGAGCGCAGGAATTCAGGGTGAAGGGCGATTTGTTGTACGCCGACGGTATGCCCCTGCAGTGTTTTGCTCAACTGGGTGCGCCCGAGGATCACCTCGACGTCAGCCGGTTGCGTGTTCACCAGGCAGTGGGCCGCGGTCAGTACCCATCGAGGTGCGACCAAGGCTGCGCCACAACCGTGACGCTCCAGCGACGTCGTGCCTGCCGCTTTGAATTGGAGCGAAGCCATAAACGGATAGCGCCCATCCTGCGCATCCGCGCCGCCCACGATGGCGAAAGCGGCCATTGGAACGATCAGCAGGGCGACGACACAGGCTTTTTGCAGGAAGCGGGTTATCGGTTGTAATACGGAGTAACAGCTGCTGTCGAACATGGCGACCTCTTTAAAGGCTATTGAGAAGAGGTCAAGTAGCCCATGGGCGATGGCACCTGCAAAATGAGAAGAGCGCTAAAAAGTTGAGCGATGTTTCTGTGGTTGGATAGCGAAACGTGGACAGTCCCCCTATGGTCACAACTGCATCGGGCTATCGTCAGTCCTGACGATCCTCTTGTCTTTGGCCTCATTCGAATAGGCGCCAATTTTTTCCTGTTGCGCCGCCAGCAGTGCGCATATTTTCATCAGCGTCACGGCCTCATCTGGCGTCCTGCCGCTGGCCGCCATAGCGGTCAACTCAACCACTGACCAGCCAATAACTGCCGCCGCATCTTCCAGGTCGTAAAACAATTCCTGCTGGGCAGTCCTGGGACCATCGAGCCCTTGTATCAAGTCGTCCATTCAGCCCTCCAGGTGCTTCAGTTCAAAACCCATGGCGTTCATCCCGATTTCGGCCAAGTCCGTGTTGAAAGGGATTTCACCGATCAACTGAAAACCAAACGCTTCATAAAACCGTCGGCCATTGGGATTGCTCTTGAGTACCGTCAACCACAGCAAGCTTTCCCCACGCTGTACGGCCAGGTCGCGAATGTATTGCATAAGCTGCTTCCCATACCCCAGCCCTGCGGCGGATTTGAGAAAGTAGATTTTGCGCAGCTCCGCACCTATTTCTCCGGTCAGCGGGGCAGGGGCTGACCAGTTGACCTTTGCAAAACCCACGACCCGCGCGCGTTCGTCGCAGGCGAGCAGCCACAGGTGGCTGTCAGACAGGTCCAGGGAATCGCGTAGCGCGCCGTGGGAGAAGTCGCGGTCGAGGAAGGTCTGCAAGCCGGCGGGGGACCAGATCGTTGAAAAATGCTGCCGATAGGTCTCGCAGCCAACTTGCTGCAGGGTATCGAGGTCGGATTCAGTCGCTTGCCGAATGTTGAGCATAGGCATCCTTGAGTTGCGTGTGAGATGAGTGATTACGCTCTAGACGGGCAGTGTATGTAAACCTACGCCGCCGCCATTCACCGCTTTGCCGAGGTGTTGAATACCCTCAAAGGCCGTCTACGTCGTTTCGATTCCGATCTGATCCGTCACCCTTAATACCAAATGCTGTGGCCAGACGGAAGCGAGTTGTTGTTCAGGACGCACGCCACGTTGTACCGTCACGCATACAAACCCTACCATCAGGTTACACGATAGCCATGACGCACTTCCTCTTGCACTGTCCTATCAAACGAGAAGTTAATCTCGTCAAGTAAGAGAGTGATGTCATGAAGTTGAAGTGTCTAACCAAGGCGGCTGTTGTCGTCGCGCTGTTGTCGAGCTTGTCGGGCTGCTGGATATTCATGCCGCCGGGTGGCGGCGGCGGTGGTCACGGTGGCGGACATGGTCAGGGCGGTGGCCCAGGCCCGCGTTAAATCATTAGCGCCGCAGGCAAGTCATGAACAATGGCTTGCCTGTTTTTTCCTGCGATAAACCCCAGGCAAAGAAAAGCCCGCGTGGGGCGCGCGGGCTAAAAGGATGTTCATTAGGAGCTGGGTCCACCATAGGGGGTCATCTGTGAAAGGTTTGTGAAAGCTTCGGCAAAAAAGTGTATGCCTCAATCGTGCCGTGTCTGTATGGGGCAGGGTGCGCCATAACTCTTTAATGTCGCAGGCATACCCCCGTTGGATGCCGCATCATGTACATGTCTACCAGTCTGTTGTCAGCGTTCGTGCTGTTCGCCTTCGTGTCTTCGATCACGCCAGGGCCCAATAACACCATGTTGCTCGCCTCGGGCGTGAATTTCGGGTTCCGTCGGTCGATGCCCCATGCGTTGGGGATCAGCATCGGGTTCATGGTGCTGGTGATCGCGGTGGGCCTTGGCTTGGGCGAAGTGTTCAAGGTGTTTCCATGGGCTTATACGCTGTTGCGCTACGTGGGCGCGGCGTACCTGCTGTACCTGGCGTGGAAAATCGCGACGGCTGGCGGCCTATCCGACAGCAACGATGAGCAGGGCAAGCCCATGACTTTCCTCGGCGCGGCGGCGTTCCAGTGGGTGAACCCCAAGGCCTGGATCATGGCGCTCGGGGCCATCACCACCTATACGCCGGCTGAAGGCTATGTCACCAATGTGCTGGTGATTGCGCTGGTGTTCGCTGTGGTCAACTTGCCCAGCGTGTGCGTGTGGGTCGGCTGTGGCAGCGGCTTGCGCAGTGTATTGCGTGAGCCGCGCTGGCTAAGACTGTTCAACGGGTCGATGGCCGGCTTGCTGGTGTTGTCGCTGTACCCGATGCTGTTTGCCGGCTGAGTGTCAGACCGGCGAGATGGTCGCCAGCAAGCCAATGCCGATGGTCAACACCAAAAAGCCGAACAGGAAAAGTGCCATCTTGGCCATAAGGCCTCCGAAGAGTGGGTTGGGAATGGGGCCATTGTCCGCCTCACCCGCACTTCAATACAGGCGCAGATAGCAAAGAAAAAACCGTATCAGATGGCTCGCCCCCTGTTCTACCACGGGCTTTGAGCGTTTGCGGTTTTCTCAAGATCAGTGCCTGAGACAGCCATCGCGTTTCCCCCTAAGATGGCACCCACTGCATCAACAATAAGAGTGGGCCAACCCTCGATGGAAAGACGTCAATTCAGCGGAGGCATGAAAGGCAAGAACCTGCGCTACCTCAATGAAACCCAGCAGCCAGCCTCGGTGACCCGTGTCGGCTTCTTGCTGCTTGAGCACTTTTCCCTGCCCGCATTCACCCAGACCCTCGACACCCTCGTCACCGCCAACCTGCTGCGTCCGGAATTATTCGCTTCGCGCACCTTCGGCTGGGACGCTGGCGAAGTCAACAGCGACCTGGGCCTGGTTATCCGCCCCGACGCACGTCTCGACGTGGCGGCCCTGCAAGACCTGGAGTTGCTGGTGATCTGCGGCGGTTTTCGCACTGAACTCAAGGCGAGCGAAGACTTCATCCACCTGCTGCGCAGCGCAGCCGAACACGGCGTCGGCCTCGCCGGCCTGTGGAACGGCGCCTGGTTCCTCGGTCGCGCCGGCCTGCTGCAAGGCTATCGTTGCGCCATTCACCCCGAACATCGCCCGGCCCTGGCGGAAGTGTCCAAGGCTGCCCACGTCACCAGCGAACCCTACGTGATCGACCGCGACCGCCTCACCGCGTCAAGCCCCTCCGGCGCCTTCCATATGGCGCTGGACTGGATCAAGGGCCTGCACGACAAAGCCCTGGTCGAAGGTATCGAAGACATCCTGGCCTTCGAAGAATCCCGCTACCGGCGTATCAAACCCACCGAAAACGTCAGCGTCAGCGCGCCCCTGCGTGAAGTCGTAAAACTCATGGACGCCAACCTCGAAGAGCCCCTGGAACTCGACCAGCTGGCCGTCTACGCCGGCCGCTCCCGCCGCCAGCTTGAGCGGTTGTTCAAGGAACAACTGGGCACCACGCCTCAGCGTTACTACATGGAACTGCGTGTCACCGAAGCGCGCCGGTTGCTGCAACACACCGAGTTGTCTCAAGTGGAGGTGCTGGTGGCGTGCGGGTTTGTCTCACCGAGCCATTTCAGCAAGTGCTATAGCTCGTATTTCGGATATCGCCCCTCCAAGGAGAAGCGGTTGGTCAAGTAGAGTGATGGCGCGAGCTCTGACGCCGTTTAGTCAAGGGCGAACCATGTACCTGTGGCGAGGGAGCTTGCTCCCGTTGGACTGCGTAGCAGGCCCAGTCTTTCAAAAAAGAGCTGGGGCCGCTGCGCGATCCAGCGGGAGCAAGCGCCCTCGTCACAACAACTCACTTGCCACGTAATGACTGAGCACTGGGGAAAGCATCAGTAGCGCGTGTGAAATGCAGAGATGAAACTTGTGTCGCCAGGTAAGCATGCGCAGGGGCTACAGCGGAGCTGGTCAGTACCAACAAGCTCAACGTGTCAGCCGTCAAATCCAAGGTTCCGCAGAGGGTACAGACCGCGTTCTCCCGAGTAAGGGTGGCGCTAAGGCTCACGGATTGGAGCGAGAGTTTGCACTTCAGCGTATTGACATCAGTAAACCCGGCGACCTCGGCGCTGGCCTCCTGACATGTGAAAGAGCCCCGAACGATACCGAAGCGTTGCTTGCTGTCGCTGTACACACTCAACACTAAGGAGGTCCCATCGGCTGTGACCCAATGGCCTGCCAGGGTATTTTTGACGGGAAAGGGTTCGATGCGCGTACTCGGCCTGGTCTGCACTTGCTGTTCAGCCCGCGTATACACCAACTTGTCGATATAGCTGCCCTGGCGTGCCAGCTCCGGAAAGTCGCTGGTCGCGACTAACACGTGGTTCAATGTGAGCACGTTGCCTTTCTCCGTCACACTCAGTTGGCCACTTAAGCCCGAGGCCCAGTTCCAACTGGGATCCTTTGTTTCGTCACCAAGGTCATGCCATTCAATGGCCAATGCCAGTGGCTGGTTTGTAGTGCGGGTTGCACCCGTGCCCGATACGCATCCAGTGATCGAGTACTCACCCGTTGAACCGGTCGATGATCGATAGGTGCCTGTGACCTGCCGCCCCGAAACTTGCAGGGTCATTACCGAGCCATAGTCGTTCCGCCAGGTTCCGGCAACTGTGACTGTTTCGCTAGCCGGGCCCGGTAGGGTGAGTTTTCCATTCAGCACCGCTCTTGCATCAGGCGCAAAAGGCTTCGACGAAGACCGCGTGATGATCTGCGGACCCTCAGGACGATTGAATAGCCAGATCCCCACTGGGGCCAGCGAGTAAACCTCGCGGCTGCATTTCACCACTTGATACTCATAGACGGTGTAGCAGTAGTCCATGACCACCGATCCCACCACTACCAGGTCAGTCAGGCCCAATGGAGCGAACTGAGGGAGTATCTGGCCCTGTTGTGGACCCGCTTCGATCAGGCATTCATAGAGTTCGCTGCCCAGGGTCATTTGGCCGTCTGCAAATTCCAGCAGGATGTCAGGCTGGTTGCTGTGGGAGATACGGGCCAGTGTTTCGCGCATGAGCGCAGAGTCACCTTTGAACTGCGATGAGCCAGAGTCGAGGGCAAACTTGATATTGGCGCGCAGTTGTTCTGAGCCGACTGAATAAGACTTCAAGTCGGTCGACCAGATATATTCAACTCCGGGCAATGCGCTATAGACGGACCAAGGCAAGAACAGATGGGGCCCCTGGGCTTTAGATAAGTCGACAGCTCCCATTCGACAGTCGCCGCGTCGCCGCGGGGCATCCCAATCAAACGCAACGAAGGGGTGGGCAGGGTCGAGTTGACCTTCGCGCATCAACGTCTGGAGCACGAAGGAGCTGCGACCTTCCACATAGGCGCTGCTGCATGGAAGGCCTAAGCCACCATCCCAGTCCAACTGCTTGAATGGGTCACCTTCGTAAGCCGATGCCAGAAGCAGTTGGCTGTTAAGGTGCGCGTCGTTAGGCAGGGTAAGCACGTCCGACGCTGACTCCACCTGCATCGTGCCCCATGGCCCAAAACTGTAAGGTCGACGCAGGCAATCGGTAAACGCAAAGGTGCTGGAAGCCTTGATGTCAAAACGGCCACCTGCAAAATGCTTGCATTGGTCGGCGGAACAAAGCGTTGAGGTGACCCAGCTCATATTTGTGCCTGAGTCGAGGGAGAACTTGAGCGATTGAGCAGGGGTACCCAGTTTGATTGTGCAATACCAGGGCGATGCCCCGTTGTTTTGAAAGGGCCCCCGTTGCATGGGGAACACCAGGTTGTTCTGTAGTGGTTCACTGTTCATGAAGACTCCATCCTTGAGGGGAATGCAGGGCTACTGAAAAAGTGGAGGAGCCCTGCAGTTTGCGACTTCATATTCAGCCTTGCTTTCCTGTTGGTGACTGTCAGTGGTAGCCGATGAGAGCGGTCGGATTTGACGATCGGGCACGCCAGCCTCAGCGCAACGCTTCGCCCTCGGTTTCGGGAATGAACACGACGAGTATTACCGTCACCATCAGAAATGCATTGATGATGGTGGTCGTCAGGTTGAACGATGACCCGTAGGCAATCAGCGCTCCGATCAGCGACGGTGCCAGTACGTTTGCCACCCGTTGCGCGAAAATGGCCCATCCGTAACCCACTGTTCGAAGTGGCGTGGGGTACAATTCGCCGATCCAGGCGCCCCACACGCCCCAAGCCCCCAGGCTGAAAAATGCCAGGGCAAAGTTGCTCAGGTAGAGCATCTCCAGCGTATGGGCATTAGCGAAGCCGTAACCGGCCAGTACGGATGCGCCGATAAAACCGACGATGACTTTTTTACGTCCCAACCGTCTCGTCAGGTACGACGCGGCCATATACCCCGGAATCATGCACAGTGCAGACAGTGCAATAAAACCGTAGCTCTGAGGCAGGCTCAACCCGCGCTGCTGGAGTAACGTGGGCAGCCAGGTCTGCAAGCCCCAATACCCCCAGGAAAACGTGAAGTTGACGGTAATCTGCAGGAGGCTGACTTTGAGCAGTGCGCGGCGGAACAACTCCCGTTGGTGGCCTGACACGCTACGGTCTACTTGCAACGTCTGGTCTTCGGGAATTTGCACCCTGCCACGGCTCAGCGTATTGATCGTTGCCCTAGCGTCAGCCTGCCGATTCATAGAGGCCAGCCAATAGGGTGACTCCGGGACCCAGCGTGCCACCGCAATCGCCCACAGACCGCCAAGTGAACTCAATACGATAACTGCGCGCCATCCATAGGGGAGCAGCCACACGGTGGCGCCTAATGCCAGCAGCATTCCAATAGGCCAGCCAGAAGCGAGATACACCGTCAACGCACCGCGATAGCGAACCGGTAACAGCTCCTGGAAGTGGGCAAATGTCACCACCATCATGCCTACTGCAGCGACCCCGGATAGCAATCGCAGGGCATAAAGCGTTGAGTAGTCAGGCGCAAACGCGCTCCCCAGAGAGATCAACCCGTAAGTGCCCAGGCTCCAGATAATTGCACGCTTACGGCCGATACGTTCGGCGACTTTTCCCCAAGGCAGCGCCCCCACCAGCATCCCAATGAACATCGCGCTGATCAGGTGGCCCACGGCAAGTGCGTCCAGGGAAAACTGCGCCGCAATCAGTGGGGCGGTATAGACGATGATCATCATCTCCCAGGCTTCAATCGCGAATACCAAAAACAATACCAGGCAGCATTGCAGGTGGGTGCGGGTCAGGGGGAAGCCCCTGAAAACATCCCCGACTTCGCGAGTGCTCGCACTGGCATCGGGTATCGGTTGGGCAGGGTGGAGCGTCGAGGGTATATCACTCATGGTGGCTATCCTTTTCGAAGTCAGGCTTTTACACGGTTGCCGATTGGCGCAGCGCCCTGGAATAAACCGAAGCGTTGGATTTCGGCCTCAGGAGGCGGCTCACAGCTGCCTACACGGCTTGGTCGCCAACCAAATCTGCGTTTCATGCCGGCCATGGATTCGGCCACTTTGAAGGCCGCTACCACGGGGTCTATCACCGGTACGCCGACCTCACGCTGCACTTCCTCGAAAAATCCAAATTCGATGGTGCAGCCCAGGATGATGGCCTCGGCACCGTCGTCTTCCACTGCACGATGAGCCTGTTCGATGATCTTGCGCCGGGTCACAACGTGATCCAGCTGGAACTCATCCACGCCCATCCCCAGCGGCCTTAACGAAGCCAACCGGTCACCCGCGCCATAACCCTGGACGCGGGTACGCATCTGCTCGATCCACTTGGTGCGCCCAACAATGATCGAAAACCGATTAGCCAGGTGTTCTACCACTTGTAAACTCGCCTGGCAGGGCGCCACCACTAGCGTTTCTCCGGAGATTTCCCGTGCATCTTCCAGTGCTGGGTCGTAAAAACACCCGAGTACCAAGGCGTCCACGCCCTCCTGTGCACAATCGCGCGCAATGCGCACCGTGCGCTCATAGGTGAGCGCCTCATAAGCACGGTACTCCAAGTGTGTCGGGCTATAGGGCATGTCAAACGACACCACTTCAACCTGGGTGGAAGGCTGCTTTATGCTGTGCAACAGATGGGCGATGGGCTCGTCAAACGTCGGGCACCCAATGGGGTTGAGCCAACGCACGGTGACCGGCATATCTTGCGGCGCGATGTTGAAGTCAGAACTGTCCATACGGTATTCCTTGATAGAGGCTCAGAGGCCTTAGAAGAATTTCACCAGGGCCATGGTCAAGCTATTGGAATAGGGCAGGTTGTCGCTGTGGTAGTAATCGAAGTTCAGGTTCGCCGAAACGTAGAACTTTTGTTTAGCGAAGCCGGTGTAGGTCATCGCGGGGCCGATCTTGCCTTCACGGGATTCCTTGAAGTCCGACGCCGAGCGGTTGTTGATGTGGTAGGAGTGATGCAGACCGAGCCATAAATCATCGGTCACCAAATAGCCGGCGGCGATGTCCGCCATCCAGAAGCTGATACCGCCACGCAGGTTTACGGGATCACCGTCGCCGATGTCGGTGCTATGGCGGTTGCGCGAAGCGTAGTGGATACCAATCGGCGTAAACGTGGCAGCGAAGCGTCCAACGCGCAGGTAGTTGGCAACGCTGAAGCTGGCGCCGTACCGGTTGGCAAATGCGCCGTACCCAGTACCCTCATCGTTTCCGTTGGGGAACTCCAGCGAGAGCGTCGGGTTGACCCAGAACGTGGTGAAGTCATCAGCGCCGTACGCGCTGCTGGGCTCGACCACATTGTAGTAATAGGCCAAGCCCAGGTTAGGAGAGGCAACTCCCCAAGCACCGTTGTTGCGTGAGGCGTTGCTGCCGGTGTAGCCAGCGTCGGCACCGACCCAGAATTGCAGTTGGTCGCGCTGCGTTCCGGTAAAGCCGGTCTCGGAGAAGTACGCCAGTACCGTATTACTGCCTGCGCGCACGTCGCCATTTGTGGTGCGAGTGAACACGGGGAACGATTCCAGGGCCCACTTCCCAGGTTCGCCGGGTTGGGCGAAACCGATGAATTGTTCGCCTTGTGCCGAAGCTGTGAATCCCAAAACCAAGGCAAGCGTCGGCCCTACCCATAAACGTGATGAGTGTCGAAGTTTCATGGTGGTGCTCTCTTTTTTGTTGTTGTTCTAGGCGGCTGAGCGTCGTTGTCAGAGCGTCAGCCCGTACACGGATTGCGCGGTTTCTGCATCGACATAACCGTTCTTCACGTCTGCGCGCACTGCGTGAGGATCACGTTGGCTGGCAGGGCCATAACCACCGCCGGCACCGGTACGCACCCTGACCAGATCGCCGGCATTCAAGGCGATACTGCTGGCCATGCTGTAGCGTTGGCATTGGCCATCGCTCCTGACGACTTCTATATAGTTGGGTGTGCCTTCCGCGCCTTGCTCCAGGCCCCAGGGCGGAATGACCGAGCGGGTGTAGCCGCAGGTCATGAAGCTGCCATCGGCGCGAATCCGATAGTCGATACAAATGCCGCGACCGCCCCGGTACTGGCCATGCCCACCGGGCTCGTCGTTCAGGGCGAGCTGTTCGACATACAGCCCATATCGGGCTTCGCACACCTCAACGGGGCAGTTGTAGGTTTCTCCATGCAGCCCGGAATACACGGCGTTGTTGCCATCGCGACCAGGCTCGGCGCCCCAGCCGCCGATCTCCGGTTCCACGAGGGTGAACATGCGCCCGGTGTCGGGGTGAACGCCGCCAATGATCGTGGCGCACACCGAAGCGAAATTGCCGGCGGGCAAACGGTCCGCAAACTGTTGAGCCAGGCAGCACAGGATCAGGTCGTGAACCCGAATCAGGTTCTCGAAATAGAAGCCTTCGGCAGCGGGCAGTTGGGCATCGAACAATGACCCCGGACGGGTAAGTACCCTGAGGGGCCGAAAGGTGCCGCCATTGGTGATGCCTTGCGGTGCAGTGAGCGCCTTGAACGCCATTTGCGCCGCTACGACTGCTCCGTCACGGCTAAGGTTTGTGGGCCCCAGGCATTGGTCGGGATTGTCGCGCAGATCGATCACCAGCTCGGTTTCGCGGATGTCTATCCGCACCTTGAACACGCTGCCGTCGTCTTGCAGCTCTTCGAGGTTGAACTGCCCTGCGGGTAATGCTGCCAGTGCCTTGAGCGACACTTTTTCGCCCAGGTCCATGAAGTCTTTCATCGCCAATAAAAACAGGGCGCAGCCGTACTTGTCGTTCAGTTCGTGCAAGCGCGTCGCACCGTTACGCACTGCAGCCACACCGGCCCACAGGTCACCCTCCATGAAATCCGGCATGCGTGTGTTGGCGCGCAAAATCTGCAACACCGAGCGAATCGGCTGGCCTTTGCTGATCAGCTTGACCGACGCCAGGCGCAGGCCTTCCTGGAAAATATCCGTGGCGTCCGTGGACAGCGATCCCGGTACTCGGCCGCCTACATCATTCCAATGGGCTATGTTGGCGGTCCAGGCAACCAACTGGCCGTCTGCAAATACGGGCATGGCCAGCACTACATCGTTGAGGTGTGTCACGGCGCCATCATGGGGGTCGTTGCTGATGAAAACGTCGCCGTCTTCAATGTCTTGGGGCAGAGGGTGATGCAGTAGGATCTTTTTTACCGCTTTGTCCAGCACCCCCACAAAAGCCGGAATGCCTGCGCCGGAGCTGGCGATCTCGCCCTGGGCATCAGTGATGCCGGTGCCCATGTCCAGCACTTCATAGATCACCGGGCTCATGGCGGCATTGCGCATTGAGGTGAACATCTCGTCGGCGATCGCCTGGAGCGAGTTCTGGATGATGTCTCGGGTGAAAATGTCGAGCTTAGTCATGGCAATGTTCCTTCAGCCGTTGATCATGATGTGCAGGTTGCCAAGGCGATCCACGTGCACGCGATTGCCGGGATGTACCACCACGGTGGTTCCGGCGTCCTCGACGATGGCCGGACCGAAAAAGGTCATCAGTGGCTCAAGCAAGTCGTAGTCGTAGAGGAGCGCTTCATGGATGCCCTCCTGCGCGTAGTCCACCCGCCGCAGGCCTTTACAGGCCTCGCTGACCAGTCGACCAGTGATTGGCAGCGCCGTGGGTTGTAACTTGCCAATCTGGGCGACAGCGACCAGGTGAAAGCCGATGATTTCCAGCGGGGCTTGCAGTTGGTAGGTGTAGTGCTGCTCGTAAACGCTGTGAAAGCGTTGTTCGATGGCTTCCCAGTCTGCGTCCAGGCGCTCTTGTGGGTTGAGCAACACCTCCACGGAATGCTCCTGGTTCTGGTAGCGCAATTTGCAATGCACTTGAAGCTCAACCTGCTGTGGGGGAATCGCTTCTGTGACGAATTGCTCGCGAGCGGCGCGCATCAGCTCTTCGAGAAACTGTTGGGCTTGGTCAAGATTGTTGGAGTCTGCGGTTTCAACGAAGCGGTTGATAAACAGGTCACGGCGCAAGTCCGACAGGGTCATGCCCCAGGCAGAGAACACCGAGGCGCTTCGTGGCACGATGACTTTCTTTACGCCCAGTTCCTGGGCCAGGGCCACGGCATGCATCGCGCCTCCGCCGCCAAATGCCATCAACGTCAGCTCCCTTGGGTCGTGGCCTCGGCTCAACGAAACCAATTTCAACGCATTGACCATGTTGTCGTTGGCCAGACGCACGATGCCGCGCGCCACCTCATCCATCGGTAACTGCAGGCGTTGGCAGAGCTCGTTCAGGCCCTGCTCCACTGCCGGCAGGTCAGCTACCACATTGCCGCCGCAGAAGTATTCCGGGTTGATACGCCCAAGCATCAAGTTGGCATCGGTCGTCGTGATCTGCGTCCCACCGTTGCCATAGGCCGCTGGGCCCGGCATGGCGCCGGCAGATTGAGGGCCGACGTGCAACTTCTCGAAATCGTCGACCCAGGCGATGGAGCCTCCGCCATTGCCAATTTCCACCAGGTCGACCACCGGCACCATGATTGGGTACCCCGCGTTGATCCGGTTACGCTCGATCCAGTAATCGGTCTTGATCGACACTTGCCCGTTGCGGATCAACGCGCATTTTGCGGTGGTCCCGCCAATATCCAGACCCAGCACATTGGGCTCGTCGATCAGTCGTCCCAGTTCGGCGGCCGCCCAGAATCCACTGGCCGGGCCGGATTCGACCATGGTGATCGGAATATCCCTGGCGTGCTCCACACTGTCGACACCGCAGTTGGATTGCATGATGTACAAGGGCGCCTTATAGCCGCCTTCGCGCAACCCGCTCGCCAAGTCGTCGAGGTAGCGTGCAGCAATGGGCTGCACGTAGGCTGACAGCACGGTGGTGCTGGAGCGTTCGTACTCGCGCCATTCGCGGGTTATCTGATGGGAGGCCACCACCGAAACCTCTGGCCAGAGCTCACGCACGCGGGCCAGTACCGCTTGCTCGTGGGCCGGGTTGGCGTAGGCGTGCAGCAGGCAGATTGCGACAGCCTCTACCTTGTCTGCGCGGAAGGCCTCGAGGATCCCGGCGATCTGCGAGAGATCCAGAGGCTCACGCTCCTGTCCGTTGGTGTGCAGGCGCCCGGATATTTCGCGGCGCAGATAGCGGGGTACAAACGGCGCGGGCTTGACCCATTTGAGATTGAAATAATCGGGACGATTGGCCCGGGCGATTTCCAGTACATCGCGAAAGCCCTGGGTAGTGATCAACCCAGTCTTGACACCGCGTCGTTCGGTCAGCGCATTGATCACCACGGTGGTGCCGTGCGCCAGGAAGTCCACGGTGCCCAGGTCGATCTCGGCTTTACGGATAACGTTAAGCACACCCTGTGCAAAGTTCGGCGGGGTGGTGTCGACTTTGGCGGTGCGAATCCTCTGCTCTCCGGTGGCTGGGTCGTTTTCGAAATACACGAGGTCGGTGAAAGTACCGCCGACGTCGGTGGCCACGCGCACTGTTTTGCCGTCCATACCCACTGGGCATCTCCTGCTGTTTTTATGATTTTTTGACCAGGAGAGCGCCTCTCGCTGGTGTTGAGAGAGGCTAGGGCGCGCCGTCCATGGACGGCTACGCGCAGCGCGGGTAGGTGGGGGGGGGAAGCAGCATAGGGACTACCCGTGTGGGTAGGTTGGTGGCTTAACGCTAGGGGCCTACCAGTCCCAAACGCAATGCGGCGGCCGTGGCTGCGGTCCGGCTATCCACGCCGAACTTGGCAAATATGTGTTTGAGGTGGAATTTCACGGTGTTCTCGGAAATATCCATACCTTGGGCAATCGCTTTATTCGATTGGCCTTCGGCAAGCAACGAGAGGATTTGCGTTTCTTTTGCGCTGAATGGCATGCGCGGACGAACAGGGTGGGCACGCCAACCGCGCAGGCGGGTGATGATTGCAGCGAGGCGGGTATTGAGATCGGCGCTGGCTTCCAACGCTGGTAGCAAACATGGCCCGGCCTCCATTAACAGGCCTGGCAATGCCTGGGCAGGGACCGATGCGAGTGTCGCGTTGTGCTCAATCGGGTGGCCTTTGCCATATGCCGCCAAAGTCATTATATGCAGGCGCCAGGCAGGTAAATGCAAACCGCGCTGTTGCAGTGATCGAGCACCGTGCACGAGGCGATTGAGTGCCGCACTGGAAGTGCCCGTGGCGAACTGCAACCTGGCCAGCGCCAGTATCGCCGCCTCCTGATTGCGCCAATCGTCGGGACTATTTGCAGCACTTTCCAAGCGGGCGGTGTGCGATTCATGGCGTGCCTGTGACAGGAATCCCGCTTGTACCAAGAGGTCCACACGCCAAGCGCTGACCAGCCGCGTCAATCTTTGCCAATTGCGCGCGGTGGCGAGTTGCGCAACATGCTCCAACTCAAGCAGCGCTGGTTGCATGCCTTGGGTCCGCAGTACCGTACGCCATGCCACGTCGGCGGTGGCCGCGGTTATGTCCAGCCAACCGTCTGTGTGGTTCAGCGAGGCCCAGCCGTCGCGAAACCAAGGTATCACTTCGGCCCAGGTGCCTTGCCAATACAGGTGTTGTGCCTTGAGACACCCCACCAACGCCCTCACAGAGCTCTCGTTACCGAACTGGTCGACGGCAATCGATAACGCGTTTTCGACCAGTTGCGCTGATGCTGGAATATCGCCTGCCAACGCCAGGACTTGTGCCTCATGGATTCGGCAATAGTTCTCGCCACGTGGGCTGGCAATCAGACGCATCTTGATGTGCGCCGAACGAATGATCTGTAGCGCCAATCCCAGTTGGCCTTGGGTCAATGCCTGCAAGGCATTGACGCATTCAAGCGTGCCGGTAGCCAGCAGGTTATCGTCTGGGATGCCATCGTAGTGGGGCAGTTCGAAGCAATCCACATAAGCGCAAGCGAGGGTCCGAACGACGTGGAAATCGCCCGCCAACCGTCGATCGTTTTGAACACGTCCCTGGACAAGATCGAGGAGTTGGCCGGCGAGCGCGTGCTCGCCGAGCTTGGCGTGCAAGTACGCCTGGAGCAGTAGCAGGTCCGGTTCAGTACCCAGGGTTCGCTCGTCAAACTGCTGCAGCAGGCTTTGGGCGTACCGGATACCGTTGTAGAGCACCACTTGCCAGCTTCCTGCGCTAACCACCAGATCCACCGCCAACCGGGTATCACGCGCTCGCAGTGCATAAACGATCGCTTGAATCCAATCCTTTTCCTGGGCCAGCCATTGGGCGGCCCCATAGTGAATATCCTGTGCTGCACTAGCATCAATGCTCTGCTTGAGAAAGTCCTGAAGCAGGCGGTGATGGCGAAACCACTGACGGCCAGCATCCAGCGGTACCAATAGAGCGTCAAGGTGGGTCAGTTGCATCAATAACTGTGTGCTGTCGCTGCGCCCACGCACCGCATCGGCCAACTCGGCGTTGAAGCGCTCCAGCAGTGCCATGTCGCGCAAAAATGCCTGGCATTCTGCTGACAGGCGTTGCACAACCTGCCCGGTCAGGTAATCGGCGATATCGGTGACGCGTCCAGAGAACGCGGTGAGGCCGTACAGCGAAGCATCGCCACTGGCCCGCCACAGGCGCGCCAGCTGCACGGCCACCGCCCAACCCTCCGTTCTTTCATGCAAGTGCGTAAGTTCTGCGGGGAGGATATCGGGCCCCAGTATGGCTGCGGTTTCTGCCTGCGTTAGCATCAGTGCGTGTGCGGATACTTCATGCACCCAGCCATTGGCTTTCCACTGAGTCAATGGCCAGCCAGGGCGGATGCGCGCAGCGACTATCCACTCCAGCCAGGGGGTCGCCTGTTCAAGCAGCGCCTGTACGAGGGTGTCGAGCTGAGGATTGGCGGCTGCATGGTAGTCGTCAAGGAACAGCGTGACCTGCCGGTTTTCCCTGGCGAGTGCATGGAGCAGGGCAGTGATCGTTCGTTGCGGTTGAGCGTCCAGCGCTTGGTCTTGCGCAAGCCGCGTCAGGTGACCGAGATCAAGGCCCGCACGGTCTAGCGTAAGAATCAAATAGGAGAGGAAGCGATTGGGATCGCTGTCGGCCTCATCCAATGAAAGCCAGGCGATGACTGGCGACGTCGTTGCTGTTAGCAGGGTTTGGCGCCACTGCATCAACAACGTTGTCTTGCCGTAGCCGGCGGGGGCGACCACCAGGACCAACGGATCTTTGGTTCGCGTACTGAAAGCGTCCAGCAGTGATTGCCGAGGAAAAGATGTCAGCAGCGTCAACGGCGGCGTCAGTTTGCCAACCCAACACCAAGCGCTGACTGTGGCGATAGAAAGCTGTTTTTTCACGGTGGCGGGTCTCATGCAGGAGGGTCCGCTTCTGATTAAACAGCTGAGTTTTCCGGGGCGGCGTGCTGAATCGTCACGTGATGTTTATGGAGGCAGATATGTACGAGTCAGGTCCTTACGTTCGTATAAATGGGCTGCACCACCGTAACCTGTAACCCGCATTCCAGAGGGATTGAGTTAAGCGATAGAACATATCTTGCGTGCCTTGTAGGATCCCTCTGATTTTGAGGTCATCAATCAAAATCGGCTCAGAGCATAAGGCAGGGGCGTTGGTACAAGGGTTGACGATGCCAACTCCCCAACGATCTCCGCCGTCACCGCCGCCTGCGTCAACCCCAAATGCTGATGCCCAAACGCAAGCAGCACCTTCCCGTCGCAGACCCGGTCAATCACCGGCAGCGAATCCGGCAACGACGGCCGGAATCCCATCCACGGCGTCGCACCTTCCGCACTCAGGTCCTGCCTAAACAACCCTTTACTCAACCGATGCAACTGCCAGGCGCGCTCCATATTCGCCGGGCGGTCGAGGCCGGCGAATTCCACAGTGCCGGCCAGTCGCAGGCCGTCGGCCATAGGCGTCATGATGAATTTGCGTTCCAGGGAGGTGACGGCAAACGGCAGGCGCTGCTGTTCGTGGGGCAGCATGAGGTGATAGCCGCGCTCGGTGTCCAGCGGGACTTTTTTACCGGTCAGTGCGGCGGTGAGTTTGGCTGAGTGGGCACCGCAGGCGACCAGCACCTGCCGTGCGGCCAGCGGGCCTTGGTCGGTGGTGAGTGAGACTCCGTGTTGTTCCAAGCGTCCCTCCAGCACCTGGCGCTTCAGGAATTGCACGCCACTGGCCTTGGCTGCCTGGACCAGCTCGCACACCACTTGGTAGGGGTCAAGGAAGTGCCCCGTGCTGGGGAAGAACAGCCCGCCTCGGATGTTGTCGCTCAACTGCGGTGCAGCCTGGCGTATCGCGTCGCCGGACCAGAACGCGACGGGCACCTGTTGCGCTTGCATACGCTGCTGCAAGGCATCCAGGGCGTCCCGTGAGTCCGCCCGTTCAAACACCAGCAGTGAGCCCTCTTCGCGCAACAACTCCGGGCGCCCGATGCTGTGCAGCAGGCGCTGCCAAGCGCCCTGGCTGCCCTCGTTCAGCGCGCGGATACCCGCGACCGTGCGCTGATAGCTGGCCGGGCGCAGGTTCAATAACAGGCGCAGGAACCAGGGCAGGGCGCGCGGCAGGTATTTCCAATCCAGGCGCAGCGGGCCCATGGGGTCGAGCAGCATGCCGGGCAAGCGTTTGAGGATCGACAGGTCGGCAATCGGAAACACCTGTTCGGTCGCCAGGTGCCCGGCGTTGCCATAGGACGCGCCCATGCCGGGTTCCTGCTGGTCGACCACCAGCACTTGCCGGCCCTGACGCGCGAGTTGCAGTGCACAGGCGACGCCGATAATGCCGGCGCCGACCACTACGATATCGGGATCGGACATGGTCTGCGCTGCACAGTTCGGCAGTCGATCAGCCGCCCTGCGGATGAAGCGATCCAGATCCGGCCCTTGTACCGCGATCACCAGTCCTGGGTTGGTACAAAATTGTCCGGCCCCCAGGTTCAAGGAGCTCACAAAACCCTGGGCCAGTGCCTCACTCCGAGCCGCCAACGCTGCCGGGAACAGGTACACCGGGTTGATCGAGCTCATTTCCGCATACACCGGAATGGGCTCGGGCCGCGCCTGCGCCGCTTGCGTCCACGCCAATGCGCACGCCTGCGCGACATGTTCGCCGTCGCCGCCCAGGTAGGCGGGCTCCAGGGCTGCGTGGGTGGCGGGATTGATCGTCCGGATCGCTTCGCGATTGCCGCAAATGAGTTGCTGACCGATCAGCATCTTGCCCGTCAGAGTCATGGAATCGTCCTGGAAAAAAGTGGGCTTGGCCGCTGCGAGAACCACAGCGGCGCGCAAGGGGTCAGGCGACGTTCTGTTATGCCGACCAGTTGGCGTACCACTGGCGGAACAGCGCGTACTGGTGCTCGGCGTAACGGCGCTGGGCGTCGCTGAGGGCGTCGGTCTCGTTGAAGTGCAGCGCGTAGCCCTGGTCGCCGTTGAGCACCATCAGGTGCTTGTAATACAGCACCAGGTCGCAGCCTTCATCGAACGATGACAGCACTGCCAGCGCGGCTTCCAGTTCACGGGCCTGGCGGCGAGCCTTGGCATCGCCCTTGGCGGCTCTTTTGCTCAGCGCCACCAGTTGCAGAACTTCCCGAGGCAGTGCATTGCCGATACCGGTGATGGCGCCGGTCGCGTTGCAGTTGACGAAGCCGTGCACCACCTGGGTGTCGACGCCAACCATCAGCGTCACGTTATCGTCCTGGGAGGTGATGTGTTCGGCTGCGTAGCGCAGGTCGGCAGCGCCACCGAATTCCTTGAAGCCGATCAGGTTCGGGTGTTCGCGGCGCAGTTCGAAGAACAGGTCGGCGCGGGTGGCGAAGCCGTAGTACGGGCTGTTGTAGATCACCGCCGGCAGGTTGGGCGCAGCCTTGAGGATTGCCGAGAAGTGCGCCTTTTGCGCGGTGGCGCAGGCGCCTCGAGACAGGACGCGCGGGATCACCATCAGGCCATGGGCGCCGACTTTGGCGGCGTGGGCCGCGTGCGCTACCGCTTCACGGCTGTTCACTGCGCCAGTGCCAACGATGGTCCGCACGCCCGCCGTCACCAGGCGTGCCACGCCTTCCTGGCGTTCCGCTTCGGTCAGCAGCGGCCAGTCGCCCATGGAGCCGCAGTACACCACGGCGCTCATGCCGATATCGATCAACTCGCGGCCCTTGGCGACCAAGGCGTCGAAGTCCGGTTTGCGCTCAGCGGTGCACGGGGTCATCAGGGCGGGGATGCAGCCGGTGAAAATGTTGTCGCTCATTGTTCTAACTCCTGAAGTCGATCAGTTGAATACGGTCGGGGCTTATATGCCCCAGGCAAAAGGGTCGCGCTCGTCGATCAGTAAGGTGCTGTCGGCGGTCATGTAGGCGCTGCCGGTGATGAAGGGGCGGATGCGCTCGCCGTCCCATTCGTAGCGAGCGTCGAATTGGCTGCCGGTGATGCTGGCTTGAGTCCAGGTTTCACCGGGCGCGAGTTTTCCATCGGCGGCCAGGCAGGCCAGCTTGGCGCTGGTACCGGTGCCGCAGGGTGAGCGGTCGTAGGCCTTGCCGGGGCACATCACGAAGTTGCGACTGTCGGCCAGGTCATCGTCGGCGAACAGTTCGATATGGTCGATCAGCGCGCCGCCTTCACCGTGAATGCCCTGGTCTTCAAGGGCCTTGAGCATTGCCCAGGTGTAATCGGTCAGCGCGTCGACGTTGTCCATCTGCAACAGCTGGCCGTGCTGCGTCACCAGGAAAAACCAGTTGCCGCCCCAGGCGATATCGCCGTAGACCACGCCATGGCCCGGCACGTCCACCGCCACCTGTTGGCGAAAACGGTAGGCGGGCACGTTGCGCAGGGTCACGCTGCCGTCCTTGTGCAACGTTGCCGCAACCGGGCCGACCGGTGTGTCGATGGTATGTACGCCGGGCTGGATGCGACCCAAGTGATGCAGGGAGGCGACCAGGCCGATGGTGCCGTGGCCGCACATGCCGAGGTAGCCGGCGTTGTTGAAGAAGATCACCCCACACACCGCGCCGGGGGTGACGGGCTCGCAGTACAGCGCACCGACCAGTACGTCATTGCCGCGCGGCTCCAGCAGGCAGGCGCGGCGCCATTGATCGTGCTCGGTACGCAGGTGCCCCCGTTGTTCGGCGATGGTGTCGCCGTTCAGCGCAGGGAAGCCGCTCATCACTAGGCGCGTCGGTTCGCCGCCGGTGTGGGAGTCGATCACATGCAATCGCTTCATAAAACGCTCCAATCAATGGGTGGCCGGGGTCAGCGCGGCGACGGTGACAGGGGCGACCGCGCCGGCCGACACCGCCATCTCGATGCCCGACAGGCCAAACGGCGCGAAACCCTGGACCTGGAAGTTCGCTGGCTTGAAGAAGGTGAACAGCACGACAATTTTGAACTTGCCTTGACCTGACATAGCGTCGCCTTCTTGTGAGTTATTGGATAGGCATGCAGTGGCCCTACAGTGAACTCATGGACGGCGGCACGATTGATGTTTTTTGCCCGCATCGGTGACGAAATCAGCACAGTTTGCACCGCTCGACAGCGCCCTGGGCATCGGGCAATCTGCTACGCATCGAGGCAATTTGCGGGGGGGGGGCGACAGTCATGATGCAGAGCGCGTTTGTGACCCTTTGCCAAGGGAGCGAGGCGAGTCGCCCCCACACTATCGAGCAATTATTGGCCGGTGTGATGCAGCTATTGCCGATGCTGGATGTGATCCCCAATGCGGCGATTTTCATCAAGGACACTCACGCCCGTTACGTCCTCGCCAACCGCACCCTGGTGCAACGCTGCGGCCTCAAACACCTGCAACCCCTGCTGGGCAAGACCAGCGCTGAAGTCTTCCCCGCGCAGTTGGGACCGGGTTACACCGAACAGGACCGGCGCGTGCTGGAGCAGGGCTTGGTGCTGGGGGACCAGCTTGAATTGCACCTGTACGGCACCCGAGAACCCGGCTGGTGTTTGACCCACAAGTGGCCTTTGTACAACCACGCGGGCGAGATCATTGGCCTGGCGGGTATCTCCGTAGACCTGCAAACCGCCAGCGAAAGCCACCCGGCCTACCAACGCCTGGCTGCCGTGGACGCGCATATCCGCGCGCACTTCAACCGCCGCGTCACGCTGGGTGAACTGACACGCATCGCCGGGATTTCAGTCGCGCAGTTGGAGCGTTACTGCAAACGCGTGTTCCACCTGACACCTCGGCAAATGATCCAGAAAGTGCGACTGGAGCACGCCCATCGGTTGCTGCATACCGACATGCCGATTACCGAAGTCGCGTTGCAGTGCGGGTATACCGACCACAGCGCGTTCACCCGGCAGTTCAAGGCCTCGACAGGGTTTACGCCGAAGCAGTACAGGGAAACCTGCTAAGTATCCAGACGGTGCTTTTCTGTGGGGGCTTGCCTGCGAGGCAGCGTTTGCGGTCTGCCTGATACACCGCTGACGCAGCCTCGCGGGGGCTCGACAGCTGCTACGCAGAGAATTCGCTCAAGTGGGCAGGGGGCTAATCCCAATGCAACGAATGGCCCACACAACCCTCATATGTTCACGAGTAATGTTTCACGACGACAGGTAACAGGCTTATGACGGCGGCTGAAAACAACCATGTGAACTGGCTGGTGGAACAATCGATGCTGCACGCGGCACGCCAGCGCGCCAAGCTCTATTCGGGGCAGGGGCGGTTGTGGCAGCAGCCTTATGCACAGACCCGGCCCCGTGATGCCACGGCTTTGTCGTCGGTGTGGTTCACCGCCTACCCGGCCTCGATTGTGACCCGCGAGGGTGGCACGGTGCTGGAGGCGCTGGGGGATGAGGCACTGTGGCACGCCCTGTCGAAGATCGGCATTCAAGGTATACACAACGGCCCGCTGAAGAAGTCTGGCGGCCTGAGCGGTACCGAGCACACGCCGACCATTGATGGCAATTTCGACCGTATCAGCTTTGAAATCGACCCTGAATTGGGCACCGAAGCGCAGTTACAGGCGTTGACGCGCATGGCGGCGGCGCACAATGCGGTGATCATCGACGATGTGATCCCGTCCCACACCGGCAAGGGCGCGGACTTTCGCCTGGCCGAGATGGCGTACGAGGACTATCCCGGCCTTTTCCACATGGTGGAAATCCGCGAAGAAGACTGGACGTTGCTGCCCGACGTGGTCGAGGGGCGCGATGCGCAGAACCTCAGCCCAGTGCAGGTCGATGCGTTGCGTGACAAACACTACATCGTCGGCCAGTTGCAGCGGGTGATTTTCTTCGAGCCCGGCGTCAAGGAAACCGACTGGAGTGCAACCAATGTCGTGCTGGGCGTGGATGGCAAGCCGCGTCGCTGGGTGTACCTGCATTACTTCAAGGAAGGCCAGCCTTCGCTGAATTGGCTGGACCCGACCTTTGCCGCGCAGCAAATGATCATCGGCGATGCGCTGCATGCCATTGACGTGATGGGCGCAAAGATCCTGCGGCTGGACGCCAACGGCTTCCTCGGTGTAGAGCGCAAGCTGGATGGCACGGCGTGGTCCGAGAGCCATCCGCTGTCGATCACCGGCAACCAGTTGTTGGGCGGCGCGATCCGCAAGGCAGGCGGTTTCAGCTTCCAAGAGTTGAACCTCACCGTGGACGACATCGCGTCCATGTCCCATGGCGGTGCCGACCTGTCCTATGACTTCATTACCCGCCCGGCGTACCAGCATGCGCTGTTGATGGGCGACGCCGAGTTTCTGCGCTTGATGCTGCGCGAGATGCACCACCAGTGCATCGACCCCGGATCGCTGATCCACGCGTTGCAGAACCACGATGAACTGACCCTGGAACTGGTGCATTTCTGGACCTTGCATGCCCATGACACCTTCCTTTACCAGGGCCAGACCTTTCCCGGCAATATCCTGCGCGAGCACATTCGCGAGCAGATGTACGAACGCCTGGCCGGCGAGCATGCGCCGTACAACCTCAAGTTCGTGACCAATGGCGTGTCGTGCACCACCGCCAGCATCATCACGGCGGCGCTGGGGATTCGTGACCTCGACGCGATTACCCCGGCGGACATCCAGCAGATCCGCCAGATCCATCTGCTGCTGGTGATGTACAACGCGATGCAGCCTGGGGTGTTTGCCTTGTCCGGCTGGGACCTGGTCGGCGCGCTGCCGCTGGCGGCCGAAGAAGTCGAGCATCTGATGCGCGATGGCGATACGCGCTGGATTCATCGCGGTGCGTATGACCTGGTGGATTTGAACCCGGAGGCGCAGCTGTCTGCCGGCCAAATGCCGCGTTCGAAAAGCCTTTACGGCAGCTTGAACAGCCAGCTGCAGGACCCCGAGTCCTTCGCTTCACAACTGCAGAAAATCCTCGCGGTACGCCGCGCCTACGATATCGCTGCCAGTCGCCAGATCCAGGTGCCGGAAGTCGAAAACCCGGGGCTGCTGGTGATGGTTCACGAATTGCCGGCCGGTAAAGGCACGCAAATCACCGCGCTGAACTTCGGCGCCACGCCGATCACCGAAACCCTGCATTTGCCTGATATTGCTGCCGGGATGGTGGTGGATATCATCAATGAGCGGGTTGAGGGAGATCTGACGGCGCAAGGGGAATTCACGATTACCCTGGATGCTTATGAGGGGTTGGCGCTGCGGGTGGTCAGCAGTTCACCCCTCTAACGTTACTGCATCGTGTAGGCGCGGGCTTGCCCCGCGCTGCCACCCCGCCTATTCAGATAATTCGCGGCGTCTGGTTTTAGGGCTGCTACGCAGCCCAACGCGGGCAAGCCCGCTCGCCACAACAGTGTGAACAAGTGATGTTAACGATAAGGGAAGGGCGTTAACAGATCGCGAACGCTTTCAGAGTTTCCTTACGCTGCCTATATAAAACTGCATGTTAGTGTCTCACTCACTACGTGCTGGTTAATAGCGCGGTGACTCAAAGGAACAGGAATGCGATCTCAGCCGGTATCCCGTGATGAACATTCAGCTGAACCCGTGCAAACCGCACAGTTAGTGGTCAGTCTGGCCACGACACAAGATGAAGTACGTGAAGTGCAACGCCTGCGTTATCGTGTGTTTACCGACACGTTTAAACTGTCCGCACTGGTTAACCCTGAGGCATTAAACGCCGATGAGTTCGATGACTGTTGCGACCACCTGCTGGTTCGCGACACTCGGACTTCGGCTGTGGTGGGCGCCTATCGCCTGATGGGCCCGGCAGCGGCGCAACACATGGGGCACTATTACTCGGAGAGAGAGTTCGATCTCAGTGGATTAGAGTCTTTACGCCCCAGAACCGTTGAAGCCATGCATGCGTGTGTCCACCCCGAGTACCGCACTGGCAGCGTCATCATGATGCTGTGGTCAGGCCTGGCAAGGTATATGGAGCGTGCGGGCTGCGACCATTTGATGGGGTGCGCAAGTGTGAGCTTGTCCGATGGTGGCCATAATGCAGCGGCTTTGTACCGTGGCTTTGCCGCGGAAAACCTGGCGCCTGCCAGCTATCGTGTAACCCCCTATAAACCTTTTCCGATTGATGAGTTCGAGCCTGGGCATGTGCCGCGCTTACCCCCATTGCTCAAAGGCTATTTGCGCAGCGGTGGCTGGGTATGTGGTGCGCCCGCGTGGGATAAGGAATTCAACGCTGCCGACTTCTTTATGTTATTGCCGTTATCGAAGTTGGACAGCCGTTATGCACGGCATTACTTGAAACCTCAACAGTCGTTTTGATGCCTGGTTAATTAAAAGGGGCAATGGATATGTGTTTGAAAGAAGAAAGAGCTGTTGCGTTAGCGTGGCTGCCGGAGGTGGTGTCGGTTCTTGAGGCTGCCTCGCTTATTGCACTTGAGCGTGGAGAATCCAAACAACTGGCAAGCCTGTTTCGAACGGTCGGGCGGCCCGGACTTAGTATCGCAAAAGAACTTGGCGGTGACGGTGTCAGCGCCGTCAAGCTGGCACAAGTGCATACGTGGGTCGGCGCTCATTGCCCTTCATTGGCGGTGATGATGACCATGCACCACCACACGGTGGCCGGCATGATGGCGGCGAGCCGCTTCTTTCCAGATATCCAGAGCCTATTGAGTGTAGTCGCACGTGACAAGCTGTTGGTCGCATCGGGCTTCGCCGAAGGCCGCGCGCACGCCAATATCCTGGAATCCACGTTATCGGTTGAGAAGACAGCGGCGGGCTACGTGGTAAGCGGCAGCAAAAAGCCGTGCACGATGACGCATCACTTCGACGCGATCACGTTTGGGGTCAACTACGTCGACCCTGAAGGTAAACCCCATATCGGCATCGGTATGGGGCTGGCGGGTGACCCGAATATCCAACGCAAAAAGTTCTGGTCGGTACCGCATTTGCAGGGTGCGGACAGCCACGAAGTGATCTTCAATAATCTACTGGTGCCAGAGTCGATGATGTACTTCAGCAAAGCCGTCGATAACCAGTTGGACGATGCTCAACAGGGTACGGGTGAGCACCTGTTTGCCATCTGGTTCCAGTTGCTGGCGTCGGCGTCGTATCTGGGCATGGCGTCTGCGCTGGCATCACGTGCATTGTCATCCAACAAAGGCTCGCAGGATGATCGCGCGATGTTGCTGATTGATCTGCAGGGCGCCACCATGGCTGTGCGCGGCCTGGCGGTGTCGATCGATCAGAACCGCTTTCTGCGCGCTGACCTGGCGCGCGCGCAGGCCACCCGGTTTGCCGTGCAGGAGGCGATCAATCGCATCAGCACGCGTGCGTTCGAAATCCTCGGAGGCATGGCGTTCATGTCATCCGAGGAAGTCGCTTACCTGTTGGTTGCAACGCGGGTACTGGCCTTTCACCCCACGTCCAGGCTTGCCAGTGCGCCGTTCTTGTGTGAGCAACTAAGCTAGTAGCGTTGCGGCACGATGAGTTCCGGTGGCGTCGGGCTGCGCGAATAATCTTCCTGGCGCACACGCCGCGGCAGTTCGATCACCGGCAGCTCGACTTCTTCATACGGCATCTGCCCGAGCAAGTGATGGATGCAGTTGAGCCGCGCTTTCTTCTTGTCATCGGCCTGCACCACCCACCACGGGGCTTCGGCGATGTGGGTGCGTTCGAGCATGACTTCCTTGGCTTTGGTATAGGCTTCCCAGCGCCGACGCGACTCCAGGTCCATGGGGCTGAGTTTCCACTGCTTGAGCGGGTCATGAATGCGGCTGAGAAAGCGCAGGTGCTGTTCCTGGTCAGAAATCGAAAACCAGTACTTGATCAGTTGGATACCGGAGCGGGCGAGCATGCGCTCGAACTCCGGTACGGTGCGGAAGAACTCTTCGTATTGTTCGTCGTTGCAAAACCCCATGACTTGCTCGACACCCGCGCGGTTATACCAGCTGCGGTCGAACAGCACGATTTCGCCGGCCGCCGGCAAATGTGAAACATAACGCTGGAAGTACCACTGGGTCTGTTCGCGGTCATTCGGCGCAGGCAAGGCGGCAACCCGGCAAACCCTGGGGTTCAGGCGCTGGGTGATGCGTTTGATCACGCCACCTTTGCCGGCGGCATCACGCCCTTCGAATAGAATCACCACCTTGTGGCCGGTTTTCACCACCCAGCTCTGCAATTTCACCAGTTCGCCCTGCAGGCGGAACAGTTCGCTGAAATAAATCCTGCGGGCTGCTTTTTCGCTGCTCTCACCGACGTGCTCGTCGAACAGCGCATTCAGGTCATGGCCATCTTCGGCTAATTCCAGTTCCAGCTCTTCATCACTGTGATCAAGCAGTTCACGGTGGATGCGCTGCATCAAGGCGTCTTCTACTGAGGACATGGGCCGAACTCGCGTGGTGGGAGATGGCAAAGTCATAGACGCAATTTGTTACCAGCCAATTACACCAAAATGCGTTATTGCGGCGGGAGAGGGGGACAACAAGGCGTTTTGCCATTCCGCATTCATAAAACCGTAACAAGAATGTTGCAGAGTGCGTGAGCCCGTAATCACAAGGATTTTCTGAATGAAACGTCTGATGAAGTCAGCTGCACTCGCCGTCGCGGTTTCTCTTAGCGCCACCTCGGTATTTGCCGCCGAAAGCGTCCGCCTGACAGGTTCTGGTGCAAGTTTCCCGGCCCCTATCTACCTCACCTGGTTCAAGGACTTCAGCAAGAAGACCGAAGGTGTCACGGTTGACTACCAGTCCAAGGGCAGCGGTGCGGGCGTACAGGACTTCCTGAACAAGACCGTCGATTTCGCCGCCAGTGACTCGGCAATGAAAGACGAAGACATTGCCAAGGTGGCCGAAGGCGTGCAGCTGCTGCCGATGACCGCGGGTGAGATCGTGTTGGCGTTCAACCTGCCAGGCAATCCTAAAGAACTCAAGTTGCCGCGCGATGTTTACTCCAACATCTTCCTGGGCAAGATCACCAAGTGGAACGATCCGAAGATCGTCGCCGCCAACCCAGGCCTGAAACTGCCTGACATGCCGATCACCGTCGTTGTGCGTGCAGACTCCAGCGGCACCACTGCTGTGTTCACCAAGCACTTGTCTGCGATCAACGCTGAGTTCCAGAAGGACTTGGGCGAAGGCAACACGGTCAACTGGCCAGCCAGCGACAAATTCATCAAATCGCCGAAAAACGATGGCGTAACCGCTACCGTTCGCCAGACTCCAGGCGCGATCGGCTACATCGAATACGGCTTCGCCAAACTGGCAAAGGTTGCCTTCGCCCAGTTGCAGAACAAGGCCGGAAAATACGTAGTACCGAACGCCGAAAGCGGTGCAGAAGCCCTGGCTGCGGTGAAGATGCCGGAAAGCCTGGTGGCCTGGCTGCCAGATCCGGATGGCGCCAAGTCCTACCCGATCACTTCCTACACCTGGATGATCTTCCGCAAGAAAAACGAGAGCCCGGCCAAAGCCAAGGCCATGCGTGAAATGGTCGAGTACAGCCTGACCGAAGGCCAGAAAATCGCCGATTCGATGGGCTACATCCCGCTGCCGCCATCGGTTGTCGATCAAGTTCGCAAAGCTTCCGCCAACATTCAGTAAGGCTTGCCAGACCACCCCCGGCGTGGGCTGTCAGCCATGCCGGGCGTGTTCCCCTCTTGTTCCGGAATTAGCCAATGAACTCACCTTTTGTCGTACCGGTTAACCCGGACTCTGCGTGCCAGCCACCTTCTAGGAAGGACTTCCTGGTTGACCGCACCTTCCGCGCGCTTGCACGCATAGGCGTAGTGCTGGTGCTGGCGCTGGTTTTCGCGCTGGTCTTCGAAGTAGGGCGCAAGGCACTTCCCGGCATGGAAAAGCACGGTTTTGATGTGCTGTTCGGCAGTGTCTGGGACGTAAATCAAGGTAAATACGGCATTCTGCCAGCTATTTGGGGCACGCTTTACAGTGCCTTCATCGCGTTGCTGATCGCAGGTTTTTTCGGCGTCAGCATGGCGATTTTCCTGACCCAGGATTTTTTACCGGCCAAGCTGGCGGCGGTGTTTCGCACCATCGTTGAACTGCTCGCCGCGATCCCCAGCGTCGTTTACGGCCTTTGGGGCATTTATGTGGTGATCCCGGCCATCCGCCCGCTGACGGCGTGGCTGAATACCGAACTCGGCTGGATTCCTTTTTTCGGCACCTCCTTGAGCGGGCCGGGCCTGTTACCGGCAGCACTGGTACTGGCCATCATGATTCTGCCGACCATCGCCGCCGTTTCCCAGGACGCCCTCACGGCTGTGCCGATGAAAACCAAGCAAGCCGCCTACGGCATGGGCACCACCCACTGGGAAGCGATTCTCAAGGTGATGGTGCCATCTGCCGCCACCGGCATCTTTGGTTCCCTGGTACTGGGCCTCGGCCGCGCATTGGGTGAAACCATGGCGCTGGCCATGCTGGTCGGCAACGCGAACAACATCTCCCTTTCTCTGTTTGCACCGGCCAATACGCTGGCGGCCTTGTTGGCGCTGAACTTCCCCGAAGCCGGCCCGAACGAGATCGAAGTGTTGATGTACGCCGCACTGGTGCTGATGTTCATCACGCTGCTGGTGAACATCATCGGTTCGATGATCATGCTCTACGCCCAGCGGGGTACTAAGCAATGACTGACCTTTCTTCTCCAATTACCGCCATGCCGAGCCTGCAGCGCCGGTTCGAAGGTCGTGCGTTGCGCAGCCTGGTGTTGACCACCTCGGTGTGGATCGGCGCATTGCTGGCGAGTGTGCCGCTGATTTCCGTGCTCTACATGCTGATCACCCGCGGCGGCGCTCGCCTGAGCCTGGAAGTGTTCACTGAACTGCCACCGACTGGGTTCGAGACCGGCGGTGGCTTCGGCAACGCGATGGCAGGTACGTTCGTCATGGTTGGTATCGCTGCCGCCATCGCGGTGCCAGTCGGCATCATGGCGGCGATTTTCCTGGCGGAACTGGGCCCGGACAGCAAGCTGGCGAACGCCTCGCGCTTTGCCGCAAAAATGCTCACCGGCTTGCCTTCGATCCTGGCGGGTGTGTTTGCCTACGCGCTGGTGGTGATGACCACCGGGACTTACTCGGCACCGGCAGGTGGCGTTGCGCTGGCCGTGCTGATGCTGCCAATCGTGGTATTGACGGCTGAAGAGTCGATGAGGATGGTGCCCAAGATCATGAAGGATGCCGCCTACGGTATGGGCTGCACCCGTTCGCAGGTGATCTGGAAAATCGTCTTGCCCACCGGCATGCCAGCGATCCTTACCGGCGTCATGCTCGCCGTGGCCCGCGCCGCCGGCGAAACCGCGCCGCTGTTGTTCACTGCGCTGTTCAGCAACTACTGGATCTACCACGACGGCAGCCTGGCGGTGATGAACCCGACGGCCTCCCTTGCCGTGCTGATCTACAACTTCTCCGGCATGCCCTTCGACAACCAGCTTGAGCTCGCATGGGCGGCCTCGTTGGTGCTGGTGATGATCGTGCTGGTCGTGAATATCGTGAGCCGTATTTTCGGCAAGCCCAAGTATTAAGAACGGGAGCACCTGTATTTTGAACGTATCATCTGCGCAAATAGCCGCTCCGTTTATCACCCAGGCGCCTGTGGTCATGGACTGCAAGCTGGACAAGATTTTCTACGGCAACTTCATGGCGGTGCGTGATAGCCATGTGCCGATCGAGAAAAACAAGATCACTGGCTTTATCGGCCCGTCCGGCTGTGGCAAATCAACCGTGTTGCGTAGCCTCAACCGCATGAACGACCTGGTTAAGGGCTTCCGCTTCGAAGGCCACGTGCATTTCCTGGGCCAGGACGTGTATGGCAAGGGCGTTGACCCGGTGGTCGTGCGCCGCTACATCGGCATGGTGTTCCAACAGCCGAACCCGTTCTCGATGAGCATTTTCGACAACGTAGCCTTTGGCCTTCGCCTCAACCGCTACAAGGGCGACATCGGCGACCGCGTCAAGCACGCGCTGCAAGGCGCTGCCTTGTGGGATGAGGTCAAGGACAAGCTCAAGGTCAGCGGCCTGTCGCTCTCCGGCGGCCAGCAGCAACGCCTGTGTATCGCCCGCGCCATCGCCACCGAGCCGGAAGTATTGTTGCTGGATGAGCCGTGCTCGGCGCTTGACCCGATTGCCACTCGCCGTGTCGAGGAGCTGATGGTTGAGTTGAAGAAGGATTACACCATCGCCCTGGTGACGCACAACATGCAGCAGGCGATTCGTGTGGCAGATACCACCGCGTTTTTTTCGGTGGACATCTCCCAGGGCACCCGCACCGGCTATCTGGTGGAAATGGGCCCCACCGCGCAGATTTTCGAGAATCCGCGCGAACAAATGACCGGGGATTACATCAGCGGCAAGTTCAGCTGACCCATGCACCGTTTTTCAGGATTGCCAATGACTGCAACACGTCGTCTTGATTTGCCCGCGATCGAACGCGCACTGCGTAAGGTACAGAGCCGTTTTGCCCAGCTCAGCCAGGACTTTACCGAGCCACGCGACCCGCTGACAGACGAAGTGCTGCAGAATGTGCTTGATGGCTATGCCCTGATTGACGACTATGTGGCGCGGGGTGTCGACCTGTTCGACCTTCAGCAACTGAACCTGATGCTGGAGATCAATGCCACCGTGCTCTGTGGCAAAGACCCGCTACGCCGGCAGGAATACGCGCAGCACCTGCTGGCTACCGAAGTGCATTTTTTCAACAATGTCGAGGGCGGCATCAAGGACTTGTATAACTGGTACTGCAAGCACCACAGTGAATCGGTGTGGAAGCGCGCAGCGGGTGTCTACGTGCGAGTACTCAGCAAGCCGCAGTTGTTCATTGAAGGCAATCACCGCAGTGGGTCACTGATCGTCAGCTACCTGCTGATGCGCGAGGGGTTGCCGCCCTTCGTATTGACACTGGACAACGCCGAGGGCTACTTCAACCCGTCCTCGGTTATACGCAACTCCGCCAAGCATGGCGTCATGGCGCTGTATGAGTTGCCCAAGATCAAGAAAAAGTATGCAGCGTTCCTGGAAGATAATGCCCCTGATCCAATGGAGTTTTTCCTGAGCGACACACCAGCGCCCGTCCATCAGGGGGGCCATTAATGGGAACGTATCCAGTGCTCGACACAATCAAGCGTGTGTTCAAGCGCCAGCGCATCCGTATCTCGTTCGATATCGATGACACGCTGGCTTGCCAGCTTCACCACAGCGCGACCGAACACAGCCGTTTGCCGGCGTGTGTACACCGTTGGCTGGGCGAGCCGCTGCGCAGCGGAACCCGCGCACTGACCCGGGAACTGCGTCGCCAAGGCTGCAGCGTCTGGGTCTACACCTCATCCGGGCGCACCCCGTCCTACATACGCCGCTGGTTGTTGCTGTATGGCATCCACATCGACGGCGTGGTCAACAGCGTGCGGCACAACCAGGCTCTCACCGAGCGCGGACTGTTGAATACCCCGTCAAAATTGCCGTCGGCGTTCGACATCGACTTGCATGTCGATGATTCCGAGGGCGTTCAGCTTGAAGGTGTCGATCACGGGTTCCGCGTCGTGGTCGTGGACCCGGAAGACGAGCAATGGGCGCAACGCGTGCTGGATGCCGTCGCACACCTGCAGGCACAACTCGCCCGGCAACAACCGCAGAGGTACAAGCTGCCAGTGCCGGCTTATCGGGGGCTGACGTTAAACGGGTAAGTTGGAATGGCGGTGCATGCCGAGCGTTAAGCAAAGGGGGCGACTGATCAATCAGTCGCCCCCTTTTTGCTTATTTGGCGCTCAACGCCCCGAGAAATGCGGTATGCCGCAATGCCTGCGAAAACATCGGCAACGTGAAGTTTTCAGCGGCCTTTTGTTGCTCATCGGTGAACGTCGCCGTGCAGTCGGTCAAGGTCACTACGTTGTAGCCCTTCTCATAACCGGATCGAACCGTGCCTTCGACACAGCAATTAGTTAGAAACCCCGCCACCACCAGGTTCTGGATGCCATTGTTGCGTAGCACAAGGTCCAGGCCAGTGGTGGCAAAGCCATCCAGTCCGCGCTTGCCTTCCACGAGAATATCGCCGGGCTCACGCGTCACGGCGTCGGTGATCTCTGCACCCCAACTGCCGGTGCGAAAGGCGCTGCCGTCGGCAACACCCTTGAGAATCCCGTAATCGCGTGTTGTCAGTTCCGGATAGCCCTCGGCGAACTGGATCGGCAGGTGGATGATCTTCACGCCCAGCTTGCGCGCTTGCTGCACGGTGGTTGCGGTGTTGGCCAGCATGTCTGACTGGTGCATCACCTCTTTGACTGCGTCATGGAACACGCCACCAGGGGTGGTGAAATCGTTCTGGAATTCGATCAAGACAAGGGCGGTGGCGTGTGGGTTCATGGTGAGTCTCCAAATAGGGGAGCGGCTGGTGTTCAACGCCAATGACTCACCACACGGTGAGTGGGGGACGTCGACGCATAAGATGATGCGTTGGGAGCGTAGAGCCATCTGAGCATATCTGCGCCCGTCGGAACAGGTTTTTGAGTCACGCTGTCTTAGCGAGGTGGTCCTTTTAAGCTGCGCTCGGTTAATAAAAAGGGCTCTTGGAGAATACGTGTGAAGTATTAATCGGTGGTCAGCACATTTTCAGAGTGAAAAAATATTCGGGCGAGATAGTGGTCAGTGAAGAGGTCAAGTGCCGGCTTGAGACGGTCGGTGCCGTAGGGATGCTATTTGAATCCGTGTCGGGTGACGACATAGGTGGGAGTGCCTGAAGCACCTGGCCGCACAAGTGATGAGCAAAAACAGTGCGTGTCGGTAGCTGGAGCGATTCATTATCGAGGAACCCGACGTCACCGTTCGTCCAAGCCTTGGCACTCGCCGTGACCGGCCCACTCTTATGTTGACGCGCGGATGTTCCGAGCCTAGAACGGAGAGCCAACATGGAAATCGACAAAAATGCCCCCGGGAACATTTCACAGCAGGACGTAACCCGCGGAACAGATAATGAAGCAGGGTACGACCCGAAGCGTGATGAGGACAATATCCCGCTGCCGCCGGACGACGAGGCACCTCTTGAAGAAGATATGTCTGACGTGGATGCTGCCGATTCGGTAGCGAGCGAGCATCCCGACAACTGAGCGGCCTCTCAGCACAACAATCCCGCCGTTTGCGTCGGGATTGTTATGTGTGCGTTGAGCGCTATGAAACCTCAGTGGAGGAAGGCTTCGACGGCGGCCTCAACTTCGAAGTGCGGATGTACCTGCCAAGTATCCACAAGCCACTACCCACAGCGGCCAATACGCCAGAGAAGAGCAAATCAGCCAGGCCTTCTCCGGTCTTATCGGGTGTCACACATCTGGAGAGTATTTTCACCCAGGCAGGGGCGTTATTCATCAGCCATTACATCCTTGTTGCTCTGGGAGGGCAGAAGGCTGTGGCGATTGCGATCCCTGCGTGAGTCCATTCTGCGTTGCTTGCATTTCGTTGCGAGGGCGTGAAGATTGCACAGTGGGCGACGCATCGAGGCACGGAAATCTCAGTTTTTCCTTCGTTATCCTCATCTAGATCACTGATCTAACGAGCTTTTTCGCCCGTGTCGTGGTGCAAGAAAGCTGCCTTGCGACCTTGCGTCGACGCGACTGGATCTATATATTCCCAACCCTGCAACACGCGCTGCCGCCCGAATGGCGAAACTGGTAGACGCATGGGACTTAAAATCCCCCGCTCGTAAGGGCGTCCCGGTTCGATTCCGGGTTCGGGCACCATCTAAAATCAAGGGTTTGCGGGCGAAAGCTGATGCAAGCCCTTGTTTGTTTCCGGTCCGCAATAAAACAACTGGTCCGCAATTCACTTTGTTGGTGACACTTTCTTGCCTTTGCGGTTGCGGATTTACTGCTCGGTCATCACGACAGTCGTATGCCCAAGTTGATCTTTGGCCTGCATGATATCGCCGCTTGACTCGGCCTTGTCCGTACCGGCTTTGGCGCGCAGATCACGCATTTGAAACTCCGGCTTAGCCACCCCAGCAGCTTCCCGCGCGATATCAAATCTCCTACGCAACATTGCCACCCGTTCATTTTGATGGTGTGCCTGATGCCGTTCCTTTTGAGGTTCAGGATCTGGCCAGCCTTTGTCCGAGCGCCGGTCAGCTCGCAAACCTCTTCATGCGATAGGAATTGAACCCCGCTCATGGATCGCTCCGTGCGCCCGTAGTGAGCCGCGCTGTCTTGATAATGTGAATAACCAGGCTGAACGTGATCAGCATCCATCCGCAGGTGCCGGCGAAGGCGTAGAGGATGTCGGCCGTTTCGCCTTCCGCCAGAAGGCGGGGGGGTGATCCAAAAGAACTAACATCCGCTGCCGACCAGGTACAGCAAAGCGTCCAGCAGGATCAGGGTGAGTTTGATTGCGAACATGTGGTGTCCTTGCCGCGCTGGGCGGCAGAAGGTGGATTAGGGTTTGGCGATCTTTTTCAAGCCGCCCTGTCGATGGGTTTCGTGGTAGGTGTCGACGCCACGGTGTTGCCCGTGACTGATGCGCGATGCTTGCAGATCCGGGAGCTTCCAAAGTCGCCGTACTTCACGGCTTCGAACCTGGTCCAGCGATGGCCGAATGGCTTGCAGATCAGGGCTCTGGCGGACATCACGATGACGTTCCAGAGCTTTGTGTGATGGGAGTGCAGGTCGTTATGGATGTGGTTCAGCCGCATCCCCATACGCCAGCGCAGTGGCCAGCTCTTCTCGCCCTTGCGGAGCGGTTCAGTGATGAGTTTTCCGATTTGTTTGAGCACAGGAACTCCTCGCCCGCCGCTCACCGGCAGGCATGTAGGGGGATTGGGGTTTTATTTGCGTTGATTTACTATTGATCAGCCAGCAATCAATGCAAGGAACCAGGCTATGAGTTTCAACGAGTCGCTAAGAAGCGCCGCCCACAGCGGTATTTTGTTAACTCAACGCTCCATGGCTTTTGCGCGCGCTGAAATGAAGGCTTTTTTGGGGTGTGCTCTAGGTTGCTATGTTGGCTTCATCGTATTATTTCTCTTTGACGCTGATCCGGAGACGGCGACCTTTGGTGATTTTCTCAATGTGATTCATTCATCTTCGAAAATTGCTGCTTCCTTCATAGCAGCGGCTCTTTCGGTCGCTCTGAGATGGCTATTTCCAAGAAAGTGACGGAGGCTTCGCGCTTGCTGGAATTTACAGCCACGGCCTTGGCCCCTTGTAAATGAATACGTAGGCGAACCAGAGGGTGGCGATCATGGCATCACCCGCTTAAATTCCACGACCCAGCACCACGGGTTGGCGCTCCAGTTGCCGCCGACCGAGTTCCGCAGATTGCCGAGAGCGTAGCGGGCCGAGTCGAGGCATTGCTCATGGCTGTTCGTCTTTTCCCACATCCACCCTGGGCGCTGCTGGTGTTTGCTGGCAGGGTATTCGCTCTCGGTTGCTTCACGGATACCCCGGCCGCCGTGGAAGCATCCCTCGGCCCTGGCCTGTTCTTCGCTGATGTCCTACAACCGCTCGATGCGCACGTCGGTGATCTCCAGCAGGATGCGGCAGGCCCAGCGCGGCATGTGGATGCTTGGATTCCAGGTTGGCTGGTCCTGCTCCTACGGGGTCAGCCCGTCGGCGGCATATACCAGCGTCCCGTCGTCGAGCGCTTCACCGATGTCCAGGTCATCCGGCTTGAGATACCGAAAAGGCAGCGGAGGGTTTGCCGGATTCTGACGTTGCCCGCATCAATCTAACCGACAAGTCACTGTTCATCGCCACAGTTGATGGCAGGAAAACCAATTTCGCGCTCGCTACCCAAACAGAATATCGACTCACTGCCGGTAGACATCGACTGGAACTCAGGCGTTGGGTAGGCACCTCCATTTCTCTGGATCGAAATTTCCGTGAAGTTATTCTTGTGGCTGGCCGCACGTACAAGCTCACAACACTCCCTGCTAACACTTGGTGGGACATGATCATTGTCGACACGGGCACCGGTGAGCGAGTGGATGAGCACGTTTCGTCCAAGTGATCGCCAGGCTGCTACGCCCGGTGGCAATTTGGCGTGTGTTGGGGTATTAGTGCGGAAATTTATTTGAAGGATCAAAGCAATGCGTTTTTTGATTGGCTCATTGATGTTGCTCACCTCAGCAGTGGCGCTCGGTGATGAAGCCCAGATGAAACAGTGGGAAAAGATGGATCGCTGCTCGAATGCGGCCTTTATCGCGGTACAGATCTTGGAGGCAAGCGCAGACACCTTCAAGCAGACGCTTGCTCTACATGGGGCTGTGGAAGGACTCAAAACCAACACGAAATTGAAAGAAGCAACACCCACCGCAAACGAAGTCAGTGGCTCCTATAACTTTGCGCTTCGGATATCTTCCGGAATGCCTCGGCCATTCGCAAAGCGAGATCACGATTGGCTCATTGCCCAAGCTGCGACGTCATGCACTTTATGGGTTCCTAGCGCTAGCGCCCAGTAATCAGAACGATTAGATGGTCGCCGCTCGCTTATCCATCGATTTATGATCAACCAGATCATGTCGCGACTTCATCTTTCCCGCAGTCCAGCGCAGACGCTACCCCCCGGTTACCTGATTCAGTGAGTAGGGTTGGTTATACTTCTTCGGCGTCGAGCCGTAATGCTTGGCGCTGGCCGTGGCTGTAGAGTTGGTGCGCCACGTTGTCATCAATCACGATTTCGTGGCGCGGATATGCGTGATGACAACTACGAAGCAGGCCTTCATGAGCTTCAACTTGCAAAGGA
The DNA here is from genome assembly GCF_963970695.1 of Pseudomonas sp. EL_65y_Pfl1_R83. Classification (NCBI taxonomy): domain Bacteria; kingdom Pseudomonadati; phylum Pseudomonadota; class Gammaproteobacteria; order Pseudomonadales; family Pseudomonadaceae; genus Pseudomonas; species Pseudomonas sp. EL_65y_Pfl1_R83. The sequence continues at coordinate 46,164 of NZ_CAXAQI010000024.1, read as the reverse complement.
CGAAGCTGAGGCTGCGGCGGAAGACTTCTACAAGAACTACTGGCCGTTCCAGACTGACGAGATAGCCGCTCAGTACGGGGAGCTGCAGTTCACGGCGGTTATGATGCTCGCCGAGTTTGAACAATTCGCTCAGCAAGGCAGCATTAGGCCCGCACGGTAACGCTCCTTAAGGTGCGTTGTCCGGCAGTCTTCCCGACAGCGCTGCGCGCCGCTGATGAATCGGAGGTAGCCAACGCAATTGAACACCATCATTTTTGGCCCCTTCGGCTTGGCCAGCTTGATACCTGTGCCGCGCAGGGCGTCTTTGATATTTACGTCGTCACGCTAAACAAGGCGTCGGGCCTGGGCATCGATGTAGGCCTTTGGCCACGGAATGTCGGTGTCGCGGTGATCACAAGCACCGTCCTTGGTGACCACCTGGGCCTTGGTCAGATCAGTGACATATCCAGAACCACCGAAGCCCCAGAACGACACACCTACGAAACAGTGGCGCACAGTGATGATCGACTAACACCCAAGCGCCCCGGTTTTGCCGGGGCTTTTGTTTGTGTGGCTTACACGAAGGGCTGACCGCTGAAGCCCCGTGGCAAGCGCTGCAAACCGGGCTGGTCGGTGAGGCGTTGCGTCCACGCGCTGCGCCAGTCGATCACGGTGCGGGTCTTGGCGTTACGATTGGCGCGGCGGGCAGCATTGCGCTGGGTGCGGCGCGCTTCCTTGTAGGCTTCGGTGTTGCGGCAGGTACGGCACTTGACTCGGTTCAGCTCGACGCTGGAAGGGAGGTTGGTGCCGTGGTGGCCACAGGCTAAATGACCTGCGACCTTGAAGTGAATGACCATGTAAGCGTCTCCTTCTCGGGGTACGCGCATCGGTAGACTCCCAATGCACGCGGGGAGGGCGGGTGCAGCAAAAATCCCGACACCTAAGGTTTACGACCCCAGTGACGATGCAGCGTTCGGTTTTGGGGCTGGCCTGTTCAACTCTGCGCCCGGACGCTAATCTGCCACGCTACCCATCAATAAAAGGAAGCAATGATGAGCGTCGACACCCTGCCGTACGAAGGCGGCTGCCGTTGTGACCGTGTGCGCTTCAGCGTGAGTGCAGCCCCAGTGATCACCATGGCCTGCCACTGCACCGGTTGCCAGAAGATGTCTTCCAGCGCCTTCTCCCTGAGCGCATTGATTCCGGCCAGCGGTTTTACGATCACCCAGGGCTGCCCTGTGATCGGCGGCCTGCAGGGGGTGGACCGCCACTACTTTTGCCCGCATTGCATGAGCTGGCTGTTCACCCGCCCTCATGGCATTGATGAGTTCGTCAACGTGCGCGCGGCGTTGCTGGACAATGCCAGCAGTTATGTACCCTTCATGGAGACCTGGACCCGCGAGAAATTGCCTTGGGCCTCCACCCCGGCCGTTGAACGCTTTGCGCAGTTGCCCGAGCCCGCGGCGTTCCCGCGCTTGATGCAGGCGTACGCCGAGTTCAGTCGATTAACGCCAGCAAATCCGTAGTGCCCACGTCCAGCCCCGCCTGGCTCAGCAAGGTGGTTGCCTGGCCCCGGTGGTGGGTCTGGTGATTGAAAAAGTGCACTAGCAGGCTAAAGCAGTTTTTATCGGCGGCCACACCGCGCATGTTGCGGTAATGCAGGCGCTGATCCAGGTCGGGCGCCTCTACGGTCTGCGCCCAGTCGAGGATGAGTTGATCCAGCCAGGCTCGGCGGGCGGCCAGTTCTCGGACGTTGGCAAAGGCCAACTGCGTCAAATCAACAGGTGTGGCGACCGCGTTCAGCGGAGCCAGTGCCGCATAGCCAGCAGGATGCAGGGCAAAGCGCTTGAGCCAGACGGTGTCGCCTAATACCAGGTGGTTCAACGTGCCGAGAATCGAGCCGAAAAACGCCTTGCGGTCCATGAGCAACTCCGCGTCCGACAGCGTGCCGGCCGCTTCGTAGAGCTTGCGGTTCATCCACTGGTTGTAGCGGGCCATCAGCACGACATGCTCAATCCGGTTCACTTGGGTTTTCTCTCAGAGGCACGGTGACGCCATGATAGGCCGTGCCCGCCCGGCGGTCATGGTGTACCGGCAGGGCCGGGCTATGGTTGTTAGACGCCAACGCTGCGCCCTGGGAGGGTGAGATCATGAACACCAGCGACTTACTGGAACAACTGCTGCGCGCCGGGCAAGGGGCCAGTGCCTCCTCGGGTGGCGGTTTGGGCGGACTGCTCGGCGGCTTATTGAAAGGTACTAGCACCGGCAATGCCTGGGCCGGTGCTGGTCTGGGTGGCTTGTTGGGTGGGCTTGGCGGCCTCTTGGGCGGTGCCGCTGGCGCGCGTCCAGCCCAGGGACGTGCTGGCGGGATGAACTACGCGGCGCTGGCTTCCTTGGGCATGGCGGCGTTCCAGGCCTACCAAGCCTGGCAACGCCAGCAAGGCAGTGCTCCGCAGCAAGCCTTCCAGACGGTCGACCAGCTTGACGGTCCCGCAGCCGAAGCCCACAGCCATGCCGTTTTGTGTGCGTTGATCGCCGCCGCGAAAGCTGATGGCCACATCGATGAAAAAGAGCAGCAACTGATTTCCATTGAACTGGGCCGGCATACCGACGATTCGCAACTGCAAGCGTGGCTCGACGCTGAAGTCGCCAAGCCCCTGGACGCTGCGGATTTCGCCGAGTTCGCCAGCGACCCGGCAGTGGCGGCGGAGGTTTACCTGGCCAGTGTGATGCTGGTGGACGATCAGCAGGACGCCGAACGCAATTATCTGGACGACTTGGCAGGTCAACTGCAAATCGATCCGCAATTGCAGCTGCACTTGAAACAACAGGCCAAGGCCTGATTGGACGCTGACCTCCAGGTTTGCGAGAGTAGGCCCTCGATAAGGCCACCCACACCGATAACACGTTGCTATAACGTCATATCCCTTGCGCGGCCAGAATTGCCAGATAGATCAATACCACACCGCAATTGCCATAACTGATGCGCTGCCCCAACGGTGATGCGTTCTTGCGCAGCACGTTGACCAGCGCTGCAATCAGAAAGCATGACAACACCGAAGCCAGCATGAACCCGGCGAAAAACATCAAGGTTTGCCCATGGCTGGGCGTGGCGCCGACGATGCCTGACAACGCGCTGCCCAGCGCGCCCCAGTAAACGATATTTTTCGGGTTGGCCAGGGAGATCGCTGCGCCGACCGCCAGCGCATTTTGCCGAGTGCTGGCGGGTGCGTCGTCTGATTCAGGCAGCGTCCAGGCATCGATCAGGCTGCGCACACCCAGCCAGGCGAGGTACAACGCACAGACTACCGTCAGTGGCACGCGCACTGCGTCATGCTGGATCAGCAGGGCGATCCCGGTCAGGCCGATCACCGCCCACACCGCGTCGCCCACCAGCGAGCCAAACTGCACCAGAAGGGCCGGCGTGAAGCCATGGAGCAAACCACGGCGCAGGGTCTCCGCCAGCACGGCGCCGGGAGAGAGGCAAAACACGAAACCGAATATCAGTGCGTAGAAAAAGATCGTCAGCATGCCCGCGTCCTTTCAGGAAAGTGCGAAAGCATACGCTGGCACCGGCAGGCGAATCCACATCGCTAAGCGATGCTCACATCAGCGCAATACGGTCGAACTCCGCTTTGATTTCAGCAGGGCTAAGGCAATCAAAAGGCACGGCGAAAAACGCCCTGCAGCGTTTGGCGATAATGTCCAGGGTTGTGTTGAAGGCCGCCTGGATGTCTGCGTCGTTGCCCTTTACATCAGATGGATCTTCCAACCCCCAATGCGCCTTCACTGCCGGCCCGAAATACAGCGGGCACGCTTCACCGGCAGCCTTGTCGCACACGGTGATGACCACGTCTGGCGGGCTGCCTTCGAAAGCGTCATTGCCTTTGCTGTACAGCCCTTCAGTGCTGATACCCGCCGCCTGCAGTGTACTGAGGCTGCGCGGCAGGACCTCGCCCTTGGGAAAGCTGCCGGAACTGATCGCCGCAAAACCTTGCGGCGCCAAGTGGTTGAACACAGCTTCGGACAAAATGCTGCGGCAGCTATTGGCGGTACACATGAACAGGACTTTCATTGGGGTATCTCCTTCAAAGGCTCAGGCGCAAGGCGAGGGCGGCGAGCGTGATCAACAGCACCGGCAGCGTGAGTACGATCCCGACCTTGAAGTAGTAGCCCCAGGTGATGGTGATGCCCTTGCGCGCCAGGATGTGCAGCCACAGCAAGGTGGCCAGGCTGCCAATCGGGGTGATTTTAGGGCCCAGGTCGCTGCCGATCACGTTGGCGTAGATCATTGCGTCCTTGACCACGCCCACGGCATGGCTGGATTCGATGGACAGCGCCCCGATCAACACCGTCGGCAAGTTGTTCATCGCCGAGGACAGCAGCGCCGTCAGCACTCCCGTGCCCATCGCCGCGCCCCACACGCCGTAAGTGGCGAACGTATCGAGCCAGGTCGCCAGGTAGGTGGTGAGGCCGGCGTTTCGCATGCCGTAGACCACCAGGTACATTCCCAAGGAAAAGATCACGATTTGCCACGGCGCTTCCTTCAGCACTTTGCGCGTGGAGATCGTGTGGCCCTTGGCGGCGATGACCAGTAAAAGCACGGCGCAGACGGCGGAAATCGCGCTGATGGGAATGCCCAGCGGCTCCAGGGCAAAGCAACCGACCAACAGGATGCCCAACACCCACCAGCCGGCGCGGAAGGTGGCGCGGTCGTGGACAGCACTGGCGGGGTCTTCAAGGTCGGCCGGGTCGTAGGTCTGCGGAATGTCGCGGCGAAAGAACCACAGCAGCACCGCCAGCGTCGCCGCGACGCTGACGAAGTTCACCGGCACCATCACCGCGGCGTATTCGTTGAAGCCGATCTTGAAGTAATCCGCCGAGACGATATTCACCAGGTTCGAGACCACCAGTGGCAAGCTGGCCGTGTCGGCGATAAACCCTGCGCCCATGACAAAGGCCAGGGTCGCCGCCGGGGAAAAGCGCAGGGCCAACAGCATCGACATCACGATCGGCGTGAGGATGAGCGCCGCGCCGTCATTGGCAAACAGCGCCGAGACCAATGCGCCGAGCAACACCATATAGGCAAATAAACGCCGGCCGCGCCCACGCCCCCAGCGCGCTACATGCAGGGCCGCCCAGGCAAAGAACCCGGCTTCGTCGAGCAGCAGGCTGATGATGATCAGTGCGACAAAGGTCCCTGTGGCATTCCAGATGATGTGCCACACCACCGGGATATCCGCCAGGCTGACCACGCCAGAGGCCAGGGCCAGAATGGCGCCCAGGGTTGCGCTCCAGCCGACGCCCAGGCCCTTGGGTTGCCAGATGACCAATACGATGGTGAAGATAAAAATCGCAAGTGCGACAAGCATGAATGAACGCTCCGAGGATTCAGCAGCAGGTGTTGGTCCGTTGTGGTCTGTCGCCCATTGCATTCAGACGCTGTGCGTCGTTGTGCAACCAGGGCTGGTTGGCTTGCAGGGTGGTGTGCAGCACGTCAGTCACCCAATCGGGTAATGCCGGGTTGATGCGGTAGTAGATCCATTGGCCTTGGCGACGGTCCAGCAGCAACCCGCCACTGCGCAATTGCGCCAGGTGGCGGGAGATTTTTGGCTGGCTGTCGTCCAAGGCATGGATCAGTTCGCACACGCAAAGTTCGCCTTCACGCAGGATCAATAACGTCAGGCGTGCCCGGGTGGCATCGGCCAGGCATTTGAACAAGGTGGGTGGGGAGAGGGTGTCTGGCATGGCCCAGGTCTTGGTATATGGGGTTATTCGAATATACGTATTTCCATATATGTCGGTCAAACGCTGTTTCAATTGATATGGATCAAATGCCTTGAAAACCGCCACAAGTGTTTGAAATTAAAATGAAACATGAATGTCCTAAAGTGCCTGCCCATTGCTGATGAAGGAATAACCCGCGTGACCCGTGCCACTCGCAACCTGCGCAAGACCCTGGATTCCGTCGCGGAAAATAACGAAACCGCGGCCTTCGACCTGATGCGTGCCGTCGAAAAGCTCGGCGATGAAGTGTTGCGCCAGCGTTTGCTCAACACCATTCACCGGCTTAACCAGGACGCCCACGAACTGCGCGAAGCGCGCGATTCGGTGGAGCAGGTGTCGGTAAGGCTCGCCTGAGCAAGATCGTTCAAGACAATCCCCTTGTTGCGCTGGCATGCTTGTCGACTGTCTGTCGATGAGCCGTTTCCATGCCCACTGCCTTACCTCATTACGCTTTCGCTCGCGGCGCCATCGCCGTCATTCCCTTGTCCCTGGCCTGTGCGCCGTGGGGACTGCTGGCCGGTTCGATGGCCATTGATGCACAGTTCACCCCGTTGCAAGCCCAAGGTTTGTCCGCCATCGTGTTTGCCGGGGCCGCGCAACTGGTCGCCATCGGTATGGTCAAGAGTGGCGCCAGCCTGATTTCCATCGTGCTGACCACCTTGCTGCTGACGTCCCAGCATTTGCTGTACGGCATGCATGTACGCCCGATCCTGTCGCCCCTCAAGACGCGTTGGCGCATGAGCCTGGGCTTTCTGTTGACCGACGAATTCTTCGCACTGGTCAGCCATTTTGACCGCGAGACCTTCAACCGCTGGTACGCCCTGGGCGTCGGCCTGACGTTCTATATCATCTGGAACCTGTTCACACTGGCCGGTATCGTGCTCGGCAAAAGCATTCCCGGCCTTGATCAACTGGGGCTGGAGTTTTCCATCGCCGCCACGTTTATCGCGTTGATTACGCCGGTGGTGCGTGACATCCCCACGGTGGTCTGCGTGGCCGTGTCGTTGCTGTTTTCGGTGTGGTTGAGCTTTATGCATTGGGAGTCGGCCGTGGTGGTGTCCGGGGTGTTGGGCATGAGCGCGGGGTATGCCTGCAAACGACTGGGAGTAGGGCAGCGATGATCTACATCATGATTGTGGCCATGGGCCTGGTGGTATTTCTCAACCGTTACCTGTTTATCGAGCCGCGCCTGCCGGTGCGCCTCAACCGTGGCGCGCGGGAGTTTCTCGGGTTCGCCGTGCCAGGCATGCTCACGGCGATTTGCGGGCCGATCATTTTCCTGGCCGACCATCAACTCAACCTCAGCCCGGCCAACCCTTACCTGCTGGCGGGGCTCAGCGCGGTGGCGTTGATGTTCTGGACGCGCAATGTGTTGATCACCGTCCTGTTGAGCATGGCGTTGTTTTACCTATTGCGCTGGTTGCTTTGACACCCGGACGAAAAAAAGCCCGCGGGAGGGCGGGCAGAAGGGAGGTTTCTAAAAATGAGCGTGGCCAATATAGGCAGCCCCGGCGCCCTTCACAGTGAAACTAAATTCATGCTGCACACAGCAAGGCAGCCCGATTGGGCTGCCCAGGCACATCAGCTTTTTGCGTTGAGCTTGCGCAGTTCTTCATAGGTGGCCGACTGGACGAACCAGAAGCCGGAAATGATGCACCACGTCAAAGTACCGCCCACCAATACCGCCAGGCCCGACAAAAAGCTTGCGCTGAACATCGTCACCAAACCCATCAGCCAGACGAAGGCCAGTGCGATGTAGAGAACGGAGTTGTTGACGCTGATGACGAAATCTTTCATGACGCTTCCTTGTTGAGGGTATCCCGTTGATCTCCTCAGTGAGATCAGCCGCGGCATCATAATGCCATGTGTCAGTAGGCGCCACCTTCAAGCACCCAGTCAGCTGGGCGTGCTCTCGCCCTTGAGGATGCAGCGAATCCACTTATAGGCGCCTGCGTGACGTAATAGTCCTTGGGTGTCGCCTGCTAATGATAGAGTCGCGTTTTTTCCCAACGGAGCAATGGCATGCACAAGGTGGTAATTGGCGCACTGGTACTGGCAGCCCTGGCCGGTTGTGCAGGTTCGAAGATGAAAGAGGCGCGCGCCGGCACGCCCTACAAAACCCTGGCTTCAGACAAGGCCACACTGGTGGTTGCCGAATGCGTGCAGTTCGGCTGGCAGGATGAAAGCGTGTTCGGCGTTGACGCCGGCGGCTTCAAGGAACCCATCGGTGCCGGCGGTTTTACCGTGTACACCACCGCCGGCGACTACTTTGTCGATGTGCAAAGCGCGGGTGCCGGTTCCACCATCAAGTACTACGCGGCAGAAGACAATATGCCGGCCAAGCGGCGTTTGGCCGCACTCGCGACTTGCCTGTAGTCCATTGCTTTAGTCGTTTTAGGAAATGGCTGGCACGACAGCTGCGAGGCATTGGATTATGATTCACCCGCTCGCCCGACATGATGGCTCTTTACCGGTACACGGACGTCGAGGCTTAAACGCCGGGCGAGCACCTTTTTTCCTCAGCGCGGCATGTAGCCAAGGTGCCAGCGCCGGGGAATCTTCAGCGACACCAGCCCCAGCACACCTGCCAAGACGCCGCTGACGAGCAGCGCCCTCAAGCCCATCTGCTGCTCCAGCACCGCGCCAATCACCGCCCCCACGAACATCCCGGCCCATGGAATCAGTTGCACGCGCCAGCCGCTGCGACGCTCCCCGAGCAGCCAGCGACCCAGCCCGCGACCAAACCGTGAAAGCGCGCCGGTGACGTAAGTCAGGCCCACCGGCAATCCGTTGACCTCTTCCACAGCGGCATTCAGCATGCCCATCGCGATGATCGCCGCCAGCAGCGCGGGCAACGTATCGGCGAAGGGCAGCATTGCAGCGCCGCACAACAAGCCGGCAATACACAACAGCAAAGGCAGTGCATGGCGGCGGCTCAGCCGGCTGACCAAGACGCCCAAGGCGTTACCGACGACAAAGGTCGCGACCAGCAACAGCAGCCGTCCGGTCAGGCCAAGATCCCCAGCGCTGATCGCCACCGCCAGGCGTGTGGTGTTTCCGCTCATGAACGACACAAAGTCACCGCTGGCCATGAAGCCGATGGCGTCAGTCATTCCCGCCAGCACCGACAGGCTGGCCACCAGCATCAGCCCGACCCGGCCACGCCAGCGCTGTCGATGGGCCAGTACAGCATTGGCGTTGGGCTTGCGCGGCGAAGGCAGCATAGGACCGGGTTCCTCGGTGAGATTATCCGGCCACTACCGTAGGGCGCTTTTAGGGCGCACGCAATGACCTCAGACACACTCAAGGCACCAGCCCGTAGGCTGCCAGGTGAAAAAGTGGGTCGGCCTGATCGCTTGCACGAAATCCGCGTCATGGGACACCACCATCATCGCCCCCGTGAACCCTTGCAGCGCCTGTTCAAAAGCCATCACCGATTCCAAGTCCAAGTGGTTGGTCGGCTCGTCCAGCAACAACAGTTGCGCCGGCATTTCGCGCCACAAGGCAATCGCCATCGCGGCCTTCAAGCGTTCGCCGCCACTGAGTTGCCCGGCGGGTTGGGTCACGCGCAAGGTGTCCAGTTGCAGCAACGCCAGGTGCGTGCGCAATTCGGCTTCGGTCAGTGGCGTGTCGAGCAGGTTGAGCTGCTCGACGATGGAACGCTGGTCGTCCAGCAGCGCAAGAGGCTGGTCGATATAGGCACTCGGCACCTGCACGCTGCAGACGCCATTGACCGCTTGCCATTCACCCGCCAGCACCTTGAGTAACGTGGATTTGCCGCACCCGTTCGGCCCACGCACAGCGACGCGTACCGGGCCGGCAAGGTGCAGGTTGAGGCAGGTCGAGGGCAGCCATGGCAATTGCGCGTCGACCAACGCCAGCACCTGCCGGCCATTGGGCACCGCTGAGGCGGGCAATGCCAACAGCGTTGGCGTTTCGTCCAGTACCTTTTCGTAGGCCTGGCGCACCTGGGCATCCAACGCCTGTTTGTGTTGCCCATGCGCGCTGCGCACGCTGCTGAGGATTTCCGTGGCGGCGCCTTTCCAGCGCGCTTTGGTGAAACGGTCGACGTTGGCTGTTTGCGCCTGTTTGCGTGAGTGGGCGGCATTGCGTTGCAGGTTGTCATGGTCCTTTTGCAGGCGCCGCCGTTCGCGGCTGCGCGCCAGGCGTGCGTGTTCCAGTGCGGCGACGGCAGCCTGTTGCCCGGCATCGCGCTGAAGGCGATAAGCATCGTAGTTGCCGCCATACACTCGGACGCCGAGGGATGACAGCTCGATGATGCGCCCCATGGCGTTGAGCAATTGCCGATCATGGCTGACCACCACCAAGCCGCCACGCCAATCAGCGAGCACTCGCAGCAGCCAGGCACGGCCGTCGCTGTCGAGGTGGTTGGTGGGTTCGTCGAGCACCAGCAGGTGTGGCGCGGCCAACAGCGCTCCGATGACCGCGACGCGGGCCAACTGGCCGCCGCTGAGTTGGTCGACAGGGGTATCAACATTAAGCTGAGAAAGACCCGCCGCATCCAACGCGCTGCGCAAACGCTCGGCGAGGTTCCAGCGGTCGTCGATCAACGCCAGGTCGTCGTCCTGCGCGGCGCCTTGGGCCATGCGTTCGAGGGCTGCCAATGGCGCCGCGGTCCGGGTGAGATGAGCGACTGTTTCGCCCGGCGCCATCACGAAATTCTGCGCGACGTAAGCCATATCGGGCGGTCGATTCAGCGTGCCAGAGGAGGGCGACAGCTGCCCGGCGATCAACTTCGCCAGGACACTTTTGCCGCGGCCGTTACGCCCCACAATGCCGGTGGGCGTGTGATCGATGGACAGGTTCAGGTCGTCCAGCAAGGTTTCGCCATTGGCGAACTGAAAACACAGGTGTTGCAGGGAAACGAGGGCGGGCAGCCGGTTGACGTCAGTCATCAGCACCTCCAAAAAAATGTCGGACAGGCCAACAGGCGCGCCAGGCGCCCTGTTGCAGATACATTTTGGAAGGCTTAGTTGTTCACGTCGGCGCTCGTCCCGTGAGTCAGAAGGGAGGCAGAGCCTAACCCACCTTGGCCTTTTTCGGCAAATCCGCCGCCAGTTGCTCAAGGAACATCGCCAATGCCGCTTCTTCGGCCTTGAGCCCTTTACGCAGCCGTGGCTTGGGCAGCTTGGAGAGTTCGCCGAGGCTGAAATGATCCAGCACCGCAGGATGGATATAGCACTTGCGGCATACCGCCGGGGTGTTGCCCAACTGCTTGGCGACGTCCTTGACCATTGCCACCACGTGCCGTTTGGCATCGGACTCGGGCTGCCACTCCAATTCCCGCAACACCGCCAGCGCCATGGCGGTGCCCGCCCAGGTGCGGTAATCCTTGGCGGTGAAGTCCGCACCGGTGAGGCTGTGCAAGTATTCATTCACGTCCTGTGAGCTCACGGTGTGCCGCTCGCCGCTTTCGTCCAGGTACTGGAACAAGTTCTGCCCCGGCAATTCCAGGCAGCGCTTGACCACCGTCGCCAAGCGCCGATCTTTAACGCTGATCTGGTGTTCGACGCCGCTCTTGCCGCGAAACTGGAACTTGATCTCGCTGCCTTTCACATCCACATGGCGGGTACGCAGCGTGGTCAGCCCGTAGGATTTATTGTCCCGCGCATATTGAGTATTGCCGACGCGGATTAGCGTAGCGTCCAGTAGCATCACCACGGTGGCCAATACCTTTTCGCGGGTGAAGCCAGGTTCGGCGATTTTTGCTTCCAGCTGTTTGCGCAATTTTGGCAGGGCGATGCCGAACTGCTGCAGCCGAGAGTACTTGTCGCTGTCACGCACCTCACGCCAGCGCGGATGGTAACGGTACTGCTTGCGCCCACGGGCGTCGCGGCCGGTGGCTTGCAGATGGCCGCGCGGGTCAGAACAGATCCACACATCGGTGTAGGCCGGCGGTACGGCCAGGGCGTTCAGGCGCTTGATCTCGTCGGGATCGCGGATGCGCTCACCCTTAGGGTCGAAGTACTGGAACTTGCCCCGCAGCGTCTTGCGGCGGATGCCGGGCTGGGTGTCGTCAACATAATGCAGGTCGCGGGGTAGCGCAGAGTCGGACATGGTGCGGGTTCCTTGGCAACAAATCAGGCCGGTATGTCTGATTGACCGCAGCCGTTTGCGGTCGTGCCAAAAGCTTACTTACGCCAACACAGCCACCGCCTTGATCTGCGCCCACAGTGTCTGGCCGGGGTGCAATTGCAACTGGTCGCGGGAGAACCGTGTGATACGCGCCAGCAACGGCGTGCCACCTGCGTCCAGGCGAACCAGCACATGTGCGCTGTTGTCCGCCGGAATTTCCTGGGTCACCGTCACCGGCAGGCGATTGAGGATGCTGCTGTGTTCTTCTGCCTGCAGGCTGAGGCTCACATCACGTGCCTGGACTTTGACGCGCAACGCTTTGCCCACGGCCAGCGGTGCATGGGCCACGCGCATGTGCAGGGCGCTGTCGGGCAGTTGCAGCGTGAGCAACTGATAATGTTCGTCGTAGGTACTGACCGTGCCGTTGATCACCACGCCAGCGTCGTCGCCCCGTGCCAGGGGCAGGTCGAGGCGCGCCAGGGTTTCGCCAATGGGGCCGCTGGCCAGGGCCTTGCCGTCGCTGAGCAAGACGATGTGATCGGCCAGGCGCGCGACTTCATCCTGAGCATGGCTGACATACAGCACCGGGATATCCAACTCGTCGTGCAGACGTTCGAGGTACGGCAGGATTTCACCTTTGCGCTGGCTGTCGAGGGCGGCCAGGGGCTCGTCCATCAACAGCAATTTCGGGCTGGTGAGCAAGGCGCGGGCGATACCGATGCGTTGGCGCTCACCGCCGGAAAGGTGCTGGGGGTTGCGGTCGAGCAGGTGGCCGATCGCCAATAACTCCGTGGCCTGGGCCATGTCCACACGGCGTTGCTGGCGGGGAATGCGCTTGAGGCCGAACTCCAGGTTGGCCCGCACCGACAAATGCGCAAACAGGCTGGCCTCCTGAAACACGTAACCCAATGCACGCTTATGCGGTGGTACAAACACCCCGTTGCGGCTGTCTTGCCAGACCTCATCATTGACCTGGATGAAACCGTCTTCGGCGCGCTCCAGCCCGGCGATACAACGCAGGCAGGTGGTCTTGCCGGAACCGGAATGCCCGTAGAGCGCGGTCACGCCGCGACCTGGCAGGTGAAGGTCTACCTCAAGGGCAAAGCCCGAATACTTGAGTTGCAGGCGCACATCAATCATTGACATCAGCTCCAGCCCATCTTTGTTTTACGGCTGGAGTAGAGCGCCAGCAACACCAGGAAAGCGAACACCACCATGGAGCCGGCCAGCCAATGAGCCTGGGCATATTCCATGGCTTCGACATGGTCGTAGATTTGTACGGAAACCACCCGGGTTTTGTCCGGGATATTCCCGCCGATCATCAACACCACGCCGAATTCGCCGACGGTGTGCGCAAAACCCAGAATGGAAGCGGTGATAAATCCTGGTCGTGCCAAGGGCAGAATCACCGTGAAAAACGTATCCCAAGGATTGGCGCGCAAGGTCGCGGCCACTTCCAGCGGGCGCGTGCCAATGGCCGAGAAGGCGTTCTGCAAGGGCTGCACTACAAACGGCATGGAATAGATCACCGAACCGATGACCAGCCCAGCGAAGCTGAAGGTAAGGGTGCCCAGGCCCAGCCATTGCGTGAACTGGCCAAAGTAACCATTGGGGCCCATGGCCAACAGCAGGTAAAAACCAATCACCGTGGGTGGCAACACCAACGGCAAGGCGACGATGGCGCCGAGGGGGCCGCGCCACCAGGAGCGGGTTCGCGATAACCACAGGGCAATGGGAGTGCCGATGATCAGCAGGATCACGGTGGTCAGTGACGCCAGCTGGACGGTCAGCCAGATAGCGGAAAAATCGGCACTCGACAGCGGCATTTATTTGGCCAGCTCGTAACCATAGGACTTGATGACGGCAGCGGCTTTAGGCCCCTTGAGGTATTCAACCAGTGCCTTGGCAGCGGCGCTGTCTTTGCCCTTGTTGAGGATGACCGCGTCCTGTTTGATCGGGTCGTGCAGGGAGGCAGGAACGATCCACGCCGAACCGCTGGTGACTTTGCCGTCTTTATAGATCTGCGACAAGGCCACAAAGCCCAACTCGGCGTTGCCGGTGGACACGAACTGATAGGCCTGAGTGATGTTCTGGCCTTCAACGAGCTTGTCTCTGACCTGCTCGGTCAGCCCTTGCTTGGCCAACACTTGGGTGGCAGCGAGGCCGTAAGGTGCCGCTTTCGGGTTGGCAATCGACAGATGTTTGAACTGGTTTTTCTTCAGCACTTCACCTTTGGCATCGACATAACCGTCCTTCGCCGACCAAAGGGCCAGGGTGCCGACGGCGTAGGTAAAGCGTGACCCCTTGACGGTATCGCCTTCGGTTTCGAGTTTTTGCGGGGTGGTGTCGTCGGCGCTCAGGAACACTTCGAACGGCGCGCCATTCTTGATCTGGGTGTAGAACTGGCCGGTGGCGCCGTAGGCAGCGACCAGTTTGTGGCCGGTGTCTTTTTCGAAGTCGGCGGCAATCGCCTGGATCGGTGCGGTGAAGTTGGCGGCCACGGCTACTTGGACTTCATCGGCATGCGCCGAACCAAAGGCGAAGGCTGCGACCAGAACGGCCAGGCGTGAGGCGTGAATCTTCATGAAGCAGCTCCTTTGAGGGTGTGCGGCCTGTTGTCGGTAGAAAGCTTAACCGCTATGTATCGGAATATATAGCGGTTGGCCAGTGCAGGTACAGTGCAAAGTTGCCACGGATGGGGGCTCTACTTGAGCTTGGCCAGGGCCTGCTCCGCCAGTTCGCGTGTCAGCTCATACGTGGTCGTGTCTTTGCCCAGGCGCAGTGCCTGACCGGACCACAGGTTGCTGAAGCCCGTTTCATCCTTGGCCTTGAGCGGCATCAGCGCACCGCCCGAGGTCGGGAACGCCGGAGCGGCCGGGTTGATCGCACCCAGCTCACGCATCACGCGGTTGACGATGCCGCGTGCCGGGCGGCCGGTAAACAGGTTGGTCAGTGCCGTTTCGCTGGCCTGGGCATGACGCAGCGCATGGTGGTGCGAAGCCGTGACGTTGGCTTCTGGGGTAAACAGGTACGCCGTACCGATCTGCACGGCCGAGGCGCCCAGGGCAAATGCTGCAACCATCCCACGTGCATCGCCGATACCCCCGGCAGCAATCACCGGCACGCGGACGGCGTCGACGACTTGTGGCAACAGCGCGAACAGGCCGATCTGGGTGTTGAGGTCTTCGCTGAGAAACAAGCCGCGATGCCCGCCTGCTTCAATGCCCATGGCAATGATTGCATCGCAGCCATGTTGTTCCAGCCAGATAGCTTCCTCCACCGTGGTGGCCGAGGACAACACCTTGGCGCCGGTGGCTTTTACCCGATCCAGCAGGGACTTTTCCGGCAGGCCAAAGTGAAAACTGACGACCTCGGGGCGGAATGCTTCGACCACCTGGCAGGCGGCGTCATTGAAGGGGGCACGGTTGGACACCGGTGTTGGCGCATCAAAGTCGGCCCCCAATTCGCGGTAGTAGGGTTCCAATAATTCTTTCCAGCGTCGATCGCGTGCGACGTCAGGTTCCGGGGGTTGATGGCAGAAGAAATTGACGTTGACAGGGCGCGGGCTGGCCTGGCGGATAGCGGTCAGCGCTTCGCGCAGTTGCTCGATACTCAGTGCGGCGGCCGGCAATGAACCTAGCGCGCCCGCATTATTGGCGGCGATCACCATGGCAGTGGTGGTGCCTACCGCCATTGGGGCCTGGATGATCGGCACTTCGATGCCCAGCAGGTCGAGAAGGCGGGTGTCTGGCCAGGTGCTCATGGGATGCGTCTCCAGCGTTAGTGAGGCTTTACGCTGTTTTAACAGGGCCCTTGGCACCCGGCCAGTCTGTTTTATTCACTGGACGAACGTGCAGTTTCGTGATGTGCCATCAGTCGATGGCGTGGCCCACGACGGCGTGAATTCGCTCGGCGATATGTGCCGCATGGGTTTCCAGGGCGAAGTGGCCAGTGTCGAGCAGTTCCACCACGGCGTGGGGGTTGTCGGCCTTGTAGGCGTGTGCGCCTGGCGGTAGGAAGAACGGGTCGTTCTGGCCCCAGATCACCCGCGTTGGCACTTGCGTCGCCTTGAAAAAGGCCTGGAACGCCGGGTACAGCGTCAGGTTGTTACGGTAGTCGAGGAACAGGTCCAGCTGGATCTCGTCATTGCCGGGGCGCTGCATGAGCAGGACATCCAGCATGTAGGCTTCCGGCGCCACGCGCTCGGGTTGGTTCACACCGTGCAGGTACTGGTAGCGCGTGCCTTCCAGGCTGATCACCGCGTTGCGGATGACTTCGCGGTTGGCCTGGCTCGGTTCGGCCCAGTAGGCGCGGATCGGTGCCCAGGCGTCGCCCAGGCCCTCCAAGTACGCATTCCCGTTTTGCGAAACCAGCGCGCTGACCCGTTCCGGGTGCGCCACCGCCAGGCGCAGACCCACCGGTGCGCCGTAATCGAAGACATACAGCGCGTAACGGCTCAGGGCCAGCGCATCGACAAAATGCCCAACCGTGATTGCCAGGTTATCGAAGCTGTAGTGGTAATCGCGCTCGGCCGGCACCTCGGTGAAGCCGAAGCCCTTCGAGTTCTGGCAGGCTGACGCCGATGTTGCGCGCTGGTGGGTACGCTTGGGCTGGGTCGAGGAGGGTGCGACGCCTGCGTTCGAGGATGGGGCGTTACTGGCAACGGCGAAGACGCTGCGGGAAGTGATCCGGGCCTTGCTGGAGGCACGCAAGGCGTGCGAGCAGGCTGATCCGGCTGCCCTCAATGGCTTTTTGCGCAAGGCCGTCAGCCATCCACAATTGTCCTGGCCGGCACCGGGTGAATTGCACCTGGTGCGTCAGCGCAAACTGCAAACGCCGGAGCAGTTTCTTTCGCCGATCGCCGAAGCTGCCGCTACCTTGCTCGTGGAGGCAGATTTCAACCTGATCCGCACCTGCGAACACCCTGAATGCGTGCTGTGGTTCTACGACCGCACCAAGGCGCATAAGCGTCGGTGGTGCAGCATGGCGCTGTGTGGCAACCGTCATAAAGTCGCCGAGTTCCGCAAGCGCAAGCAGGGTTAGACATTGCTCTCACGCTCCAGCAGCTGCTGCTTGCGCTCCACGCCCCAGCGATAGCCCGAGAGGTCGCCATTGCTGCGCACTACGCGGTGGCAAGGGATTGCCACCGCGAGGCTGTTAGCGCCACAGGCCTGGGCCACCGCGCGGAACGACTTAGGCGCACCGATCCGCGCTGCAATCTGCGCGTAGCTGGCCGTGCTCCCCGGTGGAATATCGCGCAAGGCTTGCCACACCCGCTCCTGAAACGCGGTACCACGCAGATCCAGCGGCAAGTCCAGGCCAAGAGCGGGCGCTTCGATAAACCCCACGACCTGGGCGACCAACTGTTCGAAGTGCGGGTCGGCGCCCACCAGCTCGGCGTTGGGAAATTGATCCTGCAGATCACGCGCCAATCGATCCGGGTCATCTCCGAGCAAAATCGCACACACACCACGGGCACTTTGCGCCACCAGGATTGCACCCAGCGAGCATTGCCCGATGGCAAACAGGATCGCAGTGTTAGTGCCGCCGGCTTTGTAGTCGCTGGGCTTCATGCCAAGCAGCTGGTCGGCCGACTCATAAAAGCGGCTGTTGGAGTTGAAGCCTGCGTCATACAGCGCATCGGTCACCGAGCGCGGGCCCTTGAGGCCATCGCGCACTTTGCGTGAACGATGGGCGCTGGCGTAGCCCTTGGGGGTCAGGCCGGTGACGGCTTTGAACACGCGGTGAAAATGGAAGGGGCTCAGCTTGGCTTGCGTGGCCAGCGTGTTCAGGCTGGGCGGGGTGTCGGCCTGTTCGATATGCCGGCAGGCGTCGGCCACCAGTTGTGCATGGTGTGCTGCCAGTTGGGTCTGGTCGCCGGCAGCGCGTTTGCTGGCGCGATAGCCCGCGGCTTCGGCCTGTGCCGCTGTGTCGAAGAACTCGATATTTTCCGGGCGTGGCAAGCGTGAAGCGCTGCTAGGGCGACAGTACACGCCGGTGGTCTTCACTCCATAGACGAACAGCGCATCGGCTTTGGGGTCACGGGCCAGAATGGCTGCCCAGCGGGGGTCGTGTTCGGTGGTCATGGTTGGCACTCTTGACGGGGCCAGGCCAGATTAGTCGCGCCGCGAGCACCTGGCACTCTGAAGCTTGCGGTCAAATCAGCCGGCAGTGCGAAAGGTGAGGTTGATGCGTTGCGCGCCCATGACCGAGTGCACGCTTTCCTTGATCGGCATCACCCCATGAAAGCGCAAGCGGTCCACGCCGCCCCACACCACCACATCGCCATGGAACAGCGAGACTTTCTGGGGCTTGTCACTGCGCTCGTGCCCGCCAAACAGAAAAATCGCCGGCAACCCAAGAGAGACCGACACCACCGGTTCGCTGTAGCGGCGCTCATCCTTGTCTTGGTGCAGGGCCATTTTCGCGCCGGGTACATAACGGTTGATCAGGCAGGCGTCGGGCGCAAAGTTGAGAAAACCGGCCTCTGCCGCTGCCAACACGGCGAATTGGCGCAAGGCGTCCGGCATCTGCGGCCATGGCTGCAGGTTGCGCGGGTCCAATGGCGAGTAGCGATAGCCCGAGGCATCAGTGGTCCAGCCCAGATCGCCGCAACTGCTCAATGCAGCCGACATTGTAAAACCACCAGGTGTCACCATGTGTCGAAACGGTGATTGAGCCAGGACCCGCCGCAGTTCCGGCAGAAGACGCTCAACCCAAGGCAGGGCGTAGCCTCTTAGCACGTAGGACTGTTCGCCAATTTGCTCGCGCCCTGCGGGTTGCTGCAAGGCGTCATCGGCGAACAGATCGGTCGTGGGGCCAGGCATCGGCTTACAGTGCCTTGCTCACGTTGATGTCGGTGATTTCATCACTGGCATCGTGAATTTTCGCCAGGGCTTGCTTGGCTTCTTCCACGCTGTTGGTGTGCAGTTGAGCGAACTCAAAGCGGCGTTCGCCGTTGAGCTTGTATTTGATTACGTACTTGGTGGTAGCGGTCACGGCTATTTCCTGTCGAGTGTTCAGCTCAGTTTGGTGCTGGTACGGCGCACAATGCGAATCTTGTGGGACAGCGCGGGTTTGCGGGTCACGCTGATTGCGCGGCGCGTGACCACGTCCAGGGTGATGTTCCAGAACCCGGTGCTCGGTGCGGTGATTTTGGCAGGGAACGTGTCGAAGGCGCCGCCGTGATAGGTGTGGCGACCACCGTTCTTAAAGCTGCGAAAATTCGCGTCGCTCATCAGACGAATATTACAAGTCTGCGAGCATTCGATGACGACAATGTCTCCCTCGTTGAGGTGCTCGCGCTGGTGGATGAATTTCATGAGGGTGTCTCCAGAAGGGCTTTTTCTGAAAAATCAGAACGATACGTAGGTTAAGATGGAGTTTATCAGCCCCAGCGCGTTTATTATCGGGTCGTCTTCAACGACGTCGACAATTTAAAACAGTTATTTACCGAGTTATCAGGGATAAATCCTACTTGGGCGGGAGAAATTTACCATCCCCGCTGTCGTAGGGTCTTTATCGGAGGTTTTAGTATGAAGTGGAGTGTGTTGGTTCTGGCCCTGGCGATTGGTGGGTGTGCTTCGGTTGCAGATATCAAGCAGACCCCTCCGACCCTGGCGGTCATTTCCGGGAAGAAACCGCAGGAATATGCCGCGTGTGTGGTGAAGAAACTGTCGGCGACCCGCCGGCCGCCGCAGATCGAGCCGCGTAAGGAAGGTGGTATGCAAGTAATTGTGCCGCAGAAGTTTTCGGCCGACCCTTCGGCAATCTTCGAGATTGATGAACGTTCCAGTGGTAGCAGCATCAAGCTCTACGAGAGCATGTCCAATGTGCCGATCCGTCCGGGTGACGTGAAGAAGGCCGGCGAGGATTGCATTTCCGGCTGATCTGGCCCGTTTCACCCCATAACTTTCCATCCGATGAAAAAGCCTGGCCCCCAAGTGTGATGCCGATTTTTACCGCGCGTTGACGGGCGAGGGCCGTGGGGAGAAAACCTGGGTCAAGTTTCCCACCAATGACGGTGTCAATTTCTACGGTCAGATCGTAGGGGCGTGCTGATAGGGCAGGGCATCCGTTAAACTGTCTGCCGATCAATGCAAAAATGCCGCGCAAACCCTCGGTTTGTGCGGCATTTGTCTTTTTGGGGAAGTCTTTCATGAAGCGTGAACACGTCAGTGCTCGCCAGGCCGAAGGCCAGATATCGGCCACTCACATCATCCAGAACCCTGCTGCCCTGGGGGAGTGGATCGTATTTTTCAAGAAAAGCGGCGGCCGCAGTTTTTTCCTGGTGGACGATCAGGATGAAGTCGAATCCTTTGCGCGCCTGGATGATCTGGTAGAGACCATTCGCGGCCTGGGTATCAAGTTTGCTGACATTCAGATGTAGGCGTAATGCCTACTTGCAGACCACCACCACGCTGCGGCTTTTGTAGTTGCCAACGTCCTGGCCCAGGGTTTTGTCACTTTCCTTGAGAGAGGGTGTGCCTTCGGTGCCGATGATACGGTAGCCGGTGCCCGCACAGGAGGCGTCAGCTTTTTCGTAGCAACTGGCCCAGGAATTGGCCTCGCCCGAGCAGTCGATGGTCAGGCCTTGCTCACCGTTTTTGAGGTAGACGTCAGAGGTGGTGGTGCACCCGGCGAGCGCCAGTACCGCTATCAGTGCCAGAAACTTGTTCATATGGGTTCATCGTCGAGGGTGTTGGAGGGAGCGCAGACACAGTCGTGAGGCGTTGGCGCAAGTTTATAGCTAAATGCCACCTTATGCGCAGTCGCAGAAATAATATCTGTGACTGCGTAGTCCATAAAGTGACGCAAGATGTCTTCGGTTTCAGCCTTGGGCGTGGGTTATGGCACCCCCATTACGAGCACACCGCTTCCCGTTATGGGCCCTGCCGCGGGTAGGGTTCCAGCGCGCGAGACGAGAGAAAAGATCACGTCATCGCCCCCCACGCTGTTGGTGAGCTGGGTCAGGAATGAACCGTTGACCGGAACCGCTGACCCCGCCCGGATCAGGGCCGTGCCGACGTCAGGATTGGTCATCGTCAAAAGCCGTGTGTCGAACGACGACGGGATACCTTTGTAGGTAATGGTGATCGGCGTGGTGATGCCGCCGGTCGGGCATGAGTAATTGAGCCTGCGGTTGCTGTTGATGGGCGTCGTCAGTGGGTTAGTGCCTATTTCCCTTTGATTCACGTTGCCGAAATTTATCTCGATTGGATTGTTATTGTTGATCGTGCACGTAGAGGGTGAGACCGAGAAGTTGTTGGCGGCCGTGTACGTGACCATGAGCCCCGTCCGCTGTGCGTTGTAATTATTCGTCTGGTTTAGACGCAACACACCAAGGACGTCCCCTATCCGAACGTCGATAGGGTTTGTTGGGTTATTGCGTATCAAAATATAGGGCGTTACATCCACGGGTACACCCACAGCGTTGTTGCGCATGGTCGAAATCCGAATGCCATCCGGAACCGGGGTGTTTCGGAAAACCCCGTTTATACGCAAACCTGTGCCTTGGCTGACGAATTTTGGGCCGGGCGTCCAGGCGGGGCCGGCTTGTATGGACGTCGCCCAATAGTCTTCCCACCAAGTCGGGGTGCTGGGGTAGGGCGTGAATCTGCACTCCAGCCTCACGCCATCCAGGATGATGCGGGTTGCGTCAGAACCGAGTTGGACCGTTACGGGAACCTGGAGGTTTAGCGTCCCGCCATTGTCTACTTGCTGCCAGGGGCCGTTATTCACACGGCATTGAGCTGCCTTCACATTCATCGCAGCAGCCATCAGGACGAAAAGCGCCATGGCGCCATAGAGTCGTTTCATTTTGATCTCTCGCTGCTCCTCTATCCAGGCACCGCCCGACGAACTTTCGGTCCGTGCGCTAAAGCCGCCCAGGAAATAGAGTTGAGGTTTATCTGAGGCGGTTATGGATAGTCCAGCGTAAAAGTCGAGGTCACCGTGAACCTGCCGTGCCCGATGGTTTGATCCCTGATCGCTTCCGGCTCACCCTGCACATAGGCCTTGAGCTCGATCACATTGCTGCCATCGCTCAACACCTGTTCGTCGCTGGCTGTATTCAGGGGTAACGGTTTGTTGTTCGGCGTCTCTATACCAAGCCCAATGCCTGAGGCCCCGCTGGCAACATCAAGCGCGAACAATCCAGGTAGCGCCGCGTTCTCCCTACCGCCAAGCGTGATGGTGACCGTGTTGCCAACCGTGGTGTCACAGTCCTCCAGGTGAACCTTGAAACCCTTACCCTGTGTGCGCGTATTGATGTAGAGGTGCTTGCTGGTCACGTCCCAGAGTTCCAGGGTGATTGCCTCGTCACCCGGGCGGATGGTGCAAGCCTCTTCAACCAGGTTGCCTTTGAAACTCAGGTTATCCGCCGCATGCCCCGCGGGCACCAGGCTGAAGCTCAGCAGCAACGCCACGCAGGCATATGGCCGTGCTTTAGGGTTCATCGCATGTTGCATAAGCTCAGCTCCTACTCGTATTCGGCCAATAACGTGGCCACCGCGGTAAAACTCGCGGGGGTCAGCACGGCACCGGGCTGCTTGACGGGGACGACTTCCAAGGTCGGTGGGGACGACAGGGTTATGTCCATTGGCGTGTTGAGTAGGAACGGCACGTTATTCTGAAAAACCCGAATACCCAGGTCAGGTACGTTGGTCTGCACCGCCGAGCCATCAAACGCTGTTGCTGTAGCGTTGACGCTCAGTTTCAGCTCCCAGGGGAGTGTGTCGGCGCCGCAGTTGATGGTGTAACCAACACCCCTGCGGTACTGCACGCCGTCGATTCGCCTGATCCCGACATCGCCAAAGTCGACCTCTATCGTGTTGCCTGCATCAATCGTGCAGGGTGGCGGTTCGTTCAATGTTCCGCTGAACGTCAGGTTGGCCGATGCACCCGTGCACAGGCCTATGGAGCACAACGCGAGCAATGCTCGCTGCGGCCAACATGTCATTGATCTTTCCTCTTCATTGATAATCGACCACCAAGGTGGCGGCCGCATCAAAGGCGCCTCCCGTGAGCTTGCTGCCAGCACGTTTGACGGGCACCGCCTGCACCACCGGAAAGTTCGGATAGGTAAAGTTCACCGCTGTATTGAGTGGCCAGTCGGCACCATTTACGAACAGCTTTACCCCAAGATCCGTTTTGCGAGTCATCAGCACGCGATGGTCAAACGCAGCCGCCGTGCCTTTCAGTTCGAGTGTCAACGCGTTGCTGAACGGGGAGTTGCAGGTAACGGTATAAGGCACCCCTCGACGATAATTAATCCCGTCGACCCTGGATGTCAGAAGGTCGTTTCCGAACGGCACATCAAGCGTACTGCCGCCGTTAATGACGCAGGGTGGAGGCGCAATGATGACCGCGCGGATCGCCAGGCTGGTCTCGGCCTGTACGCCCTGGTTGGCAACCCACAGCAGGCCGCCACTGATAAAAATGGCCCGCAGGCCGGTAGGCTTAACCATTATCACGCCCTTACTCATAGTTGAGCCTGAAATCCACCACGGCCCGAAATGCCCCGCTTGTCAACGGTGCAGAGGTGCGTGTGGGCTGAACAGTCCACGTCTGGGTATTACCGCCCAGTGGCAAAAACAAAGGTTCGCCCCTTGATCCCAACTGAACATCCCGCCCCAGGGCATCGGTCAAGCGCAGACCCATGCCAGTGATGCCTTGCACCTTGACCAGCCGTGGGTCATCGGTATCGGCGGGCGCATAGAACGCGACCGACAGCACCGGTTGAAAGGCGCTCCACGTCAGGTTTCCCGTACGTTCGCTGCGGATGCTGCCGGCGGTGCGTTGGCAATCGGTAAAACGCAACTGGAATGCCACGGGCCTGGCTTGATCGCCGGGGCGTTGCAGTTGACTGGTCGATACGGCGCCCAGGTCGATGGTTTGATGGAGGGAGGTCATTTCCAGCACGCAGGGGATTTCGTGCAGGCTCCCGGAAATGTTCAGCATTCCATTCATGCCCTCGACATCCTCGGCGTGTGCGCCTTCCACAGAGGCCAATAGCAGTCCGCTCAGGACCTTCACGGTGTGCGACTTCATGGCTTTCTCCCACGGCATGCGCTACTCACCTGATGTCGATGCTTGCGAGTTCACCTTGCAGGTGCCGCCGCTGCAGGTGAAGGCTATCAACGGACGCCCACCGTAATCGTTCACGTAGGCCAAATAGGGGGCAGAGCCGAGCGCCTTGGCGGTTGGCCCCAGGGTCAGCGTGCCTTTGGGCGGGACCATCAAAGGCTCAAAGCCCGACGCGGTCTTGCCGTCCTTGGTGCTGCGTGCATCCACCAGGGTCACGTAGTAAGGCGTGGGGTTACTCACGCGGTAGTGCTCGCCGTCGCGCGTCAGGGTCAGTTTTTCCTGCCAGGGTGTGGACAGGTCTTGCTGGCTTGGCGCAATGGCTTGCGGTCGGTAGAACAATTTAATCCGGGTTTGCAGCGCAATTTGCAGGGTGTTGGACTTATCGCTGCGCGGCGGAATTTCCCTCAAGTTGAAGTAGTAGACGGTCTCTCGATCCTGCGGCAAAGACTTGGCCGCCGGTAACGCCTGAACTTTCACCTGGCTTTGTTTGCCGGGCTCCACGCGTTGAACCGGCGGTAGCACGATCAAGGGCGTGGTGATTTTCTCGCCGGCTTCATCCTCGATCCAGCCTTGCGCCAAATACGGTAACTGGGTGTTGTTGTTGGTGATGTTCACGCTGGTGGCATCCTTGCCACCATCAAAAATCACTCGGGTGCGGTCCAGCCCGATGGCGGCGTAGGCGCTCTGGCTCAAGCCGAGAGCCAGCATCACGCAGGTTTGTGTGAAGCGCGTGTTGAGCATCATGAAGGGGTATTCTCCGTATCGTTACGCTGGCCGGTCAGTGCATCTGGCTCGGGCAGGGGTTGATCAATGGCTACCATCCGGCAGCCCAATTGCAGGGCATCGGTCAAGCTGTCAGCGGGCAGGACGACGGGAAGCGTGAGGATGCAACGCTCGGAACCGCCCCAGCTGACAGTCATCTCTGCGCCAGGCTGTATGCCGCTCAGATAGACATTGCCGCCGTCATTCACGATGCCTGTGTCCTGCTGTTTCAGGTTTTTCACTGTCGCGCCGAAGGGTGGCGAACTGCCGTCTGGCAGGCGCAGGACAGCCATGGCCTTTTCGCCGGAAATCACCGACAGGGAGCGATAGCCGATGGCGCCTTCGGTGAGCGTCAGTTGCGTGACTGATTGAGTGGCTTCGACAGTGCGCGGCAAATTCTCCAGATCCACACTGGCTGCCATGCGTTGATAGCTGCCGATATCGGAAATGACCGCTTTGCCAAAGGCGTTGCTTCGGGTCGGTGTGCCGTAACCCCGCACAGGTACGTCGGGCACCCCGCCGGTATCGACCATCAAGCGGGTGCCGCCCGTGCTGTTGGTCCGATGCAGTGCGCCACCGTAAGGCGTGAGCGTGCCGCCGCCGCGCGCAGACACACTGAGCGTGGTGTAACTGCCTTCTTGGGTGCTGGCAGCGATATCGATGTCTGACTGGTCACCGATATGGCTCAGGTAACCGCTGGCAGCGTTGTTGCTGGCACTGAGTTGGTAGCTGTTACGTTCATCCAGCCGATCGCTGTAGCGCGTAGCAAAGCGGTTATCGCCTGCGGCCCTGTTAGCGTCCATCGACAATGTGCCAGTACGCCCCAAGGGCAGGCTGACCGTCAGCGCCATACCGTTATCTTTATAGTTGTATTCCAGGGTGCGGTGAATATTCAGGGACATGTTTATGTTCTTGACGGTGCCGACATTAAAATAACGGGACACTGATAAGTTCCAGCGCTGAGTGGGCGGCCGCTCCCAATAGGTTTGTTTGTTGTAACTTGCGTACACGGTGGCGCCTAAATCACGGAACTGCTTGTTGATGGTCGCGGTATAAAGTGCCTTGCTGCCGCCGATAGGTTTCCAGTCTTGCGTGTATCCATCGTACTGATAGCGCCCCGCAAGCTCGCCGTTCTTTCCATAATGGCGCGCGTCCAGGTATTCACTCATGCTCAAGTAGTTCTCCTCAGAGAACCGGTAGCCGGCAAAGGTGATCTGGCTGTCGTACTGTTCAAAGTTCTTGGAGTATTGAAGACGGTAGGACTTGCCCGACAGTGTCTCATTCCACACATTTGCGCGGGCCTGGGTAACATCCAGCGAGAGTGCGCCAAATGCCAACAGGTCACGGCCTATCCCAACAGACAAGGCGCGGTAGTTGTTATCCGTTATGCCGCCGCCAAACAGCGACCAGCCATTGCTGACACCCCACGAGAACTCGCCCGTACCGAACAAGTCGCCATCGCCGCCGTATTGAAGATTGGAGGGCCGCCCAGTGGCCATTTTGTAGCGAACGTGGCCCGGGCGCGTCAGGTAGGGCACGCCTGCTGTATCGATCTGGAAGGTGTGGGCCGAACCATCCTGCTCTTCCACCCGTACATCCAGCCTGCCGGACACGGCGTCGTTAAGGTCCTGAATCCGAAAAGGGCCTGCGGCGACCAGCGTTTCATACAGCACACGTCCTTGCTGGCTGATGATGACTCTGGCGTTGGTTTTGGCGACGCCGACCACTTCTGGCGCATACCCACGCAAGTTGGGTGGCAGTTGGCTTTCATCCGAGTTGAGTGCTGCACCGGTAAAGCGAAAGCTGTCGAACAGGTCCGAATACAGGTAGTTCTCTCCCACCACCAGACGGGCTTTCAGTGCAGGGAGTGCGCGATAGGCATAGTAGCGACTCCACTCCAGTCTCGAGCGCCTGGCTGACACTTCGCGGTTCTGGTCGACACGGGCCTGCCAATCGGCGCGCAAGCGCCAAGCCCCGGCATTGGCCCCCAGTGTTCCGTTACCACTGATGTCATTGCGGGCACTGTCTTTCTTCTGGTGACTCGATTGCGCTGTCATGTTGTAGTCAATCAACAGGCCAGGTACCCCTTCATCCCAGCGAGAGGGTGGGTCCCAATTGATAGCGCTGTACTCAAGGTAGGCTTGGGGAAGGTTGATGGTCAGCGTGGCGGTGGCCAGGTCTGCGCTGACCTCCATACCTGGCAGGCTCTGAATATCCAGGCACGCTCCGCCTTTCCACCACGTCAGTTCGGCGGCGCCGGATTCCTTCAGGCCTAACTGGTCCACAAGATCGGCAGATAAACAGGCTTCGCTCCCTTTGGGGTCGTCGTCGGGAGGGTAGAACGCTACCGATTGCTCAGACAGAGACTGGTTGTTTATGTGCACAACCATTGAATAGGTGCCGGGCAGAATAAAACCGCTGCGGGCAAACTGAGACAAGTCAATATTGGTGCGGTCATTGAGATCCAGAACATCAGTATTAAACTCAATCCCCCCGGCACCTAATGCAGTTCCCGCCACGGATATCAACCCGCCAAACAGGCCTGGGCGGAGGGTATTTTTGATCTTCGACGCATTCAGCATGAAAGCAACCCATCAATGTTCAAAAGTAGTCCAACGTGAACCGCACCGCGGCACTGTGAGCCCCTGGCACAAGTTGCAACCCGTTGCCGACCAGGCGAAGCGTGTAATGAACGGTCATGTCACCTTCAGTCAGCGGTACCAGCGCCATGGGTTCACCGGGAATACTTTCCTGGCCCGCCGCATCCCAAATATGAAAAGCGACCCCTTGTGAAAAACCTGAGGCGGCAAAAGAGCGGCCCTCTCGGTCACGAGCCCCGTCAAACGTCACCCGCAGATGTTCCCAATCAGGCAGGCTGACGCCTGGGCGCAGCGGGTCCGGCCGACTCAGCGAGCAATTGACCAGCCGCAACTGGAACGGGTGTGGATCTCCGATCGTATTGCGCAAAATCCGGCCGATTGGCTCGGCGGGCATATCGATGGACTGATCGGCGCTGGCCAACTCCAACCCGCATGCTGAGTCAACGACTTCACCACCTAGAGTGACCACGCCATCGCCTTGCGCAGGCGTCTGCGAGAACGCGCCAGGGCTGATGAACATTGCCAATGAAGACGTAATAGCGAGGTGCATGAATGTTTTCACCGTTATCTCCCGTCAGCTTCCCCCGCCACCTGAATGGCGGGGGAGAGACTTACTGATAAGCCAAGGTGAAGTTGGTGACCGCGCTGAAATCACCCGGAATGATGGGGGCCGTAGCCGCGCCTTGTACGTAGGCACCGAACTGGAGTGTGTTGTCACCGGCGACAATCGCCTGCGGGGTCGTCGCCACACCCAGCTCAATGGGTTGGCTGCCGTGTGTCATCATGATGCCTATGCCGCCCGCGCCACCGATGGTGCCGATCGCACCTGGAACGACAGCAGATGGCGCAGCCGTGAAGGTAGTGGTCACCGTATTGTCGGTAAGACCGGTGAGATCGCAGCCTTCAAGTTCGATCAATACAGAACGGGGCTCGGATTTCCCACTCGTTTGCAATTGATGCTTTGCAATGGCTCCCAGGTGAACCGTCTGATCCACGGACTCAGGCTTGATGGAGCAGGCCCCCGAGTGAACCGAACCCAGGAACGTGACCGTTCCATCCGCTGCTTGAGCCGCGGACATCGAACCCACCAGCAAGCCGATAGACAGCAACGCAGTTTTCATTTCAACTTTCATCAGCAAAGACCCATCTGTTAACAACGTCATATAGGAAACCTGCAGGCAGACGTGGATTGAACCGTCGCTTCTTTTATATAAAGAACGTGCAGGGAACTCAGCTCGTCGCGCACCCAGTTGCAACCAGGGAAATAACTTAATTTTCCAACTAATTGTATTGCTACTCTGGAGTACGCTTGAACTCAGGCAATTGTCAGGCTTGTAATGAAGAAAGTAAGTCGTCTAAGTCTTCTGGCTGCGTAGCCTGGATATGTCGAAATATGTAAGAGGGATATGGCAATTTGCCAAAAAACGATAATTGTCTGTAAGAAATAAACTACATTTAGTTTGGCGGGCGTTTCCAGTTGTTGTAATGACTGTAAGAATAGGGCTACATTTTTCCGAAATACAGCAGTGTCCCGTATCGCCCTGTAACTGCGTGACCGAAATTACAGTTGGCGCCAAAGAGTGGCGCCCACAAAAAAGCCCCGTACAACGGGGCTTCATGCGCAGCGCAGCGGAACTTACTTGCCCTTCGGCCGTTTGCTCGACGCGTGACCCGCTTCATCTACAAATACTTCGGCTACCGCAATCGCTTGGCTTTCGGTGGCGAAGGCCCCGGCGACGCTGTCGCCGTGGAAATTGATCAGGTGCCAACCGTCCGCTCGCTGCGTGATCAGGTAGCCGTTTACGCCTTTTGGTTCTGACATCTATCAATCTCGTGGTGTGGTTCAAGGGCATAATGATAGCGCCAAATGTCGCAGGGACGGGCAAGTTATTCTAGGTCAGTGTTCTGATCGCAAAAGCATGCTAAAAAGGATGCAGCCCATAGAAACTCTGAGGTGCAAGCGTTTTTTGCCGTGTCGGTGGTGGCGCTCTTCACAACACCAGCGGAACTTACGCTGACATTTTTTCTCTATGATGACATCGCAACGCCAGCAGGACCCATTGTAAGGTGCCTGCGGCCTCATTAGACTGCGCCGAATTCCGTACGCACAGCCCTCTGTAAGGACCCATATGATCAAGAAATGCTTGTTCCCAGCAGCCGGTTACGGCACTCGCTTCTTGCCAGCGACCAAGGCCATGCCCAAAGAGATGCTGCCGGTGGTGAACAAGCCACTGATTCAGTACGGCGTCGAAGAGGCACTGGATGCCGGTCTGAACGAAATCTCCATTGTGACCGGCCGTGGTAAGCGCGCGCTGGAAGACCACTTTGACATCAGCTACGAGCTGGAAAACCAGATCAAAGGCACCGACAAAGAGAAATACCTGGTCGGCATTCGCAAACTGTTGGATGAGTGCTCGTTCTCCTACACCCGTCAGACTCAGATGAAAGGCCTCGGCCACGCCATCCTGACCGGCCGCCCACTGATCGGTGACGAACCTTTCGCTGTGGTACTGGCGGATGACCTGTGTGTGAACCTCGACGGCGACGGCGTGCTGACCCAGATGGTCAAGCTGTACCAGAAATACCGCTGCACCATTGTTGCGGTCATGGAAGTCGATCCATCGCAAACCAACAAATACGGCGTGATTGCCGGTGACGACATTGGCGACGGCCTGATCCGCGTTCGTGACATGGTCGAGAAGCCAGCCCCTGAAGATGCGCCGTCCAACCTGGCGATCATCGGTCGTTACATCCTGACGCCGGACATCTTCAAACTGATCGAAGAAACCGAGCCAGGCAAAGGCGGCGAGATCCAGATCACTGACGCCCTGATGAAGCAAGCCAAAGATGGTTGCGTGATTGCCTACAAGTTCAAAGGCCAGCGTTTTGACTGCGGTGGTGCTGAAGGCTACATCGAAGCCACCAACTTCTGCTTCGAGCACTTCTACAAGACCGGCAAGGCTTACTGATCCACGTTAGCCCGCCTGTTGTAAGAGAAAGCCACCTTCGGGTGGCTTTTTCGTTTTTCAGCCCCATCTAAGTCGGTATGCTGATGTCCTGCCGAGGAGAGTGAAATGGCCTACGATTTTGACCTGTATGTAATTGGCGCCGGTTCCGGCGGTGTTCGCGCAGCGCGTTTTGCCGCTGGTTTTGGTGCCAAGGTGGCCGTGGCGGAAAGCCGCTACCTGGGTGGTACCTGCGTCAACGTCGGCTGCGTGCCGAAAAAACTGTTGGTGTACGGCGCACATTTTGCCGAAGATTTCGAGCAGGCCAGCGGGTTTGGCTGGTCCTTGGGGGAGGCGAACTTTGATTGGGCGACCCTGATCGCCAATAAAGACCGTGAGATCAACCGTCTGAATGGCATCTACCGAAACCTGCTGGTCAACAGCGGCGTAACCCTGCATGAGGGGCATGCACGCTTGGTTGATCCGCATCAGGTGGAAATCAACGGTGAGCGCTTTACCGCCAAACATATTCTGATCGCCACCGGTGGCTGGCCGCAGATTCCTGAGATTCCAGGGCGTGAACACGCGATTGGCTCCAATGAGGCGTTCTTCCTCAAGGCGTTACCCAAGCGCGTGCTGGTGGTTGGCGGCGGTTATATCGCGGTTGAATTCGCCGGGATTTTCCACGGACTGGGCGCCCAGACCTCGTTACTGTATCGCGGTGACCTGTTCCTGCGCGGCTTCGACGGTTCGGTGCGCACGCACCTGAAGGAAGAGTTGACCAAGCGCGGCCTGGACCTGCAATTCAATGCCGACATCGCGCGCATCGACAAACAGCCGGATGGCAGCCTCAAAGCCACGTTAAAGGACGGTCGCGTGCTGGAGGCTGATTGCGTGTTTTACGCCACGGGTCGCCGTCCGATGCTGGACAATCTGGGGCTGGAGAACACAGGAGTCAAACTCGACAAGCGCGGTTTCGTTGAAGTGGATGATCTGTACCAGACCGCCGAAGCCTCGATCCTGGCCATCGGCGACGTGATCGGGCGCGTGCAACTGACACCGGTTGCCCTCGCCGAAGGCATGGCCGTGGCGCGCCGTCTGTTCAAGCTTGAGCAATATCGTCCGGTTGATTACGCAATGATCCCGACCGCGGTATTCAGCCTGCCAAATATCGGCACGGTTGGGCTGAGCGAAGAAGAAGCGAAAGAGAAGGGCCATAAGGTGCAGGTCTTCGAAAGCCGTTTCCGGCCGATGAAGTTGACCCTGACCGAATGTCAGGAAAAGACCCTGATGAAGTTAGTGGTCGACGCCGACACCGACAAGGTACTGGGTTGTCACATGGTCGGCCCGGATGCTGGCGAGATCGTCCAGGGGCTGGCGATTGCGCTCAAGGCGGGCGCGACCAAGCAACATTTTGATGAGACCATCGGCGTGCATCCCACGGCGGCGGAAGAGTTCGTCACCATGCGCACGCCTGTGGCGAGCTGATCAAGCGTCGGGTGTTGCCTCTGGCGCCGTTGCAATGGCGGCGGCCAGGCGCAACGCCTCAATGCTTGCTTGAGCCTTGATCAGGTCCAGTTCCAGGGTTTTGTTGGTGTGCTGGTGTTCGGTCAGCGCTTCTTGGCGTGACTGGCTCTCCAGCACGGCAACCCGTAGGCGCTCCTGAAGCAGGGTGCGCTCGCTTTCAATCAAGCTTACCTGTTCGCTCAGCTTGAGCTGCTGGGCCTGATCCTTGCGCAATTGCTCCTGCAGCGCAGCCAGCTCCTTCGCGGTTGCGCGATGTTCGATCAACAACCGCTCATTGTCGCGATGCAGCTGGGTGATCTCATCCTGGCGCACCATTGCGCTCTGCTGGGCCTGGCGCAATTCGGCTTGTGCCTGTTGCAGTTGCCCTTCGTGGCGGCGCTGTTCCTGTTCGCGCTGTTCCTTGATCGCATTGCGGTAGTGCTCGAGGGCGTCGCGGGCGTGCAGGTGCTTTTCTTCCAGCGAACGAATCTGTTCTTCCTTGTCGTTAATCCGTAGCGCGTAATCGCTGCACGCCTGGCTCAGCCCGGCGTTACGGGTTTGCTCCGTCTGCAGGCTGGTGCTGGCCGTTTGCAGCGCTGCGCTTTCTTCTGCCAGGGCCGCGGATTGGATATCGAATTGTTGCTTGAGTTGACTGTGAGCCTCCTTGAGGGCTTCGATCTGAGCGAGCAGAGCGGCTTTCTGCTGCTCGAATTGCGCCAGGGCCAGGTCGATAGGCTCCTGGGCTTTCTCCTTCAGGCGTTGAGCCAACCGCGCCACCAGTTCGCCAAGCTCGTCGTCTATCGGCGCTTCGGTGATGGTGAGGCGGGTTTCGCTTTCGTCCAACTCCTTTAAATACCGATGAATCGTGGTTTTAGAGCCCGTGTTGCCCATTTCGATGCGTACGGCGTCGATGCTGGGGTTTTCGCCGCGGGCGAGGAGCGCCAGGCGTGCTGTTTGAACTACTGCTTTATTGATGCCGCCGCGAGCCATGGGGTCTCCGTCGATTTAGTACTGTGGTACGTAGTATGTATTTACGTACTATATCATGCATTAAAACGTGTTGAAAATCATGAGTTAACAGATGGGATATTGGCGTATTATCCCGTGTCATTAGCTTTTTAATCGCGAATCCACCTGTCAGCAGTACGAATAGGCCTTCTATGAGCGATCTCGATCGTTATCTCAACGCCGCCACCCGCGACAACACCCGACGCAGTTATCGCGCAGCCATCGAGCACTTCGAAGTGAGTTGGGGCGGGTTCCTGCCTGCGACCAGCGACAGCGTGGCGCGCTACCTGGTCGCTCACGCAGGCGTGTTGGCCGTCAACACCTTGAAGCTGCGCCTGTCGGCATTGGCGCAATGGCATACGAGCCAGGGGTTTCCCGACCCAACTAAAGCGCCAGTAGTGCGCAAGGTGCTCAAGGGCATTCGTGCCGTGCACCCGGCGCAGGAGAAACAAGCCGAGCCGTTGCAGCTCAAGCATTTGGAACAGGTGGTTGCATCTCTTGAGGTCGACGCGAAAGAGGCAGCCCAGGCACAGGATCAGCCCCGGTTGCTGCGTGCCAAGCGCGACACTGCGCTGATCCTGTTGGGTTTCTGGCGGGGCTTTCGCAGCGATGAGCTGTGTCGCCTCGATATCGAGCATGTGCAGGCTACACCCGGTGCCGGCATTAGCCTTTATCTACCGCGCAGCAAAAGCGACCGCGACAACCTTGGCAAGACCTATCACACCCCGGCGCTGCTGCGTTTGTGCCCAGTGCAAGCCTACAGTGAATGGCTCAGCGCCTCGGCCCTGGTCCGTGGCCCGGTGTTTCGCGGCATTGATCGCTGGGGCAACCTGGGGGCGGAGGGGGTGCACCCCAACAGCGTGATTCCATTGTTGCGCCAGGCGCTGGAGCGCGCCGGCATCCCCGCCGAGCAATACACCAGCCACTCATTACGCCGAGGCTTTGCCACGTGGGCGCATCGCAGTGGTTGGGATTTGAAGTCGTTGATGAGTTACGTCGGCTGGAGCGACATGAAATCTGCCATGCGCTATGTTGAAGCGACGCCCTTTCTTGGCATGACCTTGGCGACACAACCGCTGCTTTGAGATTTCTTCTATTAATACAGTCACCTGATAGGGAAAACCAATCGTCAGCATGAGGTTTGCCAATGAGCCATCGTCAGAGAGAGTCGGTAGGATTCACCTCATCAACTTACTAAGCCCTTCTACAAACCCTGACGGAGAGTCAACGATGCCTATCATCAACAGCCAAGTAAAACCGTTCAAAGCGACCGCCTACAAAAACGGCAGCTTCGTCGATGTGACCGACGCTGACCTGAAAGGCAAATGGTCCGTTGTGTTCTTCTACCCAGCCGACTTCACCTTCGTTTGCCCAACCGAGCTGGAAGACCTGGCTGACAACTACGCCGAATTCCAAAAGCTGGGCGTTGAGATCTACAGCGTTTCCACCGACACCCACTTTGCCCATGCTGCCTGGCACAACACCTCGCCAGCCATCGGCAAAATCCAGTACACCATGATCGGCGACCCAACCCTGACCATCTCCCGCAACTTCGACGTACTGATCGAAGAAGCTGGCCTGGCAGACCGCGGTACGTTCGTGATCAACCCAGAAGGTCAGATCAAGATCGTTGAACTGAACGACGGTGGTGTTGGCCGTGATGCTTCCGAGCTGCTGCGCAAAATCAAAGCCGCTCAGTACGTGGCTGCCCACCCGGGCGAAGTGTGCCCAGCCAAGTGGAAAGAAGGCGAGGCCACTCTGGCTCCGTCCCTGGACCTGGTCGGCAAGATCTAAGTCTGTGAAGCATCAAGGGCGGTATTCCGCACCTACCCAGTAAGCTGCAACCGCCCTCAAAAACGCCCGGGCGAGATTCGCTCGGGCGTTTTTTTATACCCAGAATTCAAGGAAATCGCCCGTATGTTGGACGCCAATCTTAAAGCTCAGTTGAAGTCATACCTGGAGCGGGTTACCCAGCCGATCGAGATCGTTGCCTCCCTCGACGACGGCGCGAAATCCCAGGAAATGCTTGCTCTTCTACAGGACGTCGTCAGCCTCACTACGCTGATTACCCTGAAAACCGATGGCGATGATGCGCGTAAGCCTTCGTTCTCCATCAACCGCCCGGGTGCCGAGATCAGCCTGCGTTTCGCCGGTATCCCCATGGGCCATGAATTCACTTCGTTGGTGTTGGCCCTGCTGCAAGTCGGTGGCCACCCGTCGAAGGCCAGTGTCGAAGTGATTGAACAGATTCGCGCCCTTAAAGGCGAGTTCAGCTTCGAAACTTACTTCTCGCTGTCGTGCCAAAACTGCCCGGACGTGGTCCAGGCGCTGAACCTGATGGCTGTGCTTAACCCGAACATCCGCCACGTCGCTATCGACGGGGCGTTGTTCCAGGCTGAAGTCGACGAACGCCAGGTTATGGCAGTGCCGAGCGTGTACCTCAATGGTGTGAACTTCGGCCAGGGCCGCATGGGCCTGGAAGAGATTCTCGCCAAGCTCGACACCAGCGGTATCGAAAAAGCCGCCGAGCAAATCAGCGCCAAAGACGCCTTTGATGTCCTTGTTGTCGGCGGTGGCCCGGCCGGTTCTGCGGCTGCGATCTACGCCGCACGTAAAGGCATTCGTACCGGCGTGGCGGCTGAGCGTTTTGGTGGGCAGGTACTGGACACCATGTCCATCGAGAACTTTATCTCGGTACAGGAAACCGAAGGCCCGAAACTGGCCAGTGCGCTTGAAGCCCATGTCCGTCAGTACGACGTGGACATCATGAACCTGCAGCGTGCCAGCAGCCTGATCCCTGCGAAAAACGCCGGTGAGTTGCATGAGATTCGCTTCGAAAGCGGTGCGACCCTCAAGTCCAAAACCGTGATCCTGGCCACCGGTGCTCGCTGGCGCGAAATGGGTGTGCCGGGTGAGCAGGAATACAAGGCTAAAGGCGTGTGTTTCTGCCCGCACTGCGATGGTCCGTTGTTCAAGGGCAAGCGTGTGGCAGTGATCGGCGGCGGTAACTCCGGCGTTGAAGCGGCCATCGACCTGGCCGGGATCGTCAGCCACGTGACCTTGCTTGAGTTCGACAGCAAGTTGCGCGCCGACGCTGTATTGCAGCGCAAGCTTTACAGCCTGCCGAACGTTGACGTGATCACCAGTGCACTGACCAGTGAAGTGAAAGGCGATGGCCAGAAAGTCACCGGTTTGGCGTACAAGGATCGCGACAGCGGCGAGTTCAAGACTATCGACCTCGAAGGTATCTTCGTACAGATCGGTTTGCTGCCCAACACCGACTGGCTCAAAGGCACCGTAGAGCTGACCCCCCGCGGTGAGATCATCGTCGATGCGCGTGGAGAGACTTCATTGCCAGGTGTGTTTGCTGCCGGCGACGTAACGACTGTGCCCTACAAGCAGATCGTGATTGCAGTGGGCGAGGGCGCCAAAGCTTCGCTGAGTGCTTTCGATCACCTGATTCGTACCTCTGCGCCAGCGTAAATTCCAGCCCGAAAATGAAAAACCCCATGAGCCATCATGGGGTTTTTTCGTTTACATCGGTGCTGGCTGAATGATCTCAACCCAGTAAGCGTCAGGGTCCTTGATGAGCGCTAGGCTTTTCATGCGACCATCGCTCAGGCGCTTCTGGAAGTCACAGCCCAGGGCTTCGAAACGCTCACAGGCCGCGACGATATCCGGTACCGAGATGCAGATGTGGCCAAAGCCACGCGGGTCGGTGTTGCCGTTGTGGTAGGCGAAGTCGGCGTCGTTTTCGGTGCCGTGGTTGTGAGTCAGCTCCAGGATACCTGGGATCGACTTCATCCACTGGGTACGTTCGGCAGCGTCGGCCGGGATCTGGGATTTGTCCACCAGGGCCAGGAAATACAGGCTGAACTCGGCTTCCGGGAAGTCGCGTTTCTCAACCAGCGAAAAGCCCAGGACGCGCGTGTAGAAGTCCAGCGACTTGGTGATGTCCTTGACCCGCAGCATGGTGTGGTTGAACACAAAGTTCGTGGTGGCGGTGTCAGGTTGGGCAGTGACGCCCGGGAAAGTGTTCAGTTCGTGCAGGCTCATGGGCCCTCCAGAAAAAATGGGGCAAACGCGGCTCTAAGATGTGAGCAGGTCCTTGGCTTGCGGCTGGCATCCGTGCAGCCAGGCCATGATACGCAAGGCCTGCGCCGCGCGCCAAATGAAAAAGGCCACGCAGGCCTTGCGACCAGTGGGGCTGGGGCTCAAACTTTGGCGCTTGAACCTTGGGTGTTTTTCGCAATGATCGAACTTCGTAAACCGTTGTTGAGCGCTGTGTGTTTGCTGTTGGGCAGTCCTTTCGTACTGGCGGCCGACCCTGAGGTCCATTGGCCCAGCGGCTGGCAAATCGAAGAGGTGACGCACGATGGCGACACGCCCGGTAAACCTCGGCCTGTCTCTCGGCAACGGGCGATCAAGAACGATGAAAATGGCGCGACCTTGATGGTCATGGAGTTGACCGGCACACCGATTGACGCGGGGCACACTGTTAATCTTCAAGGTGTACTGCTGGAGATGCGCAAGTCGATTCAGAAAGATTTTGCCAAGGGCGGTTATCAAAGTGTATGCAGCAAGATGCGCCCTACAACATTGAGCCGTCTGGAAGCGCTGGAAACTACTTGTGTGATAACCGAAAACGGGCGTCACGTGCTTTCGCAAACATTGGTCGGCGCGGTTGATGCCGATAAGGCGTATGTTTTTTCATACGCGGGGCAGGCCGAAGCATACGAAGCAAGCAAGGACGAAGTCAGTTCGGTGCGCGATAGCCTGAAACTTTAAGTATGTAATGCCCATCGATCATGAACATGATGAAACGTTATTTAAGTTCGGTTTCGAGCCGCTGAAATAAAAAAGCCCCGCATAAGCGGGGCTCTTTGTTAGTGCGGTGTGATCAGCCGCGCAGCCAGGAATCTACAGTGGTGGCGCCGTACTGTTCTTTCCAGGCCTTGAGGCCACGGTGGTTGCCGCCTTTGGTTTCGATCAGCTCACCGGTGTGCGGGTTCTGGTAAACCTTGACCACGCGTGCACGGCGCTGTTTTGGTGCGGTAGCGGCAGCAGCGCTGGACTTGCCAGGGTTTGGATCAAGGATGGAAATGATGTCTCGCAGGCCTTTGCCATAGCTCTTCATCAGGGCTTGAAGCTTTTCTTCGAATTCGATTTCTTTCTTCAGGCCGGCGTCGTTCTTCAGGGATTCCAGCTGGGCAAGCTGCTCTTGAAGGGCTTTTTCTGCTGCGCGAAATTCGGCGAGTCTGGACAAAATCTGTACTCCAATAATGTTGTTGGCTGATATCAACTGCAGACAAAGCTATAAGCCAAGCGCTTTAAGGCGACCCAAGAAAGAAGTCGTCCTGCGAGTTCTGCACAGGCAGGAAAAATTGTAGTAGTTAATCCGCTGCGAGTAAATCATGTCTTTTGTCTAAATAACATTATTTCAGAGCATCGCGTGTGCGGCTATTCAATGGCTGGCCAGGGATTTAATAAATTCATCGCAGGGCAAAGGCCTTCCGAACAGATAGCCCTGCAGGAAATCCACACCTTGAGTGGCTAGATAATCACGCTGTTCAGCGGTTTCCACACCCTCCGCAACGATGCCCAAGTCGAGCTTGCCAGACAGTTCTATGATGCTGTCCAGAATATGCCGTGATAGTGCATCGGCGCCGATCATGGCGACAAAACTCTGGTCGATCTTCAAGTAGTCCACATTGAAGTTGCGCAAGTAACCCAGGCTGGAATGACCGGTGCCAAAGTCGTCGATGGCAATCATCACGCCCAGTTCATGCAGCGCGTCGAACAAGCGCCGCGTGATATCGCTGGGCTCGATCAACTCACGTTCGGTCAGTTCGAGCACCAGCGTTACCTGGCCCACGGGGAACGCGGCGAGAAACTCCCGACAGTCATCCACCAGTGCCAGGTCCTGGCAATGGCGTGAGGTGATATTTACGCCGATATGAAAGCCAGGGGTGAAGCGCGCGGCCTGCGGCGCCAGTTGCGCGGCGGTCTGACGCAACAGGGCGCGGGTCATCGGCACAATCAGGCCCGAATGCTCGGCCAGGGGGATGAACAGGTCAGGACGCACCAGGCCTTCCTTAGGGTGTTGCCAGCGCATCAACACTTCGCAGCCGGCCCACTCGCGCGTATCACCGCGCACCACTGGCTGGAAATACGGAATGAATTCATTGGCGCCCAGCGCCCGTTGCAGTTCCTGGGTCGGCGCTGAAGAGCGCTTTTGCAGCCAATGCGCCAATGCGCCCGCCAGCACGCCAAAGAACACCACCAGGCTGAACAAGGCCGCATACCGGGCCTGCATGTACCGCCACACTTCACCTGTCGGCATGCCAGCGGTGACGCGGTAGTGATAGCGATCGGATACCAATTCATGATGCGCCACCGCAAAAAAGGGTATGGCGGTGTTATGCACCTTGCCATCAGCCCCTAGCCAATTCGGGCCAACTTGCAGGACCAGGTAGGCGTAACGGCTGATCAAGCGCAGAGCGTTGGTCAGGTGATAGCCATCAATCGACGCAAAAGCGGCCTTGTCGCCGTCGACCAACCGGTAAACCAGTAGAGCGGTATTCGGCGTCACCGGGTTGCCATTCATCAGCCATAAGCGGCCGTCGACGTAGTCATCCGGATTGACCGGTGACGCGTATTTATCGCCAAACAGCGAGCTGCAATAGATATTTTTCTGCCAGGACAAGGTGGTCGCGCGCACAAACGGCCGACGCGTGACCTGTTCGCGCAGGGCCAACTGCGTACTGCTGTCACAAGGTTGCCCCGCCAAAGGCAGCAAGGCCTGGGCGGCGAGTGCGGTGTTATCGAGCATCAAGTCGAATTGGCGCAGGGCTTCCTGGGCTGTCTGGGCGGTGCTTTGCTGCAGGGTGCGTTCGGCTTGCCAGTGCAGGATGACCACCCCGAGTGCAATCGGCAGCAAGGCACTCAAGGACGTGATCAAGTAACGCGTGGCGCGTTTTCGCGGGCCGTTAACGGTCAGGGGCATGAAGTGAACGGCCTGTTGCCTGGGTCAGATTCAGTCGATGATAGTTGGCTTGGCCCAAATAAGCTCGTGGTGCCTAGCCATTTGGCCAGTAGCCAGCGCTACAGTTCCAGGCCTTGGGCAATGCGGATAAAGGCGAGGGTTGCGGGGGAAGACTGGCGCCGGTCCAGTACCGCCAGGCCCACGTGGCGTGGCACACGCGGTGACAGCGCGCACTGCACATAACGCTGGTCGCACCCCTTCGGCAAGGAGGCTTGTGCCACCACGCTCACGGCCTCACCCCGGCTGACGGTTTCCAGCGTGCTCAGCAACTGTGAGCAGCGATAGCGCACGTTTGGCGTCAGCCGCGCCTCGTTGAACAGCCGCACCACCATTTCAGTGGAGCCGGCCTCAGTCAGGGCGAACGGTTCGTTGCACAAGTCCTTGAGGCTAACCTGTTCGCACGCGGCCAGATGATGGTCGGCGGGCAGCAGCGCAACCATCTGGTCCTCGAACAGGGCGAAGGTATCAAAGCGTTCCTGTTCCAGCACCACAAAGCCAATATCGATACGGCGCTCGTCGAGCCATTGGATAACCTGCCTGTCCGGCCCTTCGTCCACATGCACTTCAATGCCTGGGTACGCCAGGCGGAACTGGCTGAGGATCTTCGGCAACAGGTGATTCGAGGCCGTCGGTCCAAAGGAACCGATGCGCAGCGTCCCGCGTTTCATGCCCCGCGCATCCGCCGCTTCCTGTTGCAAGGTGTTCGCCAGACCAAGCATTGCCCGGGCGCGTCCGAGCAATTGCGCGCCAATATCACTGAGTTCCACCTGAGCCTGGTGACGTCTGAACAACGCCACACCCAGTTCCTGTTCCAGGCCCTTGATTGCATGGGACACCGCCGACTGGCTGATACCCAGTCGGTGGGCCGCGCTGGTAAAGCCTTGCAGCTCGGCCACCTGGGAGAATATTTCGAGTTGGGTCAGGGTCATGAGTAATTACTCATTTTACGATGATGATGTATTACCAGAAGAATGGGCCAACCCTCAAGCCATTAGAGCCTCAGCCTGTGCATTTACCCCCGGATCGCATCACTTATATGAAGCTCGCTGCCGTCACCATGATTTGGGGCGGTACCTTCGTGGCCGGTCGCTACCTGGGCGCGGCGGTCGACCCTCTACTGGCGGCCAGCCTGCGGTTTCTGCTGGCCAGCCTGGCATTGCTGGTGTTCATGGGATTTGCGCGCATCCCATTGGCCCATCCAAGCCCAAGGCAGATGGGACAACTGGTGATGCTGGGTTTTTTCGGTATCTTTTTCTACAACGTGTGTTTCTTCTACGGGTTGCACTACATCAATGCGTCGCGGGCTTCATTGATCGTGGCGTTGAACCCGGCGGTGATCGGCCTGGCGTCCTGGTGGTTATTCAAGGATCGCCTGAACACCCGCAAAATCCTGGGTATCGCGTTATGCCTGACGGGCGCCGCCCTGGTCATCGTCAGTCGCAATCCTCACGTGCTGAGCGAAGCGAACAACACTTGGCGCGGGGATTTGCTGATCTTCGGGTGCGTAGTGGGGTGGGGCGTCTACTCGCTGTTTTCCCGAGGGTTGAACCAGAGCCTCGGGCCGCTACAGACGGTGACGTGGTCGATACTGTTGGGCACCCTGATGCTCACCGCGACCACGCTGATCATGGGCCGCGTCTCGGTCGAGGCGATTGGCAGCCTGCATGCCCCGCAAGTACTGAGCCTGGCGTACCTGGGCGTGCTGGGTTCGGCGCTGGCCTATATCGGCTATTACGATGGCATCCGCCAAATCGGCGCGACACGTTCCGGCGTATTTATCGCGCTTAACCCGCTGACAGCCGTGATCTCTGGCGCTTTGCTGCTGGGCGAGCCATTGACTGCGCCGATGCTGGCCGGTGGTACGGTGATCCTGCTGGGCATCTATCTGTGCAATAAACCCCTTGCACGTGCCAGGGCGTTGGGGATTTGATAAGAGTACGGACAAATACGGTTACGCTGTGTAGAATCGATTTACGCATACAAGAATATGACTTGCGCTCACGCAAGCCTCGGCCGTCAGAGACTGATGACACCATGAAGCTACTCGGCTCCCCCCTCATCTTTGGTGATTTCCTCGCCCGCAGTGTGCGAGGCCTCTCCTGTGCGCCGCCCGTGCCTCTCATCCTTGCTGGCAATTGAAACCGTCACTAAACAAGAATGATGAGGCGCCAAATCATGGCAGATCTATACGAAAACCCAATGGGCCTGATGGGCTTTGAATTCATCGAATTCGCGTCGCCGACGCCAGGCACCCTGGAGCCGATCTTCGAGATCATGGGCTTCAGCAAAGTCGCGACCCACCGTTCCAAGAACGTGCACCTGTACCGCCAGGGCGAGATCAACCTGATCCTCAACAACGAACCCAACAGCATTGCCTCGTACTTTGCGGCCGAGCACGGCCCGTCGGTGTGCGGCATGGCGTTCCGCGTCAAGGACTCGCAACAGGCCTATAACCGCGCGCTTGAGCTGGGGGCGCAGCCGATTCATATCGAAACCGGCCCGATGGAATTGAACCTGCCGGCGATCAAAGGCATTGGCGGCGCGCCGCTGTACCTCATCGACCGTTTCGGCGAAGGCAGCTCGATCTATGACATCGACTTTGTGTTTCTCGACGGTGTTGAGCGTAACCCGCAAGGCGCCGGTCTCAAGGTCATCGACCACCTGACCCACAACGTTTATCGCGGGCGCATGGCCTACTGGGCCAACTTCTACGAGAAACTGTTCAACTTCCGTGAAGCGCGCTACTTCGACATCAAGGGCGAATACACCGGCCTGACCTCCAAGGCCATGAGCGCGCCGGACGGCATGATCCGCATCCCGCTGAACGAAGAGTCGTCCAAGGGGGCCGGGCAGATCGAAGAGTTCCTGATGCAGTTCAATGGC
Organism: Pseudomonas sp. EL_65y_Pfl1_R83; assembly: GCF_963970695.1. Taxonomy (NCBI): domain Bacteria; kingdom Pseudomonadati; phylum Pseudomonadota; class Gammaproteobacteria; order Pseudomonadales; family Pseudomonadaceae; genus Pseudomonas; species Pseudomonas sp. EL_65y_Pfl1_R83. The sequence goes on along the minus strand of NZ_CAXAQI010000024.1, from coordinate 3,466 downwards.
GAAGGCATCCAGCACGTGGCGTTCCTCTCTGACGACCTGGTCAAGACCTGGGACGCATTGAAGAAGATCGGCATGCGCTTCATGACCGCGCCGCCGGACACTTACTACGAAATGCTTGAAGGCCGCTTGCCGAACCACGGCGAGCCAGTGGATCAACTGCAAGCACGCGGCATCCTGCTCGATGGTTCTTCGGTTGAGGGCGATAAGCGCCTGCTGCTGCAGATTTTCTCGGAAACCCTGATGGGACCGGTGTTCTTCGAATTCATCCAGCGCAAGGGCGACGATGGGTTTGGCGAGGGCAACTTCAAGGCGTTGTTCGAGTCGATCGAGCGCGACCAAGTACGCCGTGGTGTGTTGACCGCCGACTAAGTGTAAAAAAGCCCGGCCGAGGACAACCTCGGCCGGGCTTTTTAATGCCTGCCAATCAGGCTCTGCGATGACGTACCAAGTGCTTGAACCCTTCAAACACCAGCACCATCACCGCCAGCCAGATCGGAATGTAGGTCAGCCATTCGCCGCCCTTGATCCCTTCGCCCAAGATCAGCGCCACACCGAGCAACAGTACCGGCTCTACGTAGCTGAGCAGCCCGAACAGGCTGAACGCCAGCAAACGACTGGCGATGATGTAGCTCACCAGCGCCGACGCACTGATCAGCCCCAGCAGTGGAATCAACGCGTACAACTTCGGGTAGGCATCCAACACCGCAAAACCTTGCTCGCCACTCTGCACAAACCACCAGGCCACCGGCAGCATCAGCGCCATATCCAGCCAGAGCCCACCCAGATGATCGGTCTTAAGGTATTTGCGCACGACGAAGTACACCGGGTAGCCGATGACCACCACCAACGTTGCCCAAGAGAAACCACCGGCCTGGTACAACTCGTTGAGCACCCCAAGGCCTGCAAAAAATACCGCGACCCGCTGCAAGTACGAAAGCTGCTCGCCCCACACCAGGCGGCCGGTCAGCACCATGGTGAGTGGCAACAGGAAGTAACCCACCGACACATCCAGGCTGCGCCCGTTCAACGGCGCCCACATGAACAGCCACAACTGCACGCCCAGCAAGGCCGAAGACACCAACACACCGGCAATCAAGCGCGGCCGGTCCGCCAACATCCGCACCAACTCCCACACCCGTCGCCATTCGCCGCTGACGATCATGAATACCGTCATGCAGGGCACGGTGAGCAACATGCGCCAGCCGAAAATTTCCAGGCCGCTCAAGGGGGTCAGCAATGATGTGAAGTAATACATCACGGCAAACAACACCGAGGCCAAGACCGATAACACAACACCTTTAGACACACTGTCCTCGCGAAAACCATTGATACACAAGAGGGGGGATTTCAGGAGGGAGATTATGGTGCTTTTGGCGGGAGAGGGTTGCTCTGTTTTGGGGCGGTTTTCAGGAAAATTTCTCGCGGCGGCCCATAAATTGAGCCCGGTCTTGCAGGCGAAGCAGGTGGAATGTGGGAGCTGTCGAGCTTTAGCGGGGCAGCGAAGGGATCACCTCGATGTGCCTGATGAACCGCAGCGCCTGCATCGCAGCCTCGCTAAAGCTCGACAGCTCCAACATTTGATCTTGTGCTCACCACAAAAAGGCTCAATAGCCTAAGCGCGCGCTGCTCGGCCCGAGACGAAGTGCCCCACATCATTAAAGCCGGGGGTGGACGAATGCCCCGGCGTCACCAGCGAATCAATGAACGCTTCATCTTCCGCCGTGATCTTCACATCCAGGGCGCCTATGTAGGCATCCCACTGCGCCTCGGTGCGTGGCCCGACAATCGCCGAACTCACCGCCGAGTTGTTCAACACCCAGGCAATTGCAAACTCGATAATCCCGACGCCGCGCCCTTGGGTGTATTGCTGGATCTGCTGGGCGATGCGCAGGGACTCCACGCGCCATTCTGTTTCCAGGATGCGTTTGTCCTGGCGCGCCGCGCGGCTGCCGACTTCGGGGGCCACGTCCGGGGCATATTTGCCGCTGAGCACGCCCCGCGCCAGTGGGCTATAAGGCACCACGCCCAAACCGTAGGCCGCCGCGGCGGTGATCTGCTCGACTTCGGCCTGGCGGTTGACGATGTTGTACAGCGGCTGGCTGATCACGGGTTTGTCCACGCCCAGGCGTTCGGCCACGCGAATCACTTCGGCAATGCGCCAGCCCCGATAGTTGGACAAGCCCCAGTAACGGACCTTGCCCTGGCGGATCAGGTCGCCTATCGCCGACACCGTCACGTCCAGCGGCGTGTTGTGGTCCTCGCGGTGCAGGTAATAGATGTCGAGGTAATCAGTGTCCAGGCGCGTGAGGCTGGCTTCCAGTGCGTTGAAAATGTGCTTGCGACTCAGGCCGCTGCGGTTGGGAAGGCCGTCCGGCGGGCCGAACCCGACTTTGGACGCCACGATCCAGTCTTGACGTTGCCGGGTGATAGCTTCGCCGACGATTTCCTCGGAGCGTCCGCCCGTGTAGACGTCCGCCGTGTCAATAAAATTGATGCCCTGGTCCCAGGCCTTGTCGATGATGCGCAGCGAGTCTTCGGTGTTGGTCTGTTCGCCAAACATCATGGTGCCCAGGGTCAAGGCGCTGACCTTCAAACCGGATTGGCCCAATGTGCGGTAAATCATGGGTGACTCCTCAAGTCGGGAAACGTGCCCCCTGCAATACCAGACTCAAAGGCTCTGGGACAAGCCCTCTACGCGTTTCTTCATGTGCTCAGCAAGGCCTGACAACGCACATGTAAAAAACGATGCAGTACCTTCACACGTTCCGATACTTGCAGGCGGTGGGGGCACATCAGGTTGAACGGCGTCGGTTCGCCTTGCCAATCAGGCAGCAAGGGCACCAGCCGACTAGCTTTGATGTCGCGGGCAATATCCAGATTGGCTTTGTAGGCGATGCCGTGACCGGCCAACGCCCAGCGCCGGACGATTTCGCCGTCATCGCTCAAGTAATCGCCCGTGACCTCGACCTCCTGAAGCAGCGCACCCTGGCGAAAGTACCAGGTACTGTTGGCCCGGCCCTGACGCATGTAGCGCAGCGTGTTGTGTTGCGCCAGATCGGCCGGTGTTCCGGGCGTGCCGTGGCGTGCCAGGTAATCCGGGCTGGCACAGGGGATGCGGTGGTGATCGGGCACCACCGGCAGTGCCACGAGGCTGAAGACCAGCGTCTGGCCATGTTTGCCAAGGCGGGCGGTGGGTTGCCGGTCGGCCGGGTAGGGCAGGCCGAAGAAGTGGCGGCGGGGTATGTAGTGGCCATGGAGAACGGCTTTCTGACCGGCGCCGTCATCGACATCGACGGCCAGCTGTAAACGCCGGACAAACATGTGGCAGCAGGCAAGCCTGCTCTTATCAAACAAAAATTAACTCATTGTTTTTGCTCTTAAAATTTAAGCCGCTTTAACCAGCTGCAATCCCAGTTTGCGTGCCTTGCGTTCCAAGGCGCGCATCTGCCGATCACGGCTTCTTTCT